>JAKAYK010000031.1 GCA_021826765.1 Thermoplasmata archaeon | reverse complement strand
CGAGCAGGTAAAGATAACCATCTTTGTCGAATTTTCCTATATCTCCTGTATAGAGCCAGCCATTTTTGATAGTAATGTTTTTGGCAACTTCATCGAGATATTTTTCCACAACCTGAGGCCCTTTTACGATTATTTCTCCCCTTTCCCCCAGAGGAACTTCGACCATCCCTTTCTTGGTATCCACTATTTTGACGTGTGTATTGGGGAGTGGCATACCCACGCTTCCAATTTTATTCATTCCAGGTACAAGGGGATTCATTGAAACAGTGGGTGATGCTTCAGTCAATCCATAGGCCTCAATAATCTCAATACCGAAAATTTCCCAGAAATTGTTGACAATTATGTTGGATAAGGGAGCAGCACCAGATATGACGATCAAGCTTCCAGAATGGTTAACCTTTTTCCCGGAATTGCTGGCACACAACCCGTAAACAATTAAAGGAATAACAGGAAACACTACGTTTTTTCCTTTCTCAATACACCTTTTAATCCCTTCCATATCACCGGGATTCATTATAACACTGATCTTCGAACCGATGAATAAGGGGAGGAAAATGCATATTGTAATGCCAAACACATGATAAAAAGGCACTGCAGAGATAAATTCAATATCGGTTTTATCAAGGTTCCTGGCCCAGTTATCCATTACGTATAACTGGGAAACCATATTATAATGTGATATCAGCACACCCTTAGGCTTTCCCGTGGTGCCTCCCGTAAATTGTACAAAGGCCACATCTTCTTTTGGATCAATTGGAACATCTTCTACAGGTTTTAAATTAATTCCCAAATCATCAAAAAACCTAATATTGGAATCTTTTGGAAGGTAATCCCTGCCCAAGAGTCCTTTTAGAAGCGGGAACGAGTTAAATGGAGACCTTACATCATCCCAGTGCCTGACCACAACCAACTTCTCTATGTGTATTGGAAACAGGTTTACCATCTTAGTGAGAAAATCCGTGAAAACAAACATGACTTTGGATCTTGTGCTTTCAACGATTCCCCTGATCTCGTCAAAGGTATAAAGGGGATTAATGTCTACTACCTCTACTCCTAGCTTTGTTGCCGCCAGGAGAAGAATGATATATTGAGGCATGTTCGGCATTATAACTGCAAATCTATCCTTTTTTTTGAATCCCATTTCTGAAAGACCAGATGAAACTCTCTGCACCTCTTCATTCAGTTTTGTATATGTCAAATTGTAATTCTCAAATGAAACTGCGATTCGATCACCAAATTGTCTCACTGATTCCTGGAAAACCGCAAATAGTGAAATATCCGGTATATCGATCTTTCTTCTTGCATGACTTGGATAATTCTTTTCCAAAATCACTTCTATTTGATCTGATATACCATTAATCAAGTATTACACCTGCCAATTTCCCCATTTTATCTTTCAAATAACAATTTCAATCAATACTTAAACTTGTATTATTTTATACATATTTTGAGGATTGACTAAATTGTTTTAATTTTCATCCTCTTGGAATTCAATGATCTCATTTTCAGGAGAATTTTCATCCCTGAATCTTGTCCGTATTTTTCCTGGAACGAAGTTTTTGACTATTTTTACAAGTTCTCCCCCGGTAGTTTCCCTGACCGCAATCGAACTCAGAAAATACACACCAATAGATACTATGCCCATGGGAATCAGAATCAGTACATCCTTAGGAGTCACTACCATCTCCATTCCCCATAAGGAAACAGCCTGGAATAAAGCTGGAATTGCCTGCCTTAGGAGCAGGTAATTTGGTTTTATATTCTCCAATTTTATGACTATAATCCTGTATATGGCAAAGGAGGCAATTCCGGAAAATAGCATTGCATATGCTGCACCAAATGGACCCTGTGATAATGAGGAAGTGCCGAAGAATAATGGTGGTACAAGCAGAAATATAAGAAATATGTTCAATATAATAAGAACTGTGTCCACAACTGCTATGAGTTTTGTTTTTTTCCTGCTGATTATGGATGAATTATATGGCGTATTAATTGCAGTGAAATAAGCCCTCCAAGCCAGTAAAGAAAGCATGAACCCATAAGGGATGTAGTCAACGGTAAAGAAGTTCATTACGAATGGAGACAGGACTGAGAGTGGAACAACCAGTGGTAGTGTATAAAGAGAAATAAGTCTCTCAAACTCCAGGATGGATTCGTTATGCTTCAGCTTCCCCGAGGTTCTTTCATATCTAATCAGAAGTGGAACAAAAAATACAGACATGGAAGCAGAAAGAGTGGTGATAATACCGGCAATTTGCTGAGCTGAGTAGAAAGCTCCAGTGGGTACTGCATGCCAGTAGAACTGAATTATAACTTTGTCAATGTTACCACTGATGGACCCAACTGACAGGGCAAAGATTAGGGGAAATGCAATTACCGAGTACTTCTTTACCATTTTCCTTGATGCCTTTCCGATCTTCCATGGCCTTCCCAACCAGATTGATACCAGAAAATAAAGGCCGTATGAGAAACTGTATACTATTGCCAGGTACATAGCATCTACGTATCCGTAATAACCGGGATTCATTCCAATGAGCAGAGCCATTCCAACGAATACAGAATTTCTGAATACCGCCTCAATCAGTGGAGGTATTGCATTCCTCACTGACTTCAGAGTAGCGATATAGTAAGTGGAGGAGAATACCGTAAGATTCTTAAAGAAAAAATATGGAATCAATGCTATAATTACCCAATATTCAACATCTGACTGGAAACCCCTGTGTAAAACGTATATCCACACAAATAGTGCCAAGAAAACCATTCCGCTGAAAGCAACACCCATTATTAGTTTTACAGAGAGATAGGTAGCATTGCATTCACCAATATCCTCACCATTTGAGATCATTATTGTATGGGCAGTAGAGAACCCAAGATCTCCAACAATAGAGAATATTCCAACAAATCCAAGTCCAAAGGCAAGAAATCCCCAGTCAGTGGTTCCAATAAATTTGATGATGAAGTACATTCCCATCATGCCAAAAATGGCACTTATCACATTCTGTATGATGATAATGGGCGACCTCTGTGCGAACACTTCCGAGTAATGTAAATTGTGGTTTAAACTTAACTGGAAAGGCACAATTAAATTACTTTATCGAATTTCATAGGATATTTTGTCAAAAGTATATAAATCTTCAAAACAATTTTAAATGGATCTAGAAAGAATATAACAGTAATCGAAGGGCCTGCCATAATCATCATTATCAACTGTAATGAATAAAACTTCAAAACCTGTTTCAGTAAGTAATTTTTGTAATGTTTTAGTAGAGTAATAATTCACTGGTATGTTACCACCTTCTGAAGAATTCTCAATTGCAAAAAAATCCTTATCAGCAGTTCTTGTAGAAACAAACAAAACTCCACCTGGATTTAGAACACGTTTGGATTCGCTAAAAGTTAATCTGACTCCATCCTCGTCAAGATGAAGAATGCATCCCGAATTCCATATTCCGTCAAATTGATTGTTTTGAAACTTCAGTTTTCTCATATCCATTACATAAAAATCCACATTTGGATTTTCCCTTATTGCTATGTTGATCATTGCTTGGGATGAATCAATACCTGTCACTTTGAAACCGTCCCTGTTGAAATAAGAAACGAATCTCCCTGTACCGCATCCTGCATCAAGTATGGGGCCTGATTTCCTAACATTCTGTATAAACCTGTTGTACCTTTCTATAGCCTTTCCCGTATTCTTAGGTTCCTTTATGCCTCTTCTGAAAGTTTGATCGTATTTTTCTGCTGTTTCATTAGAGTTGTAATGATCCAATGTGCATTTATTTATTTTTTTTATATAAAATTATTGTTCATTATATAGCTAAAACCTTGAATACCCTTGAAATGGCACGTTTTAAAAAGCTCTCTTTGAAAACTATATACTTAAAAATGAAGAAAACAGGCATGAATGCAACATGCATTTCTAATTAGGCAATAATTCCTTTGGGAAAAGTATATAACATTAAAATCATTGAATCTAATGGAATATTATGTTGAACATTTCGGGAGTTCTTGATCGTTCTGTAGAGAAATGGCCAAATAAAAATTTTCTTCTTTTTAATGGTGAGACGTTCACATTCCTTGATTTCAGGAAGAGAGTTCTCATGTGGGTTTCATACCTGAGAAAGAATCATATCATGGAAGGAGATGTAATTGCAGTTTTCTCAAAAAACAGGCCTGAAATTGCTGAGTTGTGGATGGCAGCCAACCGTATAGGCGCAATTTTCTCCCCATACAATTTTAACCTTAAAAACGAGGAGATCAGGATACTTACAGATAATTCAAGCCCCTCCATCCTGTTCACTGACTCAGATCTGGTCAATGAACTTGGCATGAAGATTGTAAAGTTCGATGATGTTGACCTTTCCAATAGTGATGATTATTTCATCGAGACTGAACCTGATGCTGTATCCACACTTTTATACACTTCAGGAACTGAATCTACACCAAAGGGTGTCATGAATACCCATCTCAACTGGTATTCTGCCCTGATAAGCTCCATTCATGATCTTGAATGGACACATGATGATGTGTTCCTTCTAAGCATTCCCTTGTACCATGTGGCAGGGCTGTATACCTTTCTTGGCTTCATGAACGTTGGCGGAACCATAGTTCTTGAGGCCATTCCAAATCCTTCTGAGATTATTTCGTTGATAAACGATAAAAACGTCACTTATCTCATATTCCCGCCTACCCTGTTCATTGGTCTTTCCCAGTTTATCAGGGAACCATTCAAATCTGTAGAGAAATGCATAAGTTTTGGTGCTTTCATCAGTGAGACCCAGTTTGATTCTGTTTCCAGGATATTTCCAGGAGTGAAGTGGAGGAATTATTATGGAATGACTGAGACAACTCCCATGGGTACGACACTACAGCCTGAGCATTTTGAAAAGAGGAAGGAATCCATAGGACTTCCACACATTAACATCTCATTAAAACTCATGAAAGATGATGGCAATGAGGCTAAACCCGGGGAGATTGGTGAAATAATGATGAAAGGCCCAACAGTGTCAAAAGGATATTTTGGAGATGAAAAAAGAACCAGCGCATCCTTTGTAAACGGATGGGTAAAGACTGGAGATCTTGCCAGGAAGGATGATGAAGGATTTCTTTATTTTGTGGATAGGAAAAAAGATATCATCCGTACTGGAGGAGAAAATGTTCCTTCTGTAGAGGTGGAGAGAGAGCTCCTTACACACAGGTCAATAGGGGAGGCAGCGGTGGTTGCCATCATGCATCCCCACTGGATTGAGGCCGTTACTGCTTTTGTGACTCCTAGAAAAGATCAGTTGATTGATGAACGGGACATCATTGATTATCTAAAATCGAGAATTGCAAGCTACAAGGTTCCAAAAAGAGTCATATTCCTGCAGAGTCTCCCCCATAATGCAAGCGGGAAAATACTGAAAAAGGAACTGCGAGAACAGTATAAGAATCTATATATGGATGAGAAGGGAAAGGATTGAGCCTCATGGAAAAAACCACCGATGGAAGAACCATAACTGAAACGGATATTGTCATGTTTTCATATTTTTCAGGTGACTGGACATTTCTGCATACAGACAAGGAAGCATCTGCAAAAAGCATTTTTGGAGAAAGAATTGCACATGGGTATCTTACCTTGTCTGTGTCTTTAGGACTCATGGTTCGATCAGGCGCCATTGACACAAATGCTTTCATTGCGTTAAAATCCATAGAAAATGTAAAATTTTTCAAGCCGGTGAAGATAGGGGACACCATTACTGTAACGTATACTTCAGTGAGAGATGAGATAGGAGATGATAGCGTGGATATATCTGCTCTTGCTAAAGTGTTCAACCAGCAGAAGGAATGCGTGATGGAGTTCAGGACAATCCATCGTGAAAGAATAAAGAAAGGAGAAAATGGAAAATGAAATCATACAAACAGTTGAAAAGTGAAAGAAAAAGAGTGGCAGTTGTTGGAACCGGGCAAACTAAATTTGAAGCCAGAATACCGGATAAGTCATACTATGAACTTGCATTTGATGCTTCAAAGATGGCAATCGCAGATACAGGAATTGCCCCGGCAGAAATAGATTCCGTTGTGTACGGTATATACAACGATCTTTTTGAAAGGCAGATAATGCCGGACACCTATGTGCATGATTATCTTGGTATGTATGGAAAACCGGGGATACGTGTGACCACTGGCGGTGCTACAGGTGGATATGCATTCAGGGCAGGATATACGGAAGTTGCTTCCGGTCTCTCCGACATTACCATGGTAGTTGGAGTTGAGAAAGGGCAGGACTGTTATGACTGGGCACAGGGAAAATCAACTCCTGAGGTCATAAAATCCATAGCATATAGCGCAGACATGACATGGGAATTCCCTTTGGGGACTTCAGCAGCTTCATCATATGCAATACTTGCAACAGCGCATATGAAAAAATATGGTACCACGGAAGAGCAGGCTGCACTTGTCAGTATCAAGAATCATGGAAACGCTATGCTCAATCCCTTTGCACAGAGTCCGATGAAAATCTCTGTGAATGATGTAATGCAATCCAGGATGATCTCATATCCGTTCAAGATGCTGGATTGCTCACTTTATACTGAAGGTGCCTATTCAGTCGTTCTCATGAATGAGGACAAGGTGAGGGAGATGGGGATTGAAGAACCTGTGTGGGTCATGGGGATTGGGAGTTCAAACGACAAATCCTTCACAGGATCAAGATCTGTGAATGACAGGATGGGGAAATATGGGGACATAGCAGATCTCAGGAATCATTATGAATCTGCAAATATGGCCTATCATATGGCAGGTATCCAGAATCCTGGAAAATCCTTAGATGTTGCAGAACTTCATGATGCTTTCAGTTTCACCGAAATACAGGGTTATGAAGCAATGGGATTCTGCGAAAGGGGGAAAGGTGGAAAATTTATTGAGGATGGGATTCCGCTGTTAAATGGGGATCTTCCAGTTTCACCGTCAGGTGGGCTGCTGGGTGCTGGCCACGCAGTAGGGGCTACCGGAGTGATGCAAATTGGAGAAGTGGTGAACCAGCTCAGGCACAGGGCAGGCAAAAGACAGGTAAAGATCAATAATGGGAAGGGGCTTGCTCATTCCATTGGTGGTCCCGGATCCTCATATTGCTCAGTTTCCATAGTGGGGGTGGATTAAATTGAAAAGTTCAACTGATAAGGCAAGGGATACCATAAAAAAAGAATTAAAGTCGAAACCATTGGAAAGCATTATTGATGAGATAATTGAAGAGAAGCTGAATCATGATCCTTCAATACTTGGACAAGGGAATTATTTCGAGATTCCTGATAAACTGGTGATGTTTTATAAGTACAGCTACGGTGGCCAGTCCAGGTTCTTTTCAGAACTGAAAGAGCATGCTGAACTCTACGGGTCAAAGTGCCTTAGCTGTGGAATTTTACATTTTCCACCGAGAACGCATTGCTCAGAATGTTATTCTGAAACAAAGTGGCAGAAGGTGAGCAATGAAGGCATTGTACTTTCAAGCACAACTTCATGGTATGCGACCTCTGATTTCTTCGATAAGGTACCATATGCCGTAGGATATATCAAACCCATTGATGCAGACACTGGTATCCTACAAAGAATAGACCTTGTGGGAAGGGAGATCATCGAACCAGGAACCAAGGTCACTGCAAAGTTCAAGGAGAAAAGAAAGGGAGTTGTTTCTGATTTCTGGTATGAGATCAAGGTGTAGTATGAATGGTTAATTATTCCCTTCTTCAGTATATTGAAATGAATCTTCTTGATCATGACAGAGACACGGTATTTTTCTATGAAAAGAGGTACAGATCAGGTGAGGTTGTCAACATGTACAGATCAGTTGCAGGGTATCTTACTGATCATGGTATAACCTCAGGAGATGTTGTTGCAGTCGATCTCCTGAACAGGCCGGAACTTCTCATGATTATCATGGGTTCATGGCTGGCAGGAGCTACAGTTACCCCCATTAATGTGCACCTCAAAGATGAGGAGATTTCTTACCAGCTTTCAGATTCAAAAGCTAAAATTGTTTTTGCTGAATCATCCTATGGTGGGAAGATTGACCACGCCATAAAAATTTCAGGTTGCAAGATTGAAAAAGCCATTTGTGACTTTGACTGGACAGAACATCCTGACAAACTGTATCAGGAACTGTTTTTCAGGAAAAGCATAGAAAAAGTTGACATAGGAAATCCTGAGGATCTCTTCATTATTTACACTTCAGGTACGACAGGGAGACCAAAAGGGGCCATCCTTACCTCACAGAACGTTCATAGGGAAGTGATCCAGCTACAGCAGGTAGTGAACATTCAGCAGGAAGACAGAATTATCATAATCCTCCCCCTTTTTCACGTCAATAACCTTATGTTCAGCATTGCAACTATCCTGAAAGGGGGCTCTCTTGTAATTTTGAGGAAATTTGATCCCGACGAGTTTTACACATTCGTGGAGAAGCTAAAACCAACCATGTTTTCAGGAGTTCCCACCATTTACAAAATGTTGACAGATTCAGCATCAAAGCATGGGAAGAATTCACTATCATCCCTTAAAATAGGGATTTGCGGTGCAGCTCCCATGCCTATAAAATGGTTTGAAGACTTTGAAAAGGAATACAATATAAAGATAATTGAAGGATACGGAATGACAGAAGGCACTGTTGCTTCTACCATAAATCCAAGATATGGGCCTCGAAAAATAGGTTCAATCGGGATTCCATTACCCGGGCAGGATGTCCGGATATTTTCAGACGAAGATGTGGAACTCCTACCCGGACAGATAGGGGAGATCGTGATAAGGGGCCCTAATGTAATGAAAGGTTACCTGAACAGGGATAAGGAAACGGAAGAGATTCTCAGGAATGGATGGCTTCACAGCGGTGATCTTGGATACATGGACAGAGAGGGTTATTTTTATCTTGTGGACAGGAAGAAAGATATGATCATCAGGGGAGGGGAGAATGTGTATCCCAAGGAGGTTGAGAATCTAATCAGCAGGATGCGGGGGGTGTCAGAAGTTGCAATTGTTGGGAAACCCGATAAACTATATGGGGAAGAGGTTTTTGCCTTCGTGGTTAGAAATGATATTAACCTTGAGCAAATGGAGATTATTAATTTCTGCAAGTCCAATTTAGCATGGTTTAAATGCCCAAAAGAGGTTAAATTTTTAGACTCATTGCCGAAAAATTCAGTTGGAAAGATACAAAAGAACGAACTCAGGAAGTTTCTTCAGAGTTCGCTTCCCTGATCCTTTTCTGTACCCATTTCTCGATACAGCATTTCTCTGATACTATTTGATGAAATGATTTATTCCGGGATATTTAAAAGAATATTGTATAATTGTATTTAAAAAAATTACTCGGGAATTGCATCAGAAATGTTGACGCTCTCCCGTGTGGTATTCATATATCCTTCACCTTTCTTTCCCAGCATTTCACGTGCAAATATTACAAACAGTACAGATACAATGAATGTTATGGCCCCAGCCAGGAATGCCATTGAAAATGAGGTGACTGAAGGGAAAGTTTCCGAAATAGGCCCGTTTGCGGTAGGAAATGTGATTGATACCTGATATGCTGACATGATTGCACCTGCAACCGGAGCTCCAATGCTGCTTCCTAGGAAACGGAATGTGCTGTTCATAGATGTTGCAAGCCCCATTTTCCTGGGTTCAACTGAAAGAATTAACAGATTGATTATGGAAGCATTCATGATGGAGATCCCTGAACCAATGACCACTTCTGTAAGAAGCGTGGCGTAGTATCCGGGATTGGTAGTCAGCTCAAGGAACCCAAAGCCAGCAACAGCAATTCCTGTAATTGCCAGTGGTTTTATCCCTATTCTTGTAATGATTTTACCAGTGATAACGGCAAACACAATCATTCCTATTGCAAAGGCCACCATGGAGAGGCCCGTGTCCAGGATGCTTAATCCAAATCCATAAGGTGCAGGTGTTTCAAATCTGTATGATAAGGTCTGCATTGAAAGATACATGCCTATTCCAGTCACCGTTAGAGTTATGTTGGCCATCAGAACATTCCTTTTTTTAAGGAGATCCATGTCGAAAATTGCCTCCCCTCCCGATTTATGATAGTTTCTCTCGTACAGGAACATAGGAATGAACAGTACTAATCCAACGAATAACAGTGAGAGTACAGGTAATGAGGTCCAACCCCATGTTGAACCTTCTGAAAGTGAAAGCACAATCATGGTAAGTGGAATTCCAAGAAGAACAGCTCCAACAATATCAATTTTGACATCCGGCAACCTGAATTTAGATTCCCTTACATAGAAAAGTGTAACGAAAGCAAGAATTACCACAAATGGAATTGCGGTATGATAAGTCATTCTCCATCCAAAGTCGTTGGAT
>JAKAYK010000030.1 GCA_021826765.1 Thermoplasmata archaeon | reverse complement strand
CGATTGCTTGCTCGCACCCCTGTACGGCCTGAGCTTTCGCTCACGGGTGCTTTATCCTCGGAGCTTTCACATCGGCGATTGCTCAACCAATGCGTCCGATTCGCTACTATGATTTCAGATTCTTTCATAGATTGGTCTAACTCCAACTGGTCTGATGAGGTTACAGGCTGCACGATAACAAAGAACGGCCCGTCACTGCTGAGATTCTTTCTCGTGCTTGCAGCCCATACTCTGATCAAGATGTCTCCTACATACAGGAGAAAATACATGCGCATCGTGAAGAGGAGGAACAAGTATATTGCCATTGTTGCAATCGCAAGAAGCCTGGCAACTACCATATACTCAATGCTGAAGAACAACACAGTATTCAGCGAGGATTACAGCGAACTGCATGGAAGGAAGATAAAAAGAATGGAATCAAATGCATCCAGGGTGAAACCGGCGAGTAACGGAGATGTGCAAACGTTTATAGACAATATGAGGATGAAGAATACGTCGGGTTAACTTTTTCATAATACCTTACTGACATAATCTCTATCTCCTTTATGTTCGTGCAGAAATCATATTCTATCTCCTCCAGTGTACCCTGCCTGTAATCTGGCATATCTCTCAGTATTTTCTTCAATGGTGATTTTATCACTTTCCTGTTGATCATTATTCCAAGGTCCGTATGCATATTTTTCATGAGATCCTTTCCAAGATCCCTTAGAAAGTGCATTAAGCATATCCTTATGGGTGTGTTCGGGAATACTGATTGTGCTGCAGAAATGATGCCGGAACGCATGTCACACGTGATTCCGGATGGCTTACCGAATTTCTTATTTATCTCATTGAGTATATCTTCAATGGCATCCTGCGATTCTGATGGGCATTTCCTGGCATACAATGTAAAATCTGATACTGCATCCCTTACAACAACTATCATGGAGAATTCAGAATCAGTTGTGCCATCGATCTGCACTACGTATGACTTTATATGTTCCCTGAGTTGAGATACATGCTTTTCATGGAGTTTTCCGAACACGTTTAATCCCTGATTGCTCAGCTTCCTTACATGCCCTTCAGAAACACCAAGGGAGGATGATATCTCTGAACTGCTTCTTCCATTGGTGAATCTCTGAATGGAGGCCTCTACCATAATATCATTTGCATAAGTAAAACGTGGTGGCACTATTTTATCAAGTTCATCAGACCTGAATATTTTCCTGTCAACAGGGCATATCTTTATTCTGTGTATGGCAGTGAATTCCCAATTTACCAGCTTAACATTCCTTCTGATCTTCCTGTATACCTTTAGGCGTGCGTGGCAGTTTGGACATCGTTCATGTGGATATGTGAATAATATTGTCTTCATTTCAGCTTCAGGAATACCTTTTTCAGTTTCAGGTCGTTCTCAAAGACGATCTTCGTTATTGGCCATGCATCGTAATCGATTCCAATCTTCTTCAGGATATCATTGATCTCCTCCTGGTTTATCCCTTTGTCTAACAGGCGGGAGACATACTTAACGATCTCTTCCGGTTCAATCACATTCTTCGACTTAAGGGATTTCCCCAGATATCCGACATACTTCTGCACAACCTTTCCGTCAACCCTCTTCTCGTCAACAAGGTTGTAGTAAACATTTCCACTCTTCGATTTTCTTTTCACAGGTATTATTGTCATCGTATATAGTAATTACGACATACCATATAGATCTTTCAGTCACTCAGTAAAAAACAGAGAAAATTGATGATCAAATTGCTGATTTTATAACACTAGATGATCGCCATAGCCCTTGATTGATCTTACAGGGAAATTACAGCGAATTCATGTCCAATACTGTCGGTGAGAGAATGTTATGAACGATGGCGACCTTAGAACCTACAATCCTTAGGATGGAGAGGATGTCAGCTACTTTTCCCATTATAACGATGAAATAATGGATGTGGAAATCATATGAGATTCACGATTTCAGATACCCCATCATTCTTTTTTATCTCGTAGGCAACATCTGCGCCGTCATACATCTCCTGGTCATGTGTTATAACGATCATCTGTGGAAATATGCCCTCACTGGAAAGTTCCTTCTGGGAATTCTGTATTATGTCCCTGAACTCTGTTTTTCTCTCGTCGTCAAGGTATATGGTGGGTTCATCCATGATCACCGTGCTGATGTTTGCCCCGAGATATTTGCTGATGGCAAGTCTCAGTGCGATGGCAACCGCAACCCTTTCCCCTCCGCTGAGCTGGGAAACATCCTTCGTGTTTCCGTCCTGCGTAATGGTTATCCCAAGATCTTCGGAAATGCGTATATCCTCTATGGAAAGATTGAATCTTGCAACGATCTCCCTTGCCTTTGAGGTTATGCTCTGTACTGCGATGTCTCTCAGGTATCTTGGAATTCCGTCCCTCCCGAATACCCTTTTCAGTTCAAGAAGGAATTTGTGGGCATTCTCTGCCTTCCTGATCTCCTGAATCTTGCTGCCAATATTATCCAGTTGCTTTTTCCATTCCTCGATGCGTCCTGAATTTTTTCCTGAAATTATCCTGTTTCCCTCCAGTTCTTTCCGCAGTTTATCCACATTATTCTCACACTCAGTGCGTTCATTTCTCAACGAGTCAAGACCCTCGATGTCCTTCTCCTTATCTGATATGGATTGCGTAAGTTTTTTGAACGCCTGTTCCTCCCCACTTTTTTTTGTTTCCATATTCTGAAGCTTTTCCCTGTCAGACTCCATCCGGGATAGCTTGCTGTCAATATCTGCAATTTCACGATCTATCCTGGACACGTCATCATATGTTTTTCCTTTATTTGCCAGAAGGGCCCCTTCTCCGAGTTTGCCCAGGGACGATTGCAGGTTTTCAATATCCATTGTGTATTTTTCCATCTCCTCATTAAGCTTATTTACGTCTGTGGCTGACAGAACCCCTTCTATCCTCCTGAATTCCCTCTCCTTTGTTTCCCATGTGATGGAATTTTTCTTTGCATCCTGAAATTCGCCCTGTTTTTTCTCATAAATTTCCTTTGTTTTGACTGCAGATTCAACTTCATCCTTCATTTCATTAATTTCCCTGTTCAGTTTACCAATGTTCTCCAGAGTGGATATATACCTGTGTGTGCTGGAAGAATTGAAGTCCTTCAGCAAATCATCAAGTTTTTTCTTCCTGATCTCCAGGGCTTTTCTGTGGGCCCCCTTTTCTGTTACTATTTCCTCATTCTTCCTCTTCTCCGCATTGAAATCGTCCATCATCTTTGAATGATCATGAACCTCCAGTTCATGCCCGCAAAGGGGGCATTTGGATGCGTTCCTGAGCCTGTTAATCTTCTCGCTGAGATCATCCTGCGCACTTTTTGCCCTTGTGATGTTCTCATTCTCAGCCTCGATACCCTTCACGATCCTTTCAATCTCACCCTGCAATTCTTCTATTTTTAAAGGAATGGAAGAGATTTCAATCTTCAGGATTTCAGGGTGCAGGGTGTTTTTCAGCTTATCCAGTTCTTTCTCCTGCTGCATCAACTGTTCCCGTGCTTTCCTGTTTCCTTCTATGATCCTGATGGCATCCTCATTTCCTTTCCTCATGGATTCCATTTCCATTTCCAGCTTTTCCATTTCCTTTTTCTGCTCAAGAAATGGCTTAAGTTCATTTTCCAGAACAATTTTCTGTTTCATATTCCTCTGGTAATTATCCCTCTCCTTCTGGTTCCTGTCCATACCCGCCTTCAGATTGTCCCTTTCCCGCATCAGTTGGAGTGCTTTCACAAGATTTTCCCTGTGCACATATTCAGGCATTGCAGCCAACCCGGACTTATGTTTTTTAAATTCATCAATCCGGGAGATTGATTTTTTAAGTTCATTGATCTCTACGTCTATTTTTGCGATGTTCTTCTCATTTTCATCAAGTGATTTCCTGAGTTCTGTTATCTGGATAAGAATCTGTTCTTTCTTTGTAACCTCAGCCTTTATCCTGTCCAGTTCAGAATTCTTCTTTTTGAGCTCATTTTCCTGTTCATGGATGATACCACCCACGGATTTGAGTTCATTCTCTGCTTCCTGAACTTTTCCCCTGATTCCTGCATCCTCTGCTTCAAGTTGGGTTTTCTGTCTGACCTTCTCATCAAGACTCTTTATCATGGGATCAAGTTCCCTGATGGCCTTCTCAAACCCATTCAGCTGTATGATCTCGTTGAAATTCTCCTTCCTCTTTGCAGGGGTGTCTGTTATGAGGCTGTCAATCTGACCCTGCTCGATGAATAAGGAATTTGTAAGTGCATCCTGGCCCATCCCAAGCTCTTTGGCAAGCCTTTCTATGATTCCACTGTGGTTGTCCTCGGCAGGTTCGTCGTTTATTTTCATGAACGCATATTTCATTCGTTCAGTACCATTTTTGTTTTCGAAGGCCCTCTCCACATGGAAAACATGACCATTGTGCTTGAATTTCACCCAGATTCTGCAGCTTGACTGCCCGTATGAAATGATCTTACCTCTCCTTGTGGACTTGATTCCATAGAGGGCCACAAGCATCGCTTCCAGAATTGACGATTTTCCTGCACCGTTCTTTCCGACAAATATGTTCAATCCCGTGTCAAGGGTCACTTTACTTTCCCTGTGGGAAAGGTAATTTTCCACTCCTATAGAATCAATTATCATCAGAACCACCTGAAGCAAGTTCTATGATCTCATCCTCACGGTATTCACCGGATGTGAGAAGCTTATAGATATGGTGTGCAATCATGCCTTTTTTCTCATCCTTCATGTATTCCCGGAATATGGACTGCAGATCATGTTCAGGGTTGTATTCAACCACAGGTATCTCCTCTCTTGAAAAGTTGAATATAGGATTCCTGAACATGAATCTATCAGAATATTCATCAATCTTCTCCTTCAATGTGTGAGCTTCCACTTTTTCTGTAACTATGATAGATATGAGCGGTTTTTTTATCTCGCCCTTCTGGATCCTGTCCAGCTGGGAAAGTATCTCATCCAAGCTCCCCCTGACCTCATACTGCATCCTTGCACTTCTGATCTGTTTCCTGTCAATTTCTGCAGAATCTCCAAGGGTTACAATATTGATTCCCTTGCCCTGCTTCATGAGACCGCTTATTTCATTCATGCTCTTCACTTCAGTTGAGCCTGCGTATGAGAACGTGGCCCTTCCGACAGTCTCCTTCCTGTACTGGTGTATGTGCCCGAATGCGAGATAATCGAAATTCACTGGAAGTTTATCTTTGCTGGTTTCACACTGGTCTTCCGGAAAAAATGGGGCCACTGCCTGGTGAGACATGAATATGCATTCTTTCCATTCCTCAGCCATCCTGTTTGCCTTCTCATATATATCATCGAGCTGCTGTTTCCTGAATCCTTTCATATTACCTATTCCGGCTATGGTCACGTCTCCCACTGAAATATTATCAAGCTCCATTGCTCCTATGATCTTCATGCCCATGAAATCAAATATGGAATGTGGCGAGGAATCGTTTCCTCGGGGCCTGTCATGATCACCCGGGATTGCAATCATCGGAATTTTCTTCTCCTGGAGCTTTATCATATTGTTCTTCAGGCATGAGAGTGCGCTGTTGGAAGGTTTTCCTGTATCAAAGAGATCCCCTGTGTGGATTATGAAATCCACCTCGTTCTCCATGGCTATGTCTATAGCTTCGGAAAAAGCATCATAGAAATCTGTCTCCCTTTCAGGAATTCCATATTGAACCGCTCCGATATGCGTATCCGAAATGTGCGCAAATCTTGCCATTAAGAGCTGAGCCTCCTGATCATGTCCCTGTTGCTGTCAGGATCGAGGATCTCTTCCCTCAATCTCTTTGATTTTTCAAGGAGAGGAAGTATGTCTATATCTCCTCCACCCTCCCTTGTTTCTCTTCTTCTCACCTTGACTATGACAGGAAATCTCACAAATTCTCCCACAAGGACTGCTTCTCCTGTGTTCAGGGAAGGCAGATCGTTTATGACAGACTGGCTCACGCCCTCGCAGCTTTCCTCAATGGCCCTCTGATCAAGAGGATTTGTTATTCTGAGAATGATCTGTGAATTGCACTGGCTCAGGACATCCTGATCGATCTTGCCCGGCCTCTGGGTTATTACTACAAGGAAAACACCAAATTTCCTCCCCTCTGCTGCGATTTTCTTTATAAGTCCCGGAAGTTTTCCGATACTCTCCCTGCCAACGAAGTTATGTGCCTCCTCGATGAATATGAATACTGGATACTGAAATTCCCCTGAAACCTTCCTGTCATAAATCTCATTTATGACCTTCAGGCAGAAATAAGAGGTTATGTCCTGATCCAGCCCTGAGAGATCAAGAATTGAAAGCTGTCCAGGCCTGAGGTATGTATCAATGCCTGTGGTATTGTTCCCGAAAATTGGCTTGATCGCCTTCAGAAGAGATACCCTTCCCGCTATTCTTGCCCTGTCTCCCTTATCCATTGCCTGGAAAGCCGCAAGGAAATCATCAAGAGAACCCTTTCCTCTTGTGCCTGCGATTATCTTCCTGACTATCTCCTTCAGTGTGGTCCACTGGTCATCGATCCTCATTATGTTGAAAAGATCCTCCTCGGAAAGATCCTGGAAACGCAGGGAGAATATCTCCGTAACAGCATTCAGTTCCTTTCCATATCTGCCCGTGCTCATGGGTGTTTTCATGACCCTGGTGAAATCTGCCATTTCCCTGTCAGCTTTTATGAGGGCATAATCTGCGTGCGGATCAAGAACAACCACTGTGGCCCCTTTCCTCACAAGCTCCTCGATCATCACTGCTGCAGCATTGCTCTTTCCTGCTCCAGTCTGTGCCATTATGGCAACATGCCTCCTCATGCCGTTGATTGACGCCCCAACTTCCACAGTGGAATAGTTGCTCAATGCACCGAGAATTACAGAATTATTGTTATCATACCCGAACAGTATCTTCATCTCATCTACGCTTGATTTTTTGACGCCTGTTCCGGGCCTGATGAATTCCCTGTTTCCCTTGGAGACTGTACCATCCTTATGTATTGTACCCACAGAACGGGCCACTGCAATATCAACCGCCTGCCTTACATTCACGTCATGCAGCTTGCTAATTGTTCTGTAATCCGTATTTTCCTGCATTATATCGCTGAAAGATGTGAGTTTCTCAACCCTTCCAATTATCTTTCCCCCTTTTCCCATAATTGTTACATATTCCCATTTCCTGATCTCCGCTTCCGGATCTATCACGAATCTGAAAATATCGCTGTCATTTTCTCCCGTTGTAAATCCAATTTCATAATCTGATTCTTTCACGCCTCTGCCCCCTTGTCTCAGCATTCCATACGCCTATCTCATTCTCAAACATTTCCATCACGATCCTGGTTGTGTCCCTACTAAGTTTCACTTTCTTGTCCACAAGGGAGGCCCATATGTTATGGGACCTGAGGCCACTGTAGCCCCACATCATCCATGAAACGATATCCTCCACTGTTGTTTTTGCACCTTCTGGTATGATAAAGTCTATCTTCATGGGCAGGTCATCCATTGCAGGAAGCACATGTATGGTCTGGAATTCGCAATTATATTCAGTATTTCCTCCCTGTATAAGCATTGGTTCAGTATAGCATGGTTTTTCCGCAATTGATTTTATCAGGACATGATCTGTGATGTTGCTTTCTTTTACAAACTGTGGAAGAGATTTTTCATTTTTATGAATCTCTTTTTTCATAACACCTGTATCAGATGTTTTGGAAATATACAGGATTATTATTTTTTTCTCCCGTGCCTTTTCCAGCAGGGCAACAAAGGATTCCATATATCTGTTATAGAAATCCTTTCCAATTTCTCCGCTGTAGTTTGTCTTTCCCCAGTAAAACCTGCCAGAGAGTGAACCATCCATTACCATAATGCAGTTTTTCTCCTTGATGAGAGCATTCAGGGCCGCCCTATGCTCTGCGTCCTCCATTATCCTCTTCACCAGTTGCTGCACGTCATCCCTTTCTATTCCAAGCACATTGAAATAAGTGCTGTAATATTCCCTCTCCTGTATCTGGCTTATGGCCCTTGCAACAACAAACTTCTTTCCATTGTAAAGTTCCTGGACATATTCAGAACCGTCAGTTGCACATATTTCATATGGAGGTTTGGATGATTCTGGAAGTTCCTGAAGAACTCCCCTTACTCTGTCCCTGTAATATTCATACAGGGGATTATCCTTACTGAGAAGGAGATCTTCCCTTATACGGTCAGAATTGCTCTTCAGAAAACTGTCAAGATCTGAATAGAAATCCATACATACTGATCGCTCTGCAGGAATATAAATTTAGACTGCAGAGAGTTCATAGATTATTTCCTGCATCCCTTCTCTGGCACTCCTTCAGTAATTGGGAGAATTCCAAATAGGATCAAATCAGTTTGTTTATTTGTTTCATATATTTAGCTGGTACCGGTTTTTCCAGTTCCCATATTATATTCATGGGATTGCTGCCCTCATGCGATTTGTAGTTCACGAGCCCCAAAAAGGTGTAGGGTGCACCCAGGTCATCCATGGTTCTCCTGTATTCTCTCACAAAAAGAAGTATTTTGCTTCCCTGTGCCCTGTGGTTGATGTATCGTGTGCCCGTTCCTGAAATTTCTGATGTGGTGCTCTGGCTCTGCCAGTGGAAAAGAGTGTCGCTTATGAGATAATCCTCATACATATTGGTTGGGGAATAATCCTTATCAGACTTGTTCAAAGTTACAAAAAGAATATCTGTTTTCTTTTCTGGGATGTATCTGACTCCTTCCCTCACATTTTTGGGGTTCATGATCTCCATAGAAACAAGTATCTGATCCCTCGTATAATTGCAGTGCAGCTCAAGGGGACATTCAAAACCAAGGTCAATGTCAAAATCCACAATATCCGTTCTGGACAGTTTGTATTCTATTATCTCCATCATCTCGTTGAAAAGTGGGCCACACTCTTTTATTTTAGCGAAGCTCTCTGCAAAGTCCGTGAAACCACATTCCTGGAGTGAATCTCCCCATGCTGTGAATTGGAACATATTCAGCATTTTCTTTTCAGATTCAGAAATATCCTTCAATTCTGAATGATCAAGATTTCTCATTATCTTTAGAAGGAAATTGAGCCATTTCCTGGAATCAATATCTGATACTTTCCTGATGGCTTTTGTGATTTTATCTTCCTTCGGGTGCATGAAATCTTCATAAATCCCGGCCATTACGCATAATCTTGAAAAAGAACCCTTGGAATATATGTCCGCTGGATCAAGGTGGTAATAGGTGAGAAAATTTTCAAGAGTGAGTTCAATTCCTGTGTCATCATTGAAATTTCTGATTCTTGTGACAAGAGCTGATTTCACGCCAAATGTTCTCCTGATATTTTCAAGGATGTGTTTTTTGGCTACTTCCTCAAGTTCTATGTAACTTCCTGCAGGGAGATGTGTGAAACCTCCCTTAATCTGCTTCTCAATGCTTCTGTTTGATTTTCTTATCAAAGATGCATATTTCTCCTCGAAATTGTATTTTTCATTTGCCCGCCCTATGAAATCAAGAACCGTGAGGCATTCCTTTCCTGGTGATAAACGCAGACCTCTTCCCAACTGTTGAATGAATAATGTCAGACTCTTCGTGGGTCTCAGGAAAAGAATTGTGTTGATCTCCGGTATATCGACTCCTTCGTTGTATATATCCACGACAAAAATGAACTTGGTTTTTCCATTTCTGATCATTTCTCTTGCATCTCTCCTCACATTATCAGGAGAATCACCGGTAAGATACATTGAGTCTATTCCGGCATTGTTGAAGAAATCAGACATGAACTTTGCATGCGAGACAGATACACAGAATCCCAATCCCCTTGTGTGTTCCAGATCAGTAAGATACTTATTGATTGAATTCACAATAAGAGAGGCACGATTTCCAGCACTGTTGATATCAGAGACATACAGTCTTTCTAGTTCTTCCTCATCATAACCCCCCCTTTTCCATATTGTGTTTTTCAGATTCACAGAATCCGTAATTCCAAAATACTGAAATGGTGAGAGCAATTTCATTTCAATGGCTTCCGGCAACCTTATTTCTGCCGATATGTGATTATCAAAATATCTTGCCACATTTATCCCATCGCTCCTCTCCGGAGTTGCGGTGAGACCCAACAACACCTTCGGCTCATAATGGGAAATAATGGATCTGTATGATTTTGCAGATGCATGGTGGAATTCATCAATTATGATGAAATCATAAAAATCTGCTGGTGTTTTTTCATGAAACTTTTGAGAATTAAAGGTTTGAATAGAAATGAAAAGGTGATCAATTGAATCTGCTCTGGAGTTTCCTACGAAAAGCGAACCAAAATTTAAATCCTTAAGAATCGCCCTGAATGTCTCTCTTGCCTGTATGAGTATTTCTTCCCTGTGGGCAACGAAGATCAATCTGTTCTTTCCTGAAATGTTTTTATCACGGAAATTTTTGTAATCAAATGCAGATATCACAGTCTTTCCTGTTCCAGTTGCTGCCACCACCAGGTTTTTGTTTCTTCCTAAAAACTGTCTTTCTGCCTGCAGTTTATCAAGGATCTCCTGTTGATATGGAAAAGGCCGAATGTCAAACATCATTGAAGGGTGTATTTTATTCCCGACTGACTTTTCTGCATTTATCGCCTCTTCGAGACGTTTGTTCTGATCTGTTGTATATGGATCAAATTCTTTTGAATTCCAGTAACTCTCAAAGGTTGCCCTGACCTTATTCATAGTGTCAGGCAGATCACTTGAAGTGATCTTAACATTCCACTCCAAACCTCCAGATATTGCCATGTTAGAGACATTTGATGATCCTATGTATGCAGTGGAAAAACCAGTTTCCCGGTGAAAAATGTACGCTTTTGCATGCAATCTTGTTCTTTTAGTATCATAAGAAATCTTAATTGTGGTATTTTTCAATTTGTTCAGTTCCTGTATTGCTTTGGGATCAGTTGCGCCCATGTATGATGTTGTGATGATGCGCAATATTCCTCCC
>JAKAYK010000029.1 GCA_021826765.1 Thermoplasmata archaeon | reverse complement strand
TTGAAAAAAATTCATCTGGGATGAAGATTGCTGGAATTCTGTACATTATTGGCCAAGTTATTTCAGGAAGCATTTTTTTCCTGGGTGAATTAATCGCATTTGATCATATAACTATCACATACTTTACCATATTACAACTTAACTTTACGGGAACCGCATTGATTTCCTTAGGATTAGTGGAAATAATAGTATTTTCAACAAGATCCAAAAATGAATATGAAAAATAAAAAAATGGGAAATTAGTCCTCTCCAGCGCCTGCGCCTGGTGGAGGAGATCCGCCTTTTGATCCCTTGGTTGCAATAACGTCATCGATCCTGAGAATCATGACTGCAGCCTCGGTTGCAGCATCTATTGCCTGCTTTCCAACTCTTATGGGCTCTATGACTCCTGCTTTCTCCATGTCTTCTATGTTCCCTGTGTAGAGGTTTATTCCGAATTTCTTGTGGCCCTTTGCATGCTCGTTCCTGAGGTTTATGAGTATATCAATTGCGTTAATTCCTGCATTTTCAGAGAGTGCCCTTGGTATTTCTTCCATGGCGTTTGCGAATTTCTCAATTGCAAGCTGCTGTCTTCCACCGACCTTTACTGCATATTCTCTTGTCTTTACTGCGATCTCGACTGCTGCTGATCCTCCGCCTGCGACATATTTTCCATCCTCTATGGCTGCAGCAACAACATGAATGGAGTCCACTATGGATCTCTCTATTTCATCAACCACATGCTCAGTTCCACCTCTGACAAGAAGCGAAACAGCCTTGGGATTGACACATCCAGTCACGAATGTGAGGTAATCATCTCCTATCTTGATCTGTTCTACCTGCTCTGCCTTTCCGAGGTCTGATGAGGTCAATTCATCAATGGACGATGCAATTGTAGCTCCTGTGGCCTTTGAAAGTTTCTCAATATCACTTTTCTTGACTCTCCTGACTGCATAAATGCCCTCTTTTGCAAGGTAATGCTGTGCAAGGTCATCAATTCCTTTCTGTGTAATGAGCACATTTGCTCCTGTTTCCTTCACTTTCTTGACCATTTCCTTCAGTATTGACTCTTCCTGTGAGAGGAATTTCTGTATCATTGCCGGGTCATCTATTCTTATGTTTGTGTCAAACTCAGGTTTCTTTATTTCAAGTGCAGCGTTGAGAACCGCTATCTTTGCATTCTTCACGGAATCCTGCATTCCAGGGTGAACTTTCTCCTTGTCCACTATGATACCATATATAAGTGTGGTATCATCTATGTCTCCACCCTGTTTCTTAACTATCTGGACATTGTCCATGTCAACCTTGTAGCCATTTGCAGTCTTCTCAGCTATGGTCTTTATGGTTTCATAGGAAATCTCACTGAGTTTATCCTTGCTTCCTGACGCAGACTTGCTGCTGAGGGATGTGGAGGCCATCTTCATGATCTTTTCCTTGTCGGTGATCTCAACCTTTGTTGCTATTTCCTCAAGTATTTCCTTTGCCTTCTGTGCAGCCATCCTGTATCCGTCTGCAATCACAGTCGGGTGAACATTCTGGTTTATGAGAGATTCTGCTTCCTGAAGCAGTGCTCCAGCAACGACCACTGCTGTTGTCGTTCCATCTCCAACCATTGTATCCTGGGTCTTTGAAACCTCAACCATCATCTTTGCAGCTGGGTGTTCAACATCCATTTCTTTCAGGATTGTGACTCCGTCATTTGTGATGACAATATCACCGAGGGAATCAACAAGCATCTTGTCCATTCCCCTTGGGCCAAGGCTGGTTCTTACTGCTGATGCAATGCTTTTTGCAGCGTCTATGTTTGCCTTCATCGCATCTTTTCCGGTCTCTCTTTTAGAGCCCTCTTTTAATATGAATATTGGTTGTCCGCCTATCATTGTTATCAGGTAGTAAAAATAAACTTCTATATAAATGTTTGTAAACTTTTGATTCTACAAAACGCGACATTCATGCTTAAAAATGGAATATGTATATTTTCTGTCTGGACTGTTTTGATTCTTTCGCTTCCATCATATGGATGAAAGAATCTCTTCTGTGGTTCTAACTCTTCCCATCCTCTTGAGTACATATTCAACAGATATCCTGTGCGCTTCCTCTGACATATCTGTCATGGCATCCTCTGCAAAAACCTGGTTGAAGCCAAATTCATACGCAAATCGCGCAGTGCTCTCCACACCATAAGTTGTGGAAATACCTCCAAGGACGATCGTATGGATATTTCTCCTTCTCAGCTGCTGTTCAAGATCTGTTCCATAGAATGCACCCCACTGCCTCTTGGTAACAACAAGATCTGATGTGGTGACTCCCAGTTCAGGCACAAAATCTGCCCAGTCTGCAGGCGGATTTCCCCTGTTGAACGTGGAATCACTCTCAGTCATCAGTGGGACTGCATTCTTGAAGTCAACATGTACAAAGAATATGGGCATTTTATTCTCACGGAACCTGTTAATGAGTTTCACAGCGTTGGCAACAACGGCACTTGAAGGATAGGGTTTTGTTTCTCTTCCAACTATTCCCTTCTGGAGGTCAATAAGCACAAGTGCTGTTTTTTCTCTCTCTATTGAAATTTTGTTGCTCATTCATATTGATCATGAAATTGATTATAGGTTTTACCATTTTTTCAGAAAACTAAATGGAAAAGGTTAAGGTTCTTTACATAATTTAGCAGATGAATGAGGAATTCCGCTGCTGTTTGTGTTGTGATCCATGACAGGAAGGTCCTCCTCATGAGAAGGAAGAGCAGGGAAGGTGACCCATGGTCTGGTGACATGAGCTTTCCCGGAGGATTCATGAAGGAAGGTGAGGATCCAATAACCTGTGCCCTGAGGGAATTTCAGGAAGAAACCGGTTCATCCTCTTCCAGCATAAGTGTATTGAAGGTGCTCGATTATTTCAGCACAATCAGGATTAATGATTTGAAAGTATATCCCGTTTTATGCAGTGCAGGATCTATTTTTGATATAATGCCAGGAGATGAAATGGAATACGGGGGATGGTATCCAATTGATGGCGGTATTGATTCAACTGATCCGGTGAAAGGGTTATGCCTCAATTACTATGGTGATATAGTATGGGGCCTGACCTACCGAATACTGATGCACATTCGGAATAATGAAAAACCATTAGAAAGTGAATAGTTCTGTCCCCTTCACCACAGGGCTAACTCTCATCACAAATTTTGATATTTTTTTCAGGCTCTGCTGTACAGACCATAGTTTATCCCTATCACAGAGTGCAAGAACAAAACCTTCACTTCCTCCACCAAGGAGTCTTGCAGATAATGCTCCAGATTCTATGGCAGTATTCACGATAAAGTCAATGTTCTTGCCTGAAACTTTTGTTCCCAGGGATTTCTTTATGGTCCATCCGCTGTTTACAAGCTCATTAAACCTGTGCCAGTCATTATCTTCCACTGCTTTTTTCATGCTCTGCGCAATCTGTTTCATCCTGACCAGTTTATCAATGGTGTCATTCTCACCCTTCTGGGCCTTTTCCACCTGATCTCTCAGGACTGCACTGCTTTCCCTTGTATTTCCAGTATAACATATGATCATGCCTGCAGATAGTTTATCCATCACTTCAGTGTCATTGAATAATGAGAAATTCGGCTCCATGCCCATGGATTCCATGCTCTTGAATCCACCAAAGGCGATTGCGTATGGATCCTGTATTCCAAGGGTGATTCCAAAGGAATCTCTTTCTGCAAGATATGCTTCCCTTGCAAGGTTTTCCGGTCCATCATACTCGTTTCTGATTTCCTTCAGGACTCTTATGAGTGCAGTCATCATCGCACTGGAAGAGCCAAGTCCTGAACCGGGTGGAACTTCACCATTTATGTATAATCTTCCTGTTTTGATCCCATATTCCGTGAGAAATCGTACCATACTGTCCTGAAAACTCTCATCTTCACTGTCACCGAAAATTATAGTTTTAACATTATGTCTGGAAGAAATTTCCAGTGGCTGCATGTCCTCAGTATAGGTCACATACACACCTCTGTCAATGGCTGTGTTTACAACGTTTGTACCGTATTTTTCAAGGAAGGGATTAATGTCAGTTCCTCCACCTGAAAAACTCACTCTCAGTGGACTGTAGGCACTGATTCTTCTCATGCTCACAGTATACAATGATTCGTATTATTATTTATTCCTGACATCCTCTCCTCCCTGAAGGTCGGAGCTTTCCTGCTCAAAAGATTGTAAAATTTGTTGTGGCTTCACAGGGATGCTTAATGCACAATATTCCCGTGCTTGCAGTTCATGTATGTCATCCGGCAAAGGTTTTATTCATGATTGACTACACTTCATTATGGACATATGGAGCGAAGAGCTCAGGCCAGCCAGAATGGATGATCTTCTCATGTCCAGGGAAACAAAGGAGAAGATATTAAACTGGATTTCATCATGGGAATCCGGAAACCCAAAGAAAAAAGGGCTTCTATTATACGGCACTCCGGGTGTCGGGAAAACTTCTGCAGCATATGTCATCTCAAAGGAAAAAAACTGGAAGATTCTGGAGGTAAATTCGTCAGAATACAGAAATGAAAAATTCCTGAACCAGACTGCTGGATTATATACTGTGTATATGGAACTTGATTCTTTCATGGATCAATATGAAAAAAGAACAATCGACAAGATGGTTCTCATAGATGAAGCAGATAATATATTCGAACGGGGAACTGAGGGCAAGGAAACAGGCGGATATGTAGCGATCAAGGAAACATTGAGAAATACCCGGGTACCGGTCATAATCACGATGAATGAATACTGGGATTTCTACAGAAGGGGCACTGCAAAGGATATCATATCAATGTGCGAAGTCGTGGAATTCACAATGTACAAGAGAAAAAATGATCTTGATTATAAAAATGCAGTTGCAAGAATGGCAGATAGGATAATGGATATCTGTTCAAGAAGCGGGTTGAAGGTCTCAAGAGCATCCATAGAGGGAATAATCAGGAATAACCTCCCGGACATCAGGGGTGCTGTGAATGATGCTTATTCCTTTGCACTTTCATCAGGAGAGTCAGGAGAAAGTTTGAGAGACAGGAAAAGCGAGACGTTCAATGTGATCAGGGAAGTCCTAAGCGGAGAAGATTTTGACAGAAACCTGCACCTCATAAGGGATAGCGATATGGATAAGGACACACTGCTACAGTGGATGAACACCAATGCACCAAGGGAGTGCAAGACAATTAAATCACTGGAAATGGTTGAGAATTATCTCTCAATCATAGACGTAATATCCAGAAGTGCTGCCAGGATGAGGCACTACTCACTCTGGAGATATGTTGATGAATTGTCTGCAGCAACTTTCACTATGGTGGACAGGCATGGAGGATATACAAAGTATGACTTTCCCACATATCTCACTGCAATGAGCAAATCAAGAAAGAGCAGATCAGCCATAAACCGGGTATGCAGGGCAATGGAAATAGCCTTCCATATATCTCACTCAGATGCAATTGAGAACAGGCCATACTTCAGGGAACTCTCAAAATCTGCAGGAGGAATAGAAAATGATTTCACCATATTGCTCAATGAAAGGTGTTATGATGAGATTATGCATTCAAACGCATCTGAAAAAAGGAAAAAATTTGACCCTTTAAGCAGGGACGATATGAACATCTATCTTTCTGCAGATTGAGATATTCCTGAATTATTTATGGTATTCTTGCATTTTTTTATTGTGCCACTCACTGTTATGACTGTTGCAATCGAGGAATACTTCTCAATATGTCTGCATACCTGATCCTTCAGGAACTGGTCCGTTAGTATTATGGAATGGGTCTGTGTCCTGTATTTCTCCTTCGAATGAAATATTCTGCTCATGCTCCTGATCAGTTCATCGCCTTCAGGTCTTTTAATCACCTTCATGAGAACGTATCTTTTCCTGTATGGGGAGCACTTCATGCGCGGTTATCATGAATCTGGATATTAAGATTCATTAATGCATTCTATGTTGAGGATTCTTGCGCATTGGCTTGAAATTAAGAACCTTTCTTTAAAAACATATTTCATGATTCTAATTTTACGGTAATGTCATAAAATTATTTATTATAGCAGGGTATAACGGTACACTTATTCAAAGGTAGAACAAAATGGTCAATCATTCAAATCTGTATGGTAGGATAGCAGAAAGCTGGAATGCACCTAAAAAATCAGAGATACTTATTTTTCAGAGGCAGCGCATGATAGAGTGGAGAAACGGTAACGCTGTGGAGAGAGTTGAATACCCAACAAGGCTGGACAGGGCAAGATCACTCGGTTACAAATCAAAGAACGGATATGTAGTAGTAAGATCAAGAGTCAGGAGGGGCGGATCAAACAGGCCCAAGATCATGGGCGGAAGAAGACCAAGAAGAATGGCATACTCCAAACTCACAAGAAAGAAGAGCATTCAGTGGATTGCAGAAGAGAGAGCCGCAGACAGGTTCCCGAACATGGAAGTTCTCAATTCATACTATGTTGGTGAGGATGGATTTTACAAATACTATGAAATCATTCTTGTGGACAAGAGCAAACCTGAAATTTATAAGGACAGCCGCATTTCCTGGATATCTGAACCACAGAACAAAGGAAGGGTTTACAGAGGATTGACTTCTGCAGGATACAAGGGAAGGGGCCTCAGAACTGGGAGAAAGAACTCAGCTAAGAGCAGGCCATCCATAAGAGCTAACGGTAGATTGAGAAGATAATCATTTATGCCGGGGTGGCTCAGTGGTACAGCGCCAGACTTGAGATCTGGTTCCCTTTGTGGATCGGGAGTTCGAATCTCTCCCCCGGCGTTTTTATGTTGTAGCACATGTGCTGATGATTATCAATAAAAAATAATATTATTCCAGATGTTTCTCCGGTTTTGCCAGACAAAAAGAAAGATAATTGAAAAGATAGGGTATCAAGCCACCCCATGTCTTCCAAACATCGTCTTTTTCAGGTAGTTGATGAATTTTCCTGAAGAGGACATTGTAAACGATATGGTCATTATGAGAATGGACACAATGACAAGGGCAAGTCCAATGGCCTCAACATACCATGAGAGTGTCATGGTAAATACCAGAACTCCGAATCCACCTATGGTGATACCGGAACCTGCAAATGCGGCCACAATTTTTTTCACATTATCCTGTTCCTTCATGAAATGAATGAATACGAGGATTATTCCAGCAAGAAGAGGCATGATGAAAAAGGCAAAGAGCAGGTGCCCATCAGTGAATGCCATGTCATAGAGATAACCAGCCCCTCCATTCGGAGGCACACCGGAGGAGCCAAATCCATAGTATGTTTCATTGAATTCTATGGAATATCCAACCACTATCATCACTGCCATGGTTGCTATCCAGATGAACATTTCAGACACCTGGAGCAATTTATCAGATCTCCTGGAGGAGAGAGCATAATAGAGACCTACGATAGAAATAAGGGCCCCAACACCAATCACTCCAGACTGGCTGTCATCAAGGGCAAGTCCATTCATTCCGCCAGTTCCTGAGGTAAATATGGCAGGAATCGTATATGTTCCAAAGGAAGAGATGAAGTAAAGATAACTCATGGTAATGACTCCTATTACTGCAATTACTAGTCCAAAATTCACCACGCTCCTTTTAACAGTTGACAACTTATCATATCCAAAGCCCATGGCAGCAAGCGCAACTATTCCTGCCATCACCGCAGGCAGCATCTGGTGAGAGTGGGACGTGAGGACATTGCCCAGGAAGGTTTGCAGGCCTCCCCAAGCAGTTACATCATTGTTGAACCATGAGAGCGATGAGAAGCCAAAAAGTGAACCATATTCATAGATCATTCCCATAATGGAGGCAATCCCAACAGATACAGTTCCCACGAGAATAAGGAAGTATGCACCCCAGGTCTTCTTGAATCTCTCTCTGTCGTTGAATGGGAGAATGAGGAGTGATATGAAGAACATCAGTGCAAGAAACATCATCCACACATCTCTCAGGGCCTGTATGACATAATCAGGTGTCTGGGTGCTGGACGGGTAAAAGAATATCATTCCAAGTGCGGTCAGCAACAGGATAGGATATGTGCTCAGGTTCACCAGTTTCCTTTCAATGGGCAACAGGTTGAGAAGTTCTGAAGAATATATCAGCAGGAGGAAAATGAATGGAATCATCACAGTGTGGAAGAAGTTCACCATATCCAGGCTGAAATCTCCGAGGCTGAACCAGCTGACACCGGGAAGCAGGGGCCCCACCAGAAGGAAAAATGTTATGAAAACAAGAGTTGCAATGGAATTCTTTCTTGGGTCGCGAAGAAAATTCTTCAATTCAGTCATATTGTCAAAAAATATCTTCATATATGATTAATATTTATCTCTATATTAATTTGATGCATCAATTGTGATGCATCTCCTTTTTATCTGATGTGAGTGAGAAAGACTCCTGATCTGACGGGTGATGAAAACGAACGTTTGATTCTGTAACCAGATGCTTATAATTTATAATATAGATATATATTCACATGTGGAAATTGAAAGAAAGATCCTGATCTATTTCAAATACACCAAGCCAAGGGTTTGGATACTCCTCGTATACGTCGGAACAGTAGGGGCAATCATAGCTGCCGGGGCCGAAGTCGCACAGAAATTATACCTTATCACTCTTGCCATATTCACTTTAATAGCAGGCACAGCTGGTGCTGAAGCAATAACCAATTACATTGACAGGGACATAGATTCAAGGATGCGGAGAACGGCAGGAAGGCCTCTACCAGCAGGACAGATTACTGCTGCAGGAGCTCAAATTTTTGGATATGTTCTCATCTCGGCTGCAATCATTCCCCTTGTGCTATATGGAAGATATTATGCTGCAATTTTCATGTTTGCAGGAATATTTGACAATGTGGTTATTTACAGTTTTCTATTGAAACGAAGGACTCCCTGGAGCGTAATATTCGGAGGTTTTTCAGGTGGCTTTCCTGTTATCATAGGATGGTATACAGTCACGAACAATTTCTCAATAACTCCATTTCTGCTTTTTCTGTTGGTGATAATCTGGATTCCAATTCATATCTGGAGCATTGCATACCTTTACAGGGAGGATTATTCCGGTGCAGGTGTGCCCATGCTTCCGGTAGTCTTTTCCGAGAGGGCCACTTCATGGGCCATAACCATTTCTTCACTCCTGCTTTCTGTATTCTCACTGCTCCTGTATTTTGCAGGAGAGAATTCAATTATTTACCTGAATTTGGCCATTATATTATCAATTCCACTAATCTATTATTCTATCCGTTTCATGAAAAAACCCACAAGGAAAACATCCCTGGCACTTTTCAAGTATTCCAGCATGTATCTTGCCATAATATTCTCAGCATTCATGATCCTCGGGCTTGTATGAGATATCTGATTCTATGGGTAGCGATAATTTTCCACATATCCTCTATGAGAATATTATATGATGTGGGTGAGAGGGCCCCTGTGAAAGCTCGGAATAGTTGACTTCTAAGCAATGCCTAAAGGGAACGTTCGTTCTGTTTCCTGATAACTATTCCTCCAACGGAAGTTGAAATATTCTGTATTTCTTTGAACATTTCCTCCTCCACAGCCTCTGTTGCACCAGCCCAGATGTCTAAGATACTATTTTCTGAACAGGGTCTTCCAAAGGATATTTCCTCTCCTTCCCTATCATAGAAAGATGAGAGCATGAATGTTATATGTGTCTTTGAGTTCTGTGGTTGTTTTTCTCCAATTATAGTCATCATTTTTGAAGTTTCAGTGGAATGTTCCTTGATAAAATGAATTTTATCCACATGTTTCTTGAAGATTTCTTCTAACTTCCTGTTTTCTATGGGGTGGGAAACCCTCAACTCAATCATGAAATCACAATATTTTTTTATATTTAGTGTTATTGGTATACGTATGATGAAAATTATTTATAAGTGATTAAGGAAAAATATTCATGTTTTCCAAGTCCAAATTCATGAAATTCTTATTTTGTAATTTTACCTCAATTCTGCGGAAGTCTCAGTGTCAAGAGAACTTATTCCCCTGCTTCCAACAAAGTAAATTACAGTGAAGAATACCAGAAAAATAGGTATCAGGTACAGATCATCCACACTGGTGACAGTTTCCATAAACCAGAATGCGGAGAATGTGAGAAGAATAGCAGATACTGCAACCTTCATAATTGCCTGCTTAACCTTTCTCACGCTTGTTCTCAGTACAAACGCAAATATCAGTACAAGTATGACTCCTGCGATCAGCCCAATCATCGTAGAATTGTAGTTTTCAGGGAACAGTGCTATGAGCACGATTGCAGCCTCAAATGCTTCTGTGACACCAACCGAAAAGGCTGTAGAATTTATTCCCCTCTCCCTCTCTTCATGATGCTTGGGGTTTTTCGGGGGCCCCTGTATCTGGAACCTGAAGGATCTCCTTGCGCTTTTCACGAGTCTCAGGCCAAAGTAGAGAAGAAGAATGGCAGATGCAAGCCTTACATAGAGGATCGGCAATAGTTGTATGTAATTTCCTGCAAGAGCTGTGGGTATCAATATGGTAACAACGCCTGCTGCAGCAGCAAGGTATGGAACAGTATTCCTGCTCTCAGTGGCAAGTACAATGCCAACTGCTGAGGCCTCTGCCATTTCCAGAAGTGTGATTCCCATTGCAGCAAGAAATATTCCCACATCAAACATGAAGCACCTATTTCTTCATTAGTTAAAATATTACCATCCTGACATCCTCTCCTCCCTGAAAGTCGGAGCTTTCTTGCTCAAAAGATTGTAAAATATCTTAATACTGTGGTATATTATGTTATTATTATGGAAATAGATGGAAAATCTATGGATAATGTGCATTTCAGATGGGATGGGAAACTGGAGCCAATCGCAAGGATAAAGCAGGGAGATTGGGTGAAAATCATCGTTCCGGATTCCTCTGTCAATCAGATCCTTCCGGGAATGACCGAAGAGCACATGGGAAAGATTGATGAATCAAAGTTTGATGGCGCTGTGGGCCCTCTGTTCATAGAAGGAGCGAAGGCAGACCAGACCCTTAAGATTGAAATCGAATCAATCGAAACAGGTGAATACGGATGGAGTGCAATCATCGATAATTTTGGGCTTCTCAAGGACATGTATGGAAAAAAACTCATAACATGGAAAAAAACATCCAACATGTGGGAAGTGGAGGATC
>JAKAYK010000028.1 GCA_021826765.1 Thermoplasmata archaeon | reverse complement strand
ATCTGACATCATGGATGGATTCCAAGCGGGCTCCCATACAAGTTCCACATCAGCCATCTCAACACCTGCCATGTTCTCCGTGATCTTCTGAACCTCTGAAAGTATCCAGGGTGTAACCGGACATGTTGGAGCAGTCATTGTCATTTTTATGTAAACATTATCATCATTGATCTGAACATCATATACGAGTCCGAGGTTGACTACATCCATGCCTATTTCTGGATCTTCAACTGCCTTCAATTCCTCAAGAATCTCCTCTTTTGTAACCATTCGTATCATTTAAGTATTAAAACCAGATTAATATGTTTATTGTATATTCCGCTGATACTTTTCCCGTATCATGGAATCTTTTTTATCTCTACAGCATCCCCTGCTTTTCTGCCAATACTTCCCATTATTTCCCCGTAAATTCCGGCAGGAACCTCCAGCACGCACGTCCAGTTGCCATCCTTTCCCCATTCTTCCTTCATGATCTGGCCGGATTTGCTGATCTCGCCATAAATCTTCCCATATGCATCTCCCCTTATCCTAATGGCAAGTTTCACTTTTTCCATCCTGATAGGTATCAGTGGCTTGATTTCTTTCAGTACCAGGTTAATCTGTTCATTCACCGACTTGAATGGATCAATGTGAATCTTTGCCTCAGCCATGGCGGCTTCAATTCTGGCAGGAGGATTTGGAGCATTTGTCTGTGGGTTTATGCTTTCCCTAACGATCATGTCAATGATGAGTTTTTTCTTTGTATCCTGCATTTTCCTGCGCTGATCAGTCGTGAGCTGAATCTGTCCATTCTTGACTATTTCCTCTGCTATCCGGGATATGTCATGTGTTCCAAATATTTCCTTAATAAGCTCTTCCCCGGCTTTGTCTCCCTTCTTTGCATCTTTGAAAACCATGTCGCTTGCAAGATCATTCTCAATATCAACGGAGCCAGATTTTATCTTTTCCACTGCGTCTGGATCCACAAGTATCTCAAATCTGTGTCCTGCATGCTCATATCTTGCGATAATTGCATCATCCAGCTTTACCATATTGGATAATAGTGTTAACAATGAAATAAAGTTTTTTCAAAAATGGGTCATTGATATACTCTCCCTCCCCGCATTTTTGCAGAAATTCTTTATACAATCAGATTATTTTGAGTCATGACTGAAAAGATCTATCTCAATGATGCATTTGCAAAGGAAATTGATGCAACTGTGGAATCAGTCACGGATGCTGGCATTATCCTGGATATGACAGTATTTTATGCAAGAGGTGGAGGACAGCCCGGTGATTCAGGCTATCTTTTCCTCGAGGGAAAAAAGATTGAAATAAATGATACAATAAAAGAAGGAGAAGATGTCCTGCACATACCTGCATCAAAAGACCATACCATTAACAAAGGAGATAAAGTGAGGTGCCAGCTGGATTGGGACAGGAGATATGCACACATGAGATACCACACCGCAATTCACCTTATAGATGCAGTGGTGAACATGAATCCGAGTTATCAGGGACTGATCACAGGAAGCCAGATCTATGAGGATAGATCCAGGGTCGATTTTTCAATGGAAGATCTTTCCACAGATCTTGCCATCTCAATTCTTGAAAAGGCGAATGACGAGATTAAGAAAAAAAGGGAAGTTGTTGTGAAATATCTGACAAGAGACGAAGCCCTTTCAATGCCCAATCTTGCAAGAACTAAACCAGGCAGGGAACTTATAAACTCCCTTGATGTGGTGAGAGTGGTTGAGATAGAGGGCCTTGATCAGCAGGCAGACGGCGGCACACATGTGAAGAATCTTTCTGATATTGGCTTAATAAGATTCAACAAAATGGAGAACAAGGGTAAAAATAACAAGAGGGTTTATTTTACAGTTTTGTGAAATTCCACCGGATATTTTCCTAAAAAAGGTTTTTAGTATTAGTTCATACTGATCTTTTATGGTAGACATGAACTGGGTAAAGGAACAGCTTGATGAACTGAAGAATGCAGGAAGGTATGTGCCAATAAGGGTTCTTGAGTCTTCTCAGGGAGCAGAAGTTGTCATTGAAGGACGAAAAGTTCTGAACATGTGCTCAAACAACTACCTTGGGCTTGCCGGCCACCCTGAAATCAAAAAAGCTGCCATTGATGCCATAAATACATACGGGATAGGGGCAGGGGCCGTAAGATCCATAGCAGGGACCATGGAAATTCACGTGAAGCTTGAGGAGAAAGTTGCTCAATTCAAGCACATGGATGCTGCACTTGTTTACCAGGGGGGCCTTCTTGCCAATGTAGGAACAATTCCAATACTCATAGGAAAAGAAGATGTTGTCTTCAGTGAGGAACTGAACCATGCAAGCATTATTGATGGAATGCGACTCAGTTCTGCAAAAAAATACGTGTTCAACCATATGTCGACTGAGGATCTGGATAATAAACTCAAGGAATACCGAAAGGAGGGGAAGAGATCTCTTGTGGTGACTGATGGAGTGTTCAGCATGGATGGGGACATAGCAAAGCTGAAAGAGCTTTCTGAAATGAGGGAGAAACATGATACCATGCTTTACGTTGATGATGCCCATGGCGAAGGAGTCCTTGGAAAAAATGGAAGAGGAATTGTTGACCATTTCAATCTTCAGGGAAAAGTTGATGTTGAGATGGGTACATTCTCAAAAGCCATGGGTTCAATGGGAGGTTTTGTGGCAGGAAGTTCAGAACTCATTGATCTGTTGAGGCAGAAAGCAAGGCCATTTCTTTTCAGCAGCGGGCTTAACCCCGCAGATGCCGCTTCTGTAATGAAGGCAATAGAGATACTTGAGAAGGATGATTCACTTATCAGGAAACTTTGGAAAAATACGGAAATACTTCAATCCGGCCTAAAAAACGCGGGTTTCAGGCTCACAAACACAAAAACACCCATAACGCCTGTGGTTACAGGAGATGAGAAGAAGACGGTTGAAATGAGCAGGATTCTTTACAGGGATGAAGGAATATTTGCTTCTCCCATAGTTTTCCCAACTGTTGCAAAAGGAGTTGCTAGAATCAGGCTCATGCCTTCTGCAGTTCATTCCGAGGAACAGATGAAGATCACCGTTGAAGGATTTGAAAGGGCTGGAAAAAAACTAGGAATACTTAACTGATATTCCAGCTGTATTTTTTCCTGATATTTCTGCAAAAGAACTTAAAGGCAACCTATTTTGAATTATGCAACTGGAAAAAATTATAAATTCAATATGCAATTACCAGATGTGAGCAAGATCATTGGAGCAATCCTGGCAGGAGGTTATGGTAAGAGACTCAAGCCCATTACAGATGAGATCCCGAAGGTTCTGGTGGAGATCAAGGATAATTATACCATTATGGATCGCCAGCTGTGGGACTTCAAGAATGCAGGCGTGGATGAAGTGTATGTTCTTTCAGGACATCTTGGAGAAAAAATAGAAAAAAGATACGGGGAGAAGAAAGATGGGATAACATTTCATTACATGAAAGAGGAAAAACCCATGGGGACACTGTATTCTATAAAGAGCCTACTTTCGGAAGTTCAGGATGATGACGTAATGCTCAGGAATGGAGATACAGTAACAGACATAAATTTTGATGCATTCATCAGTTTCGCAAGAGAATCACAGTGTGGAATGTCAATGCTTGTGACAAAGATGAGAAGCCCGTACGGCATAGTCAATCTTCTTGGGGATGTTGTTATGAACTTTACTGAAAAACCACAGCTTGATCATTATATCAATTCTGGGCTTTATTACATAAAACCATCCATAAAAGACATATTCTTCAAAAATTATAACAGCAAGGATATTGAAACCACCGCCTTTCCAGAACTGGCAAAGAAAAAGGAGATAGCAGCATACAGGGAAGATGCACTCTGGATCGGAGTGGACAGTGAGAAGGAACTTGAGCAGGTCAGATCCGAATACAAAGGAAGAGTTGATATGCCATATGGTTTCCACAGGTCCATTTACGATAACGGACAGGCCTCACTGGATGAATATCTGATCAGGGCAAACAAAGAAGCAGTGATTAACAGTGGAAAGGTGATCAGATTCATTTCTGGAACAGGAAGAGCGGATTCTGAAAACAACAGGGATTACTCTCCGGGAAAAGTTATGGAAAGAAAGGATGCAGTGAAAATTCAAACCTATACAGATACCAGGCTTGAACTCCTTTCATATTAACTGTTTCCACATAACATACGCGTCAGAACCATCACTGTAATAATTTCTCATTATGGATGTGACAAGGAAACCGTGCTTCTGGTAAAATCCAATACCCCTGACATTGTCTGTCCTTACCTCGAGGCGTATGTTGATGACACCATATACTCCGGAGGATTCTATGAACTGTTTGATTAGGGCTGAACCTATACCAAGACTCCTGTATGGCTCCAGAACTGCAAGCATAAGAATTCTTGCATCGCTTCTGCTGGTTTTCCTGCTTGTGAGGAAACCAACTACACTTTCGTTTACTTCACTGACAAGGAATCCATCAGGCCAGTTCAGGTATATTTCCTGAAAAAGTGACTCTGAATATTTTTCGGATAAAGAGTTTTCACAGATCTCAATAACTTTCTTCAGATCCTCAGTTCTAAATCTTCTTACCAGTGGTTTGGCAAATTTGCTCTGCCGAATCTTCTCCTGAGAATGTGTCCTGTTTATGGGTTTTTTTCGCTGTTTATCACTTTTCATGATCTTCAATCATTCACTCTGTCCTCAATGCGGGCCCATGACCCGGATAACATGTCATGCAGTGGATGTTCATTATTTTTTCCAGAGAAATTGAGTAGACTCATGATCCAGAGTTCATTCTTTGATGAGATCAATGCCAACACCATTCCTAATTAGAGAATCCTGGTGAATAGCACATTTGATTCCATGAAATGGCAGAATAATGGGATTAATCACCTGGTTTTTTCCTCATTGAAGAATTCCACTATTTCTGTTAAATCCGATGATATGGGATTTGCACTGATTTCTGGAGAAAGCATTTCTGCACGATTGTCCATTATGATGACAACTCCTCTGTCATTCCTTGATCTTATAAGCCGCCCGATGGCCTGCCTTACCTTCACAGTAGCAGGATAGAGGAAAGCATATTGCCAACCATTCCCATAAAGGCTGCTGTAATAGGAAGACAGGGTTCTCTGCTTTATATCTGGCTTTGGAAAGGGTATGCCAACGACTACAAGAAGTTCAAGAAGTTTCCCCGGAAGATCGATCCCTTCAGAGAGCCTTCCCCCCATGACCCCCATAAGAATCCCCTCGCCGTTGTTGAATTTCTTCATAAGTTTCTGAAATTCCTGTGCCTTCATATCCCTTTTTTCCAGAAGGAAATCAAAACCCTTCATCTCCCTTGTAATGATCTCAAGTATCCTGAAGGAAGGGAAAAGAACCATTGTCCTCTGTGTGAATTTTGTAAAGATGTTCTGAAGTTTTTTCCTGTAGCTTTTAATTTCTTCAATGTCGAACTCATCATATTTTGTCGTAAGTTCCCTGTCATAAAGCACCATCAGGTTTTCCGGAGGGAATACTTTTCCTATGTCAAGATAATCGCTGTTCTCGAAACCGGTCATATTCCTGTAAAGCCAGAGAGGCTCAATTGTAGCAGATACCTGTATTGTTCTTGATTTTCTCAGTTCCTCCAGGATGATTGATGGATCAAGGCAGAAGGCCTCTATTGAAATAGATTCTGTATTTCCTTCCTTTTTTACTATGCAAATATACCTCTCTTCATGTGCGAACTGCATGAATGAAAGTTTTCTGGATAACACCTTGAGATGCGACATTGGTACCCTGTTTTTCTGTTCTTTTAAATTTTCTATGTTTTCCCCATAACTGTCAATGGCATCAATCATATATTCAATATCCTCAGGCCTCTTTCTGGAACTTATGGCCATGAAGTCGTAAATGTCCCTGAAATTGACCCTTTTTTCAACTGTGCTTTCATTCAGGTTTTCAGCCAGGTCTATCATGGACATCCTTATGATCTCCATAAAATCAGAAATTCTGATTCCAGAAAGAATTTCAGGATCGCCATATTCCACTGCCTCTTTTTCGCAAAGGCCAATAGAATTCCATGTGATCTGCATTGAAAAAACATTTCTTGCTATGTCTGGAAGGTTGTGAGCCTCATCGATCAATATCACAATATCTTCTCTTGAAACCCTCCAGTTATACATCACTGTAGAAGCCATATCAGGACTGATGAAATATGCATAAGGCATAACAACAAGTTCTGCATCCTTCATTGCGTACTTCACTGATTCGTAAGGGCAGATGCCTCTCTTTGTGAAATCAATGAAGAGATCTTCCGGTGATGGTGCATTATCAAGTATGAAATTTACGTTCTGTGGATTTTTGATTTCATCATTGAAGTATGGGCATCCTCCATCAATGTGTTCCACCTTTTTTCTTTTGAGGGAACTGCACATTCTTGAAAGTGATTCGGGAGTGAAGTCTCTATCCTTCTCCATCTCCATATACATAGGGCACATGTTGGTTCTGCCCTGCATTATGACAGCCTTAATGCCGAAAAATTTCTGTATATTCAGAATTTCCTTTCTGATATTTTTCTGCTGTGAATTGGTTCTGGTAAGATAGAGAACCCTTTTCTCGTTGTTTTTTGCATAAATAATCCCTGATATGAGCATCATCAATGTTTTCCCTGAGCCAGTTGGGGCCTGCAGAATTGCATCCTGCCCTTTTCCCAGTGTTTTGATGATGAAATCTATGGCACTTTTTTGGTAAGGCCTGAGATTTACTGTGCCATATGCGTCCTTAATTTCTTCCATAAATCACAAACGTTCCAGCTCTTTCCTCTTCCTTTCTATCTCTTCAGAATCTATGCTGAGTTTGGAAGCCTCTGCAAGAACCTTGAATGCTTCATCCTTCCTTCCCATCCTTCCCAGTGTGTCTGCCTTTAGAAGATAGTACATTGCATTCTCGGGTACCAGTGAAATGGCTGAATCAACATCATGCAATGCCTCATCATATCTCTCCATTTCCATCAGGACTGAGTATCTCTTGTATACAAATATCTGATCCATGCTGTTGAGCTTTACAGACTCGCTGTAATCCTTCAGTGCAAGCTCCTTCTTTCCCATTTTATACAGAGTGTTTCCCCTGTTGTAATAGAAATCAGGTATGTCCCCTTCAAGATCTATGGCCTTAGTGAATTCCTCCAGTGCATCTACCAGGTTTGATGAATCTTCAAGTGCACAACCTTTAGCATTATGATAATCTGCATTCCCAGGCATTATCTCAATTGCTTTCTGGTAATCCACGATTGCAGAATCATACATCCTCATGGTGTAGTATGCGAGCCCCCTGTTGAAGTAGTAGTCAGGATCATTGCTCAGAATCTTGATGGCCCTGGTGAATTCCTTTATTGCTTCGGGATACTTTTTCAGGTTGAAAAAAGAAATTCCTCTTTCATTGTAATCATCCGCAACCTCATCCCTGTCTCTTGGTATATCTGTATTTTTAATGGCTTCCTCCGGCATAATCAATAAGGATTTGTTAATACTTTAATTTATTGAAAAAAAACTGAAACAATTATGGCAGATGCTTCTGACTCTTTGAATTTACAACATTCATATAAGTTTTCCAGTGTGTCCTGACTATATCTCCAATATCAATCCCGTTCTGAATTGAATCTTCAAGAAATTTGATGGTGGTTGGATCAGATGGATAGCCTGAACCAACATTTCCATATTTATTCCTTATGATATCCATCTCCCTTTCCCTGATGACTTTTGCCACAATAGATGCCGCAGACACAGGATAGAATTGGGAATCAGCCTTGTGCCTGCAGATCACCTCTTTCCCGGTCATGCCTGACAGAAGTTTTGAAAGCCTTTCCTCGTTAACGTCAAAGGAGTCCACATATATCTTATTGCATGGAGAATTTTTGATTAGTTCCGAAACCTTTCTCTCTTCTATTCTGTTGATGGTGGCCCCTTCCATTTCCCTGTTCAGTTCAGAAGATGAAATCTTTACCCACTGGACGAAACCTGCTTCCTTTTTTATCAATTCAAAAATTCTTAATCTTGATGGATGGGAAAGTGCCTTGGAATCCTTTGCTCCTATTCTCTTCAGTGTGTCTTCATCGCCGGAAACTATGGCTATTATCATCGGCCCAAGCACGGGCCCCTTTCCTGCTTCATCCACACCACAACTCTGCATTGCTCATAATTTGCATCTGATTTATCTATTTTATCCAAGCTCAGGAAATTATTTTATTTCATAAAACACTGACCTGACATGGAACATCCCCTCACAGAGGAATTCTTTACAGAATATATTGAACAGAAAAGAAAATTAATAAATCGTAGCCTTGAAGCCTATTTCACAAAAATTCTTTCGGAAGTGAAGGACAGGAACATATCTCCCATAGTCGAAATGCTTAAAAATTACACCATGAGAGGGGGAAAGAGAGTCAGGCCCATCCTGATCGTTGCAGGCTATGAATTATTCTATGGGCAGGGCGATTATATATACGATATTGCAACAAGCATAGAGATGACTCAGTCATTTTTCCTCATTCATGATGACATAATGGATAGAAGTGATATCAGAAGAGGGTATCCAAGTTTCCACAAGGAAATGGAAACCATGCTTGGTGATATACGGGACAGAAACCATCTTGCCATGAGCCTTGCCATAGTGGCAGGTGATCTTGCAGTGGATTACTCCTATGATACCATCATACATTCTGATGCCCCCATAGAGAAAAAACTTGATGCACTGGAACAGATCACAGAAATCATAAAAATTACAGGATATGGGGAAGGTCTTGATGTATACACTGGCAGCGGGTATGTAATGAAGATGTCTGATCTGATCAGGCTTCATTTAAGAAAAACAGCAAAATATACAGTTGAAGGGCCGCTTATCATGGGGGCAAGCATTGCGGGTGAAAAGGGCCTCAGAGAACTCAGTGCTTATGGGAATCTTGTGGGGCTTGCATTCCAGCTCCATGACGATGTCATTGGAATATTCGGCACCGAAAAAGAAATCGGAAAATCCCCCAAGAGCGATGTGAATGAAGGAAAACAGACGCTTCTCATCATCAAAGCCCTGGAAAGATCCGGAGAGGACGACAGGAATTTCATCTGGAAGTGCCTCACAAATGGAAACATCAATGATTCTGATTTCGAGAAATTGAAGGATATCATAGTGAAGACAGGTTCTCTTGCATATTCCAGATGGCTTATAGAAAAATTCGTGGAAAATGGAAAGAAAAAGCTTGACAAAATTGATGGGAAGAAAGAAGTCAAGGCATTCCTGATCTGGTTTGCTGACTACCTGACAAAAAGAAACCACTGAATGAATGGCAACATTTATTCTATCTCGTTGTATATTCTTTTTGATCTGAAATGGATAAGGTATCACCGACTAGAAGCCAGATAAATTTTATCACAAAACTGAGGGAGGGTTCAAGCGAGAGAGAAGATTTTATTCAGAAATTTCTGGAGGAGAAGGCAAAAGATAATGTTTCTCAACTTTCTGTTCCTGAAGCTTCTTCCCTTATAGATTCCCTAAAAAAAATAAAAGGTGAGGGTTCTGCATATGCTGGAGATGCGAAGACTGCAACACCAAAGCAGATCAAATTCATAAAGGCGCTTCAGAACTCATCAGAGAAATTAGAAAAAAGCATTTCTTATCTGAAGAATATTGGAAAGGATGATATCAGCGAGCTAACCGTAAAGGAAGCAAGCGGGCTCATCGAACTCCTCAAAGGATGAAACCTCTTGATTCTATCAGGAGATTGAAAAATGCAGAGGGAGGGATTTGAACCCTCGTATCCCTACGGAACCAGACCCTCAATCTGGCGCCTTTGACCAATCTCGACAACCTCTGCTTATGAAACCTGAATTAGGGCAACATATTTAACTTTTTGAATGCTTGGCCTGAACTGCGCAGACCCAGATTTATGGCCTGCCCTGATTCATTCTAGAAACCCTGGCAACAATCAAGAAATATTGAGTGGCCACATTTTGGGCAGGCAGCGTTGTGCCTGTATTCAAAGCAGAAAATGCATGAACATTTCTCTTCTGAACAATCTGAACACATGAATTAGAATTGCGATTTAAGATATATAATTATTCAGGCATGATTATTTTTCATAATCAATTCCCCTGATAATATGGGAGATACTTCATCAACACCATGTATGTGATACTAAACCCAGATTAAAAAGAATTTGGGAAGATTAGTCCCATTTCCCATAATACAGCGATGCTGAGAACCCGATGGCCCATATTATGTTTGGATACATTATCATCCTCTCCATTCCACCCTTTCCAAGGCCGAGATCTATGGATAAACTGTAAAGAATCAGTGCTATGAGCGCCACAGTGCCCAACATGGCCCACATGGATGTCATCAGGTCTTTCCTTTTTTTGAAGAAGATGACGTATGTTCCAAGGGATGAGAACACGAATGCAAGTAGAGCAAATAACAGATGTATTTTTCCGAAATCTTCATTGAATATTCCAACACCCATTGCGCCTATCCCTCCAATCATCAGGAAAATTGAAAATAACTTTGAGAAATTTTCCCTGAGGAAATAACCAGCAATTATTTCAGACAGTCCCAGTATGATTATGGTTGTGTTGAAAATATACGGTGCATTATCAATTCCAAGGTGACTTATGGTGTTTCCGCTCACTGTGAAATTTGTTGCAACAAATTCCGCAATGGATACAAACAGCAGGAACTGCATTGCTCCAAAGAACAATACCGCTCCTGAAAACTTTTTTTTATCTGCGATTGCGCTCAGTGCCATTGAATAGCATGTATTATTATATTTTAATTTTTTTCAATCCTTCACGGACTATAAATGCAAATAGAAGCATGCTGAGATTGATTTTAGATCATACATTCAGCTTTGAACCACTTTTCTTTACAAAGGTGCTTATGAAAGCCGTGTGCATCAATCCCTCCGAAGAGGGCCTGGTGGCCCCTTCTCTCACCAATATTTCCCTGCGGATCAACTCAACTGTTTCGAGATGGAAGAAACCTTGTTTTTCGTATTCAAGCACGTTTTTTTCCACCTGATCATAGTTTGGAAGATAAGTTACAACTCTCTTTCCGGATTCCAGAAATTCCCTTTGCTTTGCCACATTCATCCATGGTTCCGGTAGATCGAGGAATATTGCATCATATTTTGTTCCATTTCCTTCATAAGT
>JAKAYK010000001.1 GCA_021826765.1 Thermoplasmata archaeon | reverse complement strand
ATGGGAATCAGGAGGATACTTCTGGAAGGAGGGAAGAAGACTGCCATGAATTTTCTCAGAAATAGATTGGTAGATGAAATGTATTTGTTCATAGGGAATATTTTCATCGAAGAAGGAGGAATAAAGATGCTTGACAATTCAAAACGGATAAAAGAGATTATAGTTAATGCAGAGATTATGGACAAAGGCATTCTTCTTAGGTTGAATCCCGAAAAAATAGGTGAAGCATTATGAAAAATACCGGATATCTACGATTGGATTGGGCGAGATCCCACATGCCAGTAAGTGCAAACATCAGGGAGACGTTTTTGAAAGAAAAACCATTGAAAGGCATAAGGATAGGCATGGCACTTCATGTCGAGGCAAAGACTGGAGTTTTTGCCCTTCTTCTCAAAGAAGGAGGGGCAGAGGTCCATATGGCATCATGCAACCCTTTGAGCACGGATGACTCAGTTGTAAAGTCCCTGAAGGATGACTACGGCATGGATGTACACGCAAAGAAAGGGGAAACGGAGAAGGAATATTATGAATATCTTTACAGGGTTATAGATTCAGAACCTGATGTTATTGTGGATGATGGGGGAGATCTGGTGAAGATACTGCACACAGAGAGAAAAGATCTTCTGAAAAACATCATAGGTGGAAATGAGGAGACAACAACAGGAGTTAATAGACTGAAGGTTATGGAGAAAACCGGAGAGTTGAAATTTCCCATGTTTGATGTAAACGATGCATCAATGAAACATCTTTTTGATAACAGGTACGGTACTGGGCAGAGTGCTCTTGACGGAATAATGAACGCAACAAATATCCTGATAGCGGGAAAGAATGTGACTGTAGTAGGCTTTGGATATTGCGGAAAGGGAATTGCGATGAGGATGAAGGGAATGGGTGCAAGGGTCATAGTGTCAGAAGTTGATCCAATAAAGGCAAATGAGGCTCTTATGGAAGGCTATTCTGTGATGCCACTTGCTGAGAGCCTGAAAATTTCGGACATGGCAGTAACTGCAACTGGCGTGAAATCTGTCATCCCCCTGGAAAGCATGAGGAATGCAAAGGATGGAATAATTCTTTCAAACGCAGGTCATTTTGACAATGAAATTGACATACTTTCCCTTGAAAAAGGAAGCACATCCGTTGAGCAGGTCAGAGACTATGTGAAAAGATATGTTATGAAGGATGGCAGGTCAATATATATTATATCTGATGGAAGACTTGTGAATCTGGCAGCTGGACAGGGTCATCCTGTTGAAATAATGGACATGAGTTTTGCAATCCAGGCACTCACAGCAAAATACCTTGTTGAAAAACACAAAGAATTGAAACCTGCTGTGTATTCTGTTCCTGAAGATGTTGATATTCATGTTGCTGAACTGAGGTTGAGAAGTCTTGGTGTTGATATAGACACCCCAACAGATGAACAGATCAAATACAGGAATTCATGGCTGGAGGGTACTTGATGGAGAAAAAAACCATTGTTTTCATTATAATGGACGGGCTTGGAGACAGGCCCACATACAAACTGAAAGACAGGACTCCAATGGAAGCTGCATACACTCCCAATATGGATTATATGGCAAGGAATGGCAAAGCGGGAATGATTTACCCCGTGAAACAAGGGCTTGTATGTGGTTCTGACACCTCACATCTGTCACTCCTGGGATATGATCCATTGAAAGTATATACTGGAAGGGGCCCCTTTGAGGCAATGGGACTAGGCATGGATGTAATGGCAGGGGATATAGCATTCAGGGCTAATTATTCCACGAGGAAAGGCAGGATTGTTCTGGACAGGAGGGCTGGAAGAATTGAGGAATCCACGGAGCCTCTGAGCAGAGCTATAAGTATTGAAGTTGATGGAATGAAGATTGATGTATCCTCCGGAGTTGAACACAGGGCAGCCCTTGTTATGCATGGGCCAGGCCTTTCTCCTGAGGTGTCAGATACAGATCCTCATGAGAATGGAAAGGAAATACACAAATCTGAACCAAAAAATGAGAACGCAATCAGCACAACCCGTATCCTTGAAAAATACCTTGAAAAGAGCAGAACAATTCTGGATGAGCATCCTATCAACAGAAAGAGGATCGCAGACGGAAAAATGCCTGCAAATGAACTTCTTCTGAGAGGAGCAGGAAAGGCACCGGATCTTGAGCCTTTCCATAAGAAATATTCGATGAATGGATCATACATCATCGGGATTCCGATGATAAAGGGTCTTGCAAAGATGATTGGGATGAAGGAAATTCCAGTAAAAGGCATGACAGGGGGCCATAATACAAATTATAATGGAAAACTGATTGCAGCTTCAGAAAACATTGGCAGGACAGATTTCATACTCATGAACATTAAAGCTCCGGATGCAGCAGCACATGATAGAAATCCTGAAAGAAAGCTTGAGGCAATGGAGAGGATTGATGCCGCAATGGAAAAGATACTTGGAAGGGAAGATGAAAGCCTCATAGTTCTTACAGGGGATCATTCAACATCGTCCATGACCGGTGAGCACACAGGTGATCCCGTACCGGTTGTATTCTATACAGCAGGCATTGGAAAACAGAGCGCCACAGGGTTCAATGAAAAGCATTGTTCCAGAACAGGTTTTACAATGGAGAGCGGCGATGCCATGAATTACAGCCTGCAACTGGTTGACCGCCTCGAGAAATATGGTGCTTGATGATCTGGAGCACCAGTCAAATTTCTTTTTTGAATTTTAGCGAAAACTTTATAAGCCGTAATGTGTATGACATTTATGGTACAAATCCCTCTTAAAGGTAAGACACATAGTGTAACAAACGGTTCCAGACCTATGGAAACGTTCACTATGCGAACAAAAGAGAAAGAAAGCACTTATTCAGTTAAGATGGGATTCCTATATGGCGTTGTAAGCATGGCCCTTTTGTGGTGGATTCCGGTAATTGGGCCTTTCTATTCGGGATATATTTCAGGAAGAAAAGCAGGAAATACCAGGGATGCCCTCACAGTATCCCTGGTGATGTCATCACTAATAATTTTCACTTCCATATATCTGATGGCCACGCAGGTGCAGGCCACAAGTTTTGTTGGATATTACCTCAAGGATGGTGTTTACGCATTTTCAGTTCAACCCATAGCTGCAGCATCAAATCTTGCAGTTTACACGGAGACATTCTACGGGCAGATCACAACCCTTTCGCTGATTGTCCCGAGCAGCCTTGTAATATTCAATGCAACTTCGATGCTTGGAGGAAGTGTATCATCAACAATAAATGAGGAAACCAGGAAACCGGTTTCTGTGCAGCCCCCATTTACAACATTCCCTTCCGGTTATTCAGAAGTGGCAAGAGGTTCCGGTACTCGGGGAACAATGGGAACCAGATCAATAAACTCATACAATGAGGAAACTGAATACCTGAAAGAGGCATATTACGATAGATTATAACTGAAGAAAAATTTATAAACTTCCCCTTAAGTTTAATATACTGAATTTGTATTTTGCAGGAAATGATAGATATAAAACTCCTGAGGGAGAATCCTGAGACTTTTTACACATCTATGAAAAAAAGATTTCAGGATGCGAGCATAATAGACAGATTTATCGAGATTGATGCAAAATGGAGAGAGAATACAAAAGAGGTAAACTCGCTCAGGAACAGGAGAAACACTATCAGCCTACAGATATCTTCAATGGTCAAATCAGGTGGAAACACACAGGAACTGAAAGATCAGGTCAAGAATATTAACCTAAAACTTGAAATTATTGAAAAGGAAAATAATGAGATAGATAACGAGAGGATACGCATAGTAAACATGATCCCGAATATGATTGAAGATTCTGTACCGGTTAACAAAGGTGATGAGAACAACAAATTCATCAGGGGAAATGGAATAGCAAGAGTGAAGAAGGAAGACCTCAAGGAATACCTGGATGCAACGGAAGGAACTGGAAAATATGTAGAGATAGAAAAAACAGTCAGCCATGTGGATACCATGGAGAAATTCAATCTCGCAGATCTTGAAAGGGCAACAAAAATATCAGGGGCCCGCTTTTACTTCACGAAGAACAGATTACTGAAGTTGGAGCTTGCCCTGATAAACTATGGAATCGACTTCCTTTCCGAAAGAGGTTTTACAGTCATGGAGCCTCCGCCAATGATAAGCGGGGACGTAGTGTGGAAAGCGACAGACCAGGCAACATTTGATGATGCAATTTACAGGATAGATGGGGAGAACCTGTGTCTCATATCTACTTCAGAGCATCCTATAGCTGCAATGCTGATGAATGAAACGCTTGATCCCAAAGAACTTCCATTGAAGATTGGTGGATTTTCACCGTGCTACAGAAAGGAGGCAGGGGCCCACGGAAAAGACACGAAGGGAATATTCAGGGTACATTATTTCAAGAAAATTGAGCAATTCATCTTTTGCAGGCCAGAGGATTCATGGGATTTCATGGAAGAGCTTGCGGGAAATACTGAACTGATCCTTCAGAATCTCGGAATTCCATACCGCGTCGTAAACACATGTTCTGGAGAGTTAGGCAATCTCGCTGCAAAGAAATACGATATAGAGGGATGGTTTCCGAATCAGGGAAAATTCAGGGAACTTGCATCCATTTCAAACGATTTGGACTATCAGGCCAGATCCCTGAATATAAAGTACAGGACACCTGATGGAAACGCAGTCCTACACACATTGAATGGGACTGCCATTCCAACGGAGAGGATGATGGTTGCAATACTGGAGAATTTTACCGACGGTGATGAGATACACATTCCTGAGGTTCTGATACCTTATACTGGATTTGACACAATCTATGCAGAAAATAAAGAATAAAAATTTATTTTATTTTATCGGGATATGACATTTTAGCTGAAATAGGAGAGAATTTTTTCCATCTGTCCAGTAAGGGGAGATATTCCTCATTTACTTTATCCATTATATTTAGATAGTTCAGTATACCAATGACTGCGGTGTCGCCATCCCTTACAGCGGATATGAGATCTCTTGTAATATTGGTGGAGTCTCCACCTGAGAAAAGTTTTGGAATGCTTGTCATACCACTCTGATCGACAATAATATGTCCTTGTGGTGTCAGTTTGAGTCTTTTGGCGTAGTCTTCCCCAAGGAATGAAAAATCAGTTTCCTGGCCAGTCGCCTCAATGACAAAATCAATGTCCATGGTGAACGTTTTCTCTTTTATGGGTACAGGTTTTGATCTTCCCGTACTGTCTGAAATCATCTCATTCTTCCAGTACTTTATCGCAACAATCCTGTTTCCTTCCTTAACATATTCAAATGGGGTAACTTCCCACATATAGTCAATTCCTTCAGAAAGGGTTTCCTCCATTTCCTCATCAGCATTTGTGGATGGATAGCCGGGCCTGTCAGTCTCCCTTCTTCTGTACATAATCTTTATACTATTTGCCCCAAGCCTCATGGAGATTCTTGCAGCATCATTGGCAGTGAATCCTCCACCAATCACGATTACATTTTTTCCAACATCCACATGTTCGCCCAGTGCAATCTTTCCAAGAAATTCTGTGGCATGCATTATGTTTTCTGCATCACTTCCTGTGGTTCCTGTCATCCTTGGCCTGTGATTTCCAACCCCAATGAAAACGGCATCAAAATCATTCATTATATCCGGGAAGAATACGTCTTTTCCAACTCTTGTGTTTAATTTCACCTCAACACCCTGAGACTGGATGAATCTTATTTCTTTATCTATTACGTCATCAGGAAGCCTGTATCTTGGAATCCCTACTCTCATGAAACCGCCTGTAACCGGCAAAGCTTCAAAAACTGTTACCTTGACTCCCTGTATTGCAAGGTAATAGGCAGTGCTCATACCTGCAGGCCCCGATCCTATAACTGCGACCTTCCTGTTCAGGAAACCTCTTCTCTTCACATTCATTATCTTTGAATAATCATCGAATTTGTCAGCAGCATATCTCTTAAGATGACGTATGGCAAGGGGGCCACCAGTATCATACATGACACAGATATCCTCACAGTTATGTGTACAGACTCTTCCAATAATCGCAGGGAATGGTAAATTCTCAAAAACAATCCTGACCGTCTGTGCAGGATCTCCAATGGCAGTGCTATTTATGTAACCACCAATATCGAGGCTTGCAGGGCATGCCTGTGTGCATATATTACATCCAATGCATCTTGATGCCTCGGTGGTAGCTTCATCATTTGAGTATTCTATCAGAGGTTCGAGAGTGAAACTCTTTGTCCTGTTATCAGGCTCTTCCTCCCTAATTTTAACTCTTTCGAATCTCAGCATTGAGCACCTTTTTCATGATGTTTATAAAATTAATAACTCTTTTGTAACGATGAAATACTCAATTCGTTACAAAATGAGGCACTATTACTATTGCTGCAAACAAATTAAACAGAACTATGAACGTCAGGATTGTATATAACCTGTTTTTTGTATACATATAATCAACCAAGGATGAAATAAGTACAGTAACGGGAGTGAATATAAGCACCCAGAGTCCTAGAGATATAAAACCAAGTGCATCAAAATGGGCTATGCCCTGAGGAATTAAAACCGGGGAAAATGAAGACGAATTGTATGAAGGGCTTTTTGGATTTTCATAATTTGCGAGCTGGGAAATTGGAATTCCATTTGCATTTCCATTTATGAACATCAGGCTAGTGCCAATAATTATGCAGGAAATGCTCAATATGATCGCATATTTCAAAATCGCACTGACTACTGCTGTCAGTTTATCTGAGGTTTCCATATTTGCCCTCCGCTATTGACAATTTGATAAAGAGAAGTATTACTAATATGATTGAGAACGTGATTGCAATCCCAAAACCGTCTATGGGTGGAATGTTATATATTTTAGAAAGTGTAATTCCTTTGAAAATCATGTCAACTCCAAGAAAACTCAGCACTGTGAAGAATATCCACCTGATTTCCTTGTTTGAAATTTTAAGGAGAACTGCTGACCCGATTCTAGAGCCAACAAGAACACCGATGGCAGTTGCTGAAGCAAGGAAAAATTGTATGTACCCTGCATACCAGTAAATACTACTTCCTGTCGCAGCAGTAATTCCGATCATGAAGTTGCTTGTTGTGGTAGTAACCTTCATAGGAAGATTCATTGCCCAGTCCATCCCTAAAACTTTAAGCGCACCGCTTCCAATTCCGAGAAGTCCAGATAAAAGCCCTGCAAAAAACATTATAATTTCTCCGAGCCACCATCTGACACCTGTGTAGTGAACTTCTTTTTTAGATTTTTCATCATAATATTTACCGCCAAGTTGGAATACTCTGCTGGTAAAATCTAGGGTTTTTTCTTCGGGGTATTCATATTTTCCCCTCTTAACCGTAGGTATTATGGATGTCAGAATCACAACTCCGAACAGAAGATAAAGTACATACTGAAGGCTGTGCGTTACGACGATCTCAAAGGTAAGCGCTCCAATGATCGCTCCCAGGGTAGTGGCTACCTCAAGCCCTACTCCGATCTTGATATTTGCTATTCCCTTTTTTGTATAGGTACTTGCAGAACCAGCAGATGTTGCAATGGTAGAAATTAGACTGGCACCGGTTGCATATTCAATCGGGACTCCATAGAATAGCGTAAGAAGCGGAACAAGAACTGATCCACCGCCAAGCCCTGTCAATGAACCTATAATTCCAGCAGCAACGCCTCCTGCAAGAATAAGAAGAAACTCTGTCAGGGCACCATAGTCTATCATTTCTTCAGCATTACTTTATTTTATAATAGGATTTGTGATTTTTCTATATATCAACAATTATTCTGAGCGGTGAAGCATTTTCCGTCCTGCCACCTGAGTAGGTTGCAGCTTTTGGTATGTTTATAAGAGAACCCGGATCTCTTATCCGTTCCATTGACATTGTTATTATCAAATTTCCATTCTTCTTTTCAATTTCTATGCATTTTATTGGGATAAGCCATTCAAGATCAAAGGTATAGATAAGTTCATTCAGATATCTTATGGCATTTGTTGAGTATTCTCCACTATCTTTTATTGTAATGTTCTTGACGATCATAGTACCTTTAGGAGAAAAATCAACCATAACTTTTCTAAATGCCAGTGCCATCTGCTCAAAAAAAGAATTTATATCATTAAAATGGATTTCAAACATTACGTCTGATCCATGTTCTAAAATTTTAAACATAAAAAAAGGAGGGTTTAATCTTCAGGTTTTGATGAAGATATTACCGGTATAGACTCGTTCAGGTTCAGGCCAATTTCATCCTGAGAGAGTTTTCTGCCTATGCTTCTTTCATAGAAGTCTATGATGCCCCTCTTTTCCTCCATGTTGTATTCCCTGAAGTATTTCTCTTTCTTCAGGATCTTGCCAGTTTTCTCCTCATAGGTTTTTGCTGGTATGGAGTATTTTCTCTGTGTTGCATCCCTGTAAAGTTCAGGTATGACATTAAAGGCACAGAATGGAACAACTCTTCCATCAGGCATTGCATAGTGTATGTCGCATCTCTCAACCCTGTCAACATCGTATGTATAAGGATCCATGAAATGCATGAAGCCTACGAACATACTCTTGTAATGGAACGCTTTCAATCCATGATAGTCTCCCTCTGTGAATGCATTGTAAACCATGTCCTTGAGGCTGAAGTCTTTTGGTGCCTTCTCATAATCAACGAATCTCTTCATGTTCTTCAGGAGTTTTGTGAGTGATGCTGCCTTGGACAGAGTCTTTATGTTTGAGTTCTTTATGTCATCAGAGAGTTCTCCTATATACTCGAACATTCCTCTTACATCTATGAACCTGGTTATTGGAGTGATCTTGTCCTCTTCCTTGAATATGTATGTTCCCATACCGCAGGCAAAATGTATTGACAGTTTGTACATATCTTTTCCCTTGAGCTGCTCAACGAAGTTTGATATCTTGGTTGTGGATGGAACAGTGAAGAAATCCTCTCTTCCAATAAGGCCATCTGTCTGCTGTTCTATTTTCTTTATGCATCCAGGTATGGTGACTCTCTGTTTTTCCCTCATCCTGTCAGGCATTCTGCCCACAAGACTTACAGGTTGGAAGTTGACTGCCCTTACAGAATCAATGTTGTTTATCCCAAACTTTATTATATCTCCAAGGTACATATCATTTATTCCACCAATGACTGTTGGAACCAGAACTACACCGAGTGGTGCGTTTTTGTAGTTCTCAAGAGCTGCTGGAACTTCCCAGAAATTCTTCGGGTTGGATCTTGGTGTTGGGCCATCGAAACTTGTGTATATGACATTTGAGCCTGCTTCTCTTATCTTCTTTGGGAAATCCGGATCAAATGCTGCTCTTACACTGTTGGTGTTCAACTGTATGTGCTCATATCCTTCCTCTCTTGCTATTTTGATTATGTCCAGGATATCGTCTCTGATTGTTGGCTCTCCTCCAGTAATCTGAACTGCGTTTGCCCCAACCGGTTTTTCATTTCTCATTCTTCTGAGCATCATTCTCAACTGGTCCTGGGATGGCTCGTATATTGGTTCGTTTTCTTTTGCATAGAAGAAGCAGTACCAGCATGAAAGGTCGCACCTGTTTGTAACAACCACATTTCCAAGGCCGGTGTGTGATTTGTGTTTAACGCAAAGACCACAGTGAGTTGGGCAAACTATCTTGGACTCCAGATAAGCAACATGCGGATTTAAGATCTTGATTCCACCATCCTGCCATTTTTTTGCTTCCTGGTACATCTCGTAATCTTCCCAGTATTTCTCTTTTGTAATGCCATGTTCCTGGCATTCCTTTATCAATCTGACTTCTCCGCCATTCTCATAAACAATAGCAGGGATTCTCATCTGGTCAAATTTCTCATCGTCAACACAGATAGGGCAAAGGCTCTCTGTTACTCTCATTACCATCATGTCATCCGTTATGAGACTGCTCATCGAATCGACGAACTCATCAACCGTTTTAAATGGCGCATTTTTACTTATCTCAAAATCAGATGCAAATCTGATTTGTGGGAATTTATTCCTTTCTTCTGTTGCGATCATTCATACACCTTATTTTGATTATAGATCACACAGCATTAAAAGTATTTTGTAGTTATGAAAGCTAAAATATCTTAAATTTTTTGTAAAATTTGTTTATATCGTTTAACAAAACACTTCCAGTGTGAAAATGTATTGAATGTTATGAATATTGATATGTAGGACTTAACTATAAATTTTGGCGATTTATTTTTTTTGATGAAATATGTCAACACTTAAAATAAATACATGTTTTACATTTTTGGTCTAAACTTGTAGTTATGATAACTACATAAAGTATGAAAATTATTTTTGTAGTTTTCTTTCAAATTAAGAATCAGGTGCTAATACTTAATTTTTTGAATAATATATTAAGAGATTAATAAGGAGTTAAGACAAATTATAAATGATGTTAGGAGTTCGAGAAAAGCGGTAAAACTTCTATGCTTAAGCATGGAGATACATGGGCTTTTTCCAAGTCAAACACCATTATACATTTCATATTATTAACGCCCTCAAAGGCAAGGCACTCTCTTGAAGAGAAAGACAGTTATTTTCGGACTGTTCGCAAGAACACATCGGTTGCAGTGGAATGTTTTCTACACGGGGAAGAGATGAATGTGTCATGCTCTCTGTTCGAATCAAACTGCAGAGGCGTAAAATTATAAAAATAGGCTATTCAATTTTAGTGTTTTACTGACACCCCGCAATTCATCCGCATCCGGAAGTCGGTTGCTTTCTTGCTTAAAATATTGCAACAAGCTCCAACTCTTTTGTGTATTGTAGTTGATCCGCTCTCACATCTACTCCAATGGAAAAACATTTTAGTATTGTATAATATACTACATTAAATTTGGAAGATATTTATGTCAGTCCCATACAGAATAACAATAAGGGTCTCTGAAGAAGACCTTGAAAGACTTATGATCATAAGAGATAAGGGTAATTATGATACCATTTCAGATGTAATAAGAGAATCGATTAAAGACTTCATGGAAAAATATGATGAAAATACCAATGTTAAGAACATCAACGTTAAAATTACGAAGAAAATGTTGCAGGATCTAGATAATTTTATAAATAGCGGAGAAGCAGTGTCCGTGGATGAACTCATCAGAGTTGTGCTAAGGGAGTACATGGCCAAGAAAGTAGATGAAAAATTCAAAGAAACCATGGACAAGAATAAAGGTGACTGATTGTGGTGGTAATTAGAATCACCGAAAATCAAATTTTTAACACTTTTGGCAAAAATTGGAAAGACGACCTTGGTTATTTTTCCAGAGTCATGGGTTTTTCAGTAGAAACTGGGAACGATGTGAAGATTGAACTCAATCCTGACAGGCCAGATTTGTACTCCATCATGGCACTGCACAGGGCATATTTGAAATTTATACACAAGGATTTCCCTATAGGAAAGTTAAAAAAATCAAAAAGATTATTGACTTTATCGAGCAATCAGAGAAAGTACGCAATTGCATATGAGGTACATTTCAGTTCCAAAAATCAAGAAATAATACAGGATTCACTTGCGTTCACTGACAAACTTTCGGAAACGACTGGAAGATCAAGAAAGATGTTTGCTTTTGGATTGCATGATATTGATCATGTACATGGCAACCTCGACTATGGAGAAGGAGATACAAGTTTCAATTTTGATACATTCGATGGAGTTTCTGGGGATATCTGGGAGTTGATACAAAAGCATGAAAAAGGGATAGCTTATGGGAGAAATTTGAAAAATGGAAAATATCCTTATTTTAAAGACGAGCAAGGAGCAATATCGATTCCACCTCTTTTCAATTCAAGCAGAACCCGGATAAGGGATCAAACAGAATCAATGCTAGTGGACATCACTGCGGAAGATCGAAGATCTCTTGAAATTGCTGCAAGACTGTCTATTGGCTATTTCATCAATCTTGGTGCAGATGTAAGCATCCTTGAAACAATTGGGAAATATGCAATAGACACTGAAGAGTTACTGAAAGAAAAACACATTACAATTGATCCTTCATACATCAAAAAGTCTCTTGGACTCATTCCTGAGGAGGAGAAAATGGATAGTCTCTTTGAGAGAATAGGTTATGAAAAGTATGGTTCATATGTTTATACTCCATTTATGGGAAGAGTAGACATTATGGGCAAGGCAGATCTGATGGAGGATCTCGTAAAGGCAATAGAACTTAGAAACATTTCAGAGGCACCATTATACTCTAAATTTACAGGAAAACCTGATTCATTCAACGCATTAGCGGAGAAACTCAGATCTGTGATGCTCTCAATGGGCCTCCAGGAAGTGATAAACTTTGTCCTGACATCAAAGAGCAGTGCTGATGATGGGTCTATAATGATCATGAATCCTAAAAGTGAAGATTACTCCGCTGTCAGGAGATCTCTTTTCAACGGAACAATGGAATTTTTCAAAAGGAATAAGCATAATGGGTTCCCCCAGAAAATATTTGAAATTGGTGACGTGATTGACCAGAATGTTCAGAAGCGGTTATTATCCATAGGGATATGTTCAAATTCATCCTCTTATTCAGAAATCAAAGGTTACCTGGATGCACTTCTGAGTTCTGCAGGAATACACAATCCTGTAATTTCATCTGAGAACTTGAACGGTTTCATAAATGGAAGATCAGGAGGTATAATGATTAACGAAAAAAAGTCAGGGTTTATTGGAGAAGTTCACCCAGAAACCATTAAAGCCTACGAACTTGAACTTCCAGTTGTTTATATGCAGATTGAATTACAATCCCTGATCAGAAAACTTTGAAGCATTTAGCCATATATCTGTATGAAGAATGGACTAAAATTTTGTCTCTTGAAAACCCTGCAATTTACGAAAAATAAATATGAATACCGTGCAATTTCACATTATGGAATTCTTAATAATTTGTTAAACATTCTTATACATAGATTGTATTAACCGCTTCGGTAGTAGTAAAATGGAACTGGAAGAGATACAACCTATTGAGAAATTTACCAAATGGTTTACAAAAAACTGGGAGTTTGTTGGCTTGTTATTGCTCTTTTCGCTCTACATGTTCCTTGCAAACTTTTTCATGTGGGCGCAAACATTCCTGGATAGTTTTGTGAACTTTTCGGGAGGGAGCGATCCATACTTTAATTATATTATTATACAGTACATATTATCTAACCATACAACCCTTCTTCATACTATAGGGCTTAACTACCCTATAGGATCAGGGAATCCAAGAAATCCCTTTTTTCACTGGATGATAGCTTTCGTAGCAGTGATTCTAGGCCCATTCCTTGGTGGTTCCTCAAATGCTGCATATTATGCATTCATGGAATTTGATGCGGTGTTTGGGGCATTACTTATAATTCCTGTCTACATGCTTGGAAAAAGCATTCTGGGTAAGAAAGCAGGAATGATAGGTGCTGTTCTATACGCATTGATGCCAAGCAATCTTTCATCCGGAATTCTTTCTGACGGAAGGATGCACACTCCAGAACTTATTTTCGCATTTTTTGCAATATACTTCCTAGAAAGGGCAGTTAGGTTTTCAACGAAAGAGAGGATTATACAGGGCAGTCTCCTAGACGTGAAATCGTATTACGGGGACCTGAAAAGATACATAAGAAACAATAGAAAAGCTACAATTTATGCTCTTCTTGCAGGAGCAACTTATGGGGCCCTTCAGCTTTCCTGGCAGGGACATGCCTACATCCTTGCTATTGTTACTATATATGTAGTTATCCAGTTGATCGTGAACCTGTTCCTTTCAAGGAACAATGAATATCTCGTTTATGTAAGTTTCATATTTGTCGCGCTTTCATTCTCGATGAGTGCTTATTATTATTACGCTGCAAACAATGCCCCAAGTGCATGGTTTGTCCCCCCACTTTACATAGGATTGGGAATGATATTAATATCTGTTATTATGAGTATAGCGGGTAGAAAACCATGGATCATTTCAATTCCAGTAATGATTCTCTTTATAGGTGCTACTCTCGCCGGTCTTTACAAATTTGCACCTCATATTTTCAATGAAATCATATCGGGAGAGGGGTATTTCATAAAGAATAGGGTTTATCAGACAATAGCTGAAGCTCAATCACCACCTCTCGGACAGTACATTGGAGGGTTTGGGGTTGCACAGTTTATACTTGGCATTGCCGGTTTTGCTTATGTTACCTATTCATTCGTTAAACAAAAATCTGATTCCCTTCTTTTGCTTCTAGTGTTTAGTGGAGTTTCAATATATATGAGTTTTGCAGCAGCAAGATTCAATGTAACTGCAGCACCAAGTTATGCTATACTTGGAGCAGCGCTCCTTGCATATTTCTCCAATCTGCTCAAATTGGACAAAAATGTTAGTGAAGACAGAATTAAAAGAACATATAGAAGAAGTAAGGCCCTTACAGGAAATATTAAATGGCTTCAAGCTGCATTTGTATTTTTAATCGCGTTTGGAATTCTCATACCCTCCGGTCTCGGAGTTGTTTCAGCTGCGGTTCCCGGAAACTCTGCAACTTCAGTGAATCATGAGGTTTATAACGCACTACCGTCATTTTTGAAACCAACTTCTTATCTTGCTAACCAGAGCGCATATTTTGGCACAACTGGTTCATTTATCACCAATTCAACAACTCCTTTATCAAAATCCCTTGCATGGCTTGCTACACAACAGCAAAATCTCTCACTTGCAGAGAAACCTGCTTATGTCAACTGGTGGGATTACGGTTTCCAGGAGTTAAGTCAGGGCAAACATCCAACAGTTGCAGATGACTTTCAGCAGGCATATCAGGTTGCCGGGCAAATACTCCTTTCCCAAAATCAGTCACAGATAATTGCTCTTCTGTCTGCAAGACTGATGCAGGCTTCATTACTGCAGAACAATGGACAGTTTACACCCGTAATGAAAAGTGCTCTCTCTGAATACCTGAATGCATCAGAAATAAATACTCTTCAGAGTATTTATAACAATCCACTACAGGATGTTCCATGGATACTGAACAATGCTTCTGTATATGGACAATTCATTCCATCAATTTCATCTACGAACGCATATTTTGCCTTAATTAAAGGACAGTTGGCATCAAAAGTGAGTCTGACTAATCTGGTAAATTTATATCAGAATCTGCAAAGTGTGACAGGGTGGAGCATTCAATATATACAGGCTGACCATTCACTTTTCCCTCTTAACGGTCTGAACACAGGTATATTCTATGCACCCGCTTATCTTACTGACACGCCATCATACATAACTCCCGGAGGAGGTGTTGTTCCAACTGCATATTACCAGATTTTCGCGCAGACTCCAAATGGTACTTATCCATTAAACCAACTTCCTACAAACCTGATTCCAACAGGGTACACAATTCAATACACACCAGCATTCTATAACACGACCTTGTACAGGGCAATGATAGGAATACCTCCATCTGCAGTAGGCCATACACAAGGAATTCCCGGTCTCACATTTGGAACAACGAAATATACTATGCAACCTGCCTGGAATATGAGCAATTTTGAGTTGGTATATGATGGTGTCCCCTATAATCCATATAAAAACTTTAGCGCACATCCAAACGCCTTCAAGATTCTACCTATCCAGCAGGCTTACAATCTTCAAAAGAATGGAGAAGGTACTGCCTTTATCTTTCCACAGGTTTCATCTATAATTCAGGGAACTGACCCAATTCTAAGATATTTCCCAGGAGCAATCGTAACAGGTCAGGTAAAGACGAATTCAGGAATACCTGAATCAGGCATAAGAGTAACTATACTGGATCAGTATGGAATACCTCACCAGACGGTTTTAACGAACTCAAATGGTTACTATAACATAACAGCACTTCCCGGAAATGATACCCTCATATACTCTTATGGAACGTTGAACTCACAAACTCTGGAAGGAAAAAATTTCCTCCATGCTATTGGATTTGCTATCTCAAACCAACAGGCAGAAAGAAAAGATCTGGCTCTGAACACTACCACAGGACTTCCTAACTACTATCTTGTTAAGAATTACCACGTAGGGAATTTCAACTCTACAGGTACTGTGGAAATTCAGAAACAAAATGGAATTAATGGAAAAAGTTTCAGCACAACCAAAGTAGAGAATGGAACTGTAATATTGCAGAATCATATATCCGGTCAGATATTCAACTTCAGCATCAATCATGGGTCATACAATGTAACTGGTATTCCACAGGGAAACTACACAGTATCTGTTTATTCTAACGGAATCACGTACCATAATATACAGGACAATGTTTACACTCCAAATTCTAACATTGGATATGCCATTAAAATACCGATGTCTCTCATACAGGTCAACCTCTCTTACAATGGTCAAAGGATTTCCGGTGCTACAGTTTATGCTGGAAAATACACTGCAACAACAAATAGCACAGGTACTGCACTCATGTACACTGTTAATGGATCATATTCTGTTTATGGAAAATTAGGAAACAGTATAACACAGATATCTGACGTTAATATTCCTGTGCTAGGGGAAAACCAAAGCCTAAATCTCTCACTATTACCCGCTGCGAGATTAACTATTAGCATTTCAAATCAGGGATTCACGCCTTCTGTATTAGACATCTACCAATCTTCATACTCACTAAATCAATTGCAACTTCAGAAAAATGGCAGTTTCTACACAGGTCTTGTTCCGTTAGGCTATTACAGTGTTTATGATACTTATGACAACATGACGGTACTTCAGGGTGTTAATTTAAATTCCTCCGGAACTTATACCTTACATGCATATTCCTCTGCCATCTTGAAAGTAAAAAATACCAATGAAAATCTAACACAGTTATCAGGATATCTCAGTCTCACTAATAGCCAGGGAACGATTATAAAATTAATTCAGGCATTAAATCAGAACATTTACCTTCCCGCAGGATTCACTTATACAATCTACTCTTCAGCATTTACAAGCACAACTGATTACGTTGCTACCTCAACTGTGAATCTTAATCAAAACACTCAAGCATATATAGATTTCCAGACAGCAAAAACAGTCCAGATAGGAATTTATAACCCTTCAGTTGCTGCTGTTTATGATAGCCAATCTTCGGTAAGTTCAGGAGTTGCAATGATAAATCTAAACGGTGGAGCTTATGGATCTGCAATTATTAATGCAAAAGGGAATACGCTGATTGCATACAATGCTCAATCCTTGTCCGGCTTCACCATGAAGGCATATTCAGAAGGTTTCTCAACTTCTACATTCACGGTCTCCACTCAGACTAACGCACCATTAAATCTTCAGAAATCCAATGTCTCTCTTAAATTCACTTCTGTGAATGGCGGTGCGCTACTTGATGGGAAAATCACACTTGTGGGTTATTCTAATTATACTTCCAATATCGTAAATGGAAAGGTTAGTTTTAATAATTTACCATACGGTTCGTATTTCCTGAAAATATTTGGAGGTAATCAGGTAATTTCCTCTTATCAGCGGATTCTTACTGTTTCAACAGGAGCATATTCGCAGTCATACAATTTTACCAGCCATGTTGTTTTCAACGTAAATGGTGTGCAATCTTTCAAGATTTTCAAAAATGGCACATTGATAAATGAAGTAAATGGAACTATTGCACCAGGAATTTATACTGTATATGAACTTGGAAATGGTCTACAATCCGGAATATCAACCTATAGGATAAACAATAACACAACAGTGAATGCCGTATTATACAACTCATATTGGCTTAATCTCACCAATAATTTGGGCATAAGCACAGGGAATTTACTGATAAATTCATCATCTGGCCTGATAAATCTTACATCAATGTCAAGTATTCTTCCGGAAGGATCTTACTCTGTTCATTATTATGACAATTTAGTAAATTCAACTGGCGAATTCAGAGTTTATCATAATATGACCATGTTATTGAAATCGAACATACAAAGCAACATTACTTTGAGTGTGGCCCCTTTCTTCACACAGGTGAATGGTCTAGCACTCTACTCGGGCTCTTCTATGGCAGCAATCAATGTCTCTTTCTACAAAAATAATTTGCTTGAAGGATGGACTTACACAACAGGATCTGGCCACTATAATTTCAGTCTCGCTAACGGAACTTATACCTTGTATGCGTACAGCAAATCAGCAATGGTTGCGTATCTGGGCCATGTCAGTATTGGGATCTTTCAGGATACTTCTACCAATAATGTATCTTTGGCATCTGCCAATTATATATATGTTTATACTTATGTCGGGCAAGCACCTAAAGCTGAGAATGTAAACTTGACAGTTTCAAATCTTGGAATATCAACTACCTCAGGTACTGGAATTCTCCTTCCTGCGAAAAATATCACATTTACATCATACACTTCGAATACTCTTACAGTGAACAATTACACATTTTCCAACGAGTATCAGTCATCAATTACAATATACACGAATAAAACACAATCACTTAGCCTGATACTTGAAAAGGTGATTAATGGAAACGTTTCAATCAAGCAGAATTATGTTGCGCAAAACGTAACAGAATTTTCAGCATTCTCCTATAATCTAAACATAACAAATCTTCTCACAACAGAGACTAACCTTACATTATCATCTGGAAGCAGTGATTGGAATATCACTTTTAATACTAGTACATTGAAAAATCTCGGTATTAACAGAACTGCATATGTTAAAGCCAACATTAAAAATGTCAATACTGTGCCCTCAGGTGTAAATGAGATACCAATATTGGTCAGCTACAATGGTGGATCGCTAACGGATAATGTAAAGGTCAATATGAGTGTAAATTATTCAGCCTCATTAAACATTTCAACTGACTTTGCTGCATTTGATGGTGGAAACATAACATACAGTGCTATATTGAAAAACACGGGAAACACGAACGAAACTTTAAATCTTTCAAACAACATCTATTCTAAATATAACTGGCAGGTTGTGTTCAGTATTAATGGAAAGATTGTGAACTCAACAAATCTATCCTACGGGCAGTCAAAGAATCTCATCATCACACTGGTACCTGAATCCAATTACTATAACAGTGCATTCAACTTTACTGTACAATACAGTATATATCAACTGAACAGTTCGGCAGTCCATTCAGAAAACCTGTATGTGTCGTTCCCAAATCTTGGGGGACTGTACAACACAGCCAAAGGCGGAAACATTATTGCAAATTACACAGGCAATCCTATATCAACAATTGAAATTGGAATAATGGTTATCGTTGTAGCGGTGATTGGTGGACTTGCAGGTGTAGCATTCAGAGGGAGGAAAAACAGATGAACTACAAATTTTTAATTTCAACAATTTGTGTATCACTGATTGTCATGTCAATACCGCTGGCATTTGCAGAGCCTTCACATGCTACTAACGGCTCATTCAATGTCACTGTATCTCATCCATCAAGTGTATATAAAAACGAAAGATTTCAGATATTCTTTAATGAATCACAGGGTTTTTCAAACTATACAGCCACTATCTATACTGCAGCAGAATATGCCATAGGCCTATCCGCTGGAGGAAACTCACACGAACTTTCGAAAAGTGGATTCTTTGAGTTCAATATCACGGCACCAGATGCAGCAAATCAATCCGTATATATCACAATCTATGCCACTGCAACCTACGGTTCTGTTGAAGTCAGTAAAATTATCAATATTGCAATTCCTGTCTATGAGCCAATTACACTCAGCGCATATATCTCTAACATAGAATCTACAACATACAGTAATATGTCAATACAATTCATTCTTAACGGAGCAATCATTTCAACAAAGGTAGTATCACTAGGTCCCGGTGCGAGCAAGGAAATTACGGTGATTGAACCATCCAGCCTTTTGAATAACGGAATTAACACTCTTCAGGTCAAGATCTTGAATGGCTCCCTGTTCACTGGCGTAAAATCATCATACGTAAGTACATTTTATTATGGGACGCCTCCAAACTATGACTGGATATATTATATCTCAGGTGGAGTTGTTATATTCATGGTGTTCTTAGTGCTTGCCTCCGGCAAGAGGAAAACAGCTACTGGACAGCCAAAATGGAGATACAACAGGAAGAAAAAACAAAAGAAATCTTGATCAGATATTATTTAATGTACGGAACTCCTCTTCTATGAGTTCTCTTCTTTTCTTTACAGTCATGGAAGGGCCATTTTTTAGGAATATCTCTATATTTGCTATTCTTGCAGCTGAAAGGGCATTGTCATGCGTTTTATGGGGAAAACTTGTACCGGTTTCATTGACTATCTCAACATTCAAGCCAAGTGGTAAAATCTGCCTCAATATAAACTGCCTGTTAGGTTTATCTCCATTCCCTACCCTGATGGAACAGTATTCTGCCTCATAGTCTCCAATTAATCTTTCGACAGTGTTTCTTATTTGTCCCACATCAAAGAGTTCAAAGGCTTCAAGTACAACGTTATTTGAAGTGACTGCAATTCCCGGTTTAGGCCCAGGGTCTATTCCTATATATATGGTGTGAAATTTATCCCTGCCCATGAAGAATGAAAAACTTCTGCGAACAGCCCGAACTGGATCTTCCTGGAAAATCTGTTTCTCAGATATTCTGCTATCACCAGTTGAACTTAACACAACATCAACATTTTTCAAATCCTCGAAAATGTTTTCTATCGATATAAAATTAATTCCAAAATCCTTGAGTGCGCGGATCACGCCATAGTAAAACCTTGGGTTTTTAGTATATATTCCAAGCTTACCCATTCTATATGAATAATAGAACGTTGTATTTTAACCATGCGAGCGAGAAGCCCTTTCACAAAAGTAGCTTCATGCCCAACAATTGTCATACATGATATATTTTGTTCTACTGGTTATTTGGGGGAGGAGGAAGTCACCGTCTTTTGATGTTTTTAATCTGAATCCCAACCATTTCGTCCACAAGCTCAACAAACTGCTTCTCCCTTCCTCGGGGGATATTCCCGCCTGCAGCAATGTCATGGCCTCCGCCATTTCCTTCCACCTTGGTTGCACATTCTTTCATCACCTGGGATAGATTGAGTCCCATCTCAACCATCTTTCTTGTTCCTCTGCTGGATACAAGTGTGATCTTGTCTCCGGCATTGAATCCTATGACTGGTTTTGTCTGATCTGCAAGGTAGAGCATCAAAGTGCCAGAAATTGCGCCTGCCATCTCAGAGCCTGGCGCATAGAAAAACTGAATATTTTTGCTTTTTTCCATGGACTTGTATGATCTTGTGATATAATCTATTAGTTTAGTTTCGTATATTTTCCGGTTTTTTATCATTATTTCCTTGAGAGAGGTGTTGCCAATGAAATACTCAACTGGAATGGAATTGTCACCATTTTTAGCATTTGCATCTATGATAACTGAAAGTTCCGATGACGTGAATCCGTTGGAAAATATCATTTCATCTCTTTCAAGGTAGGACATTGCCTCGCTCTGGCACCCCTGGATCATGAGCCTGTATGAAAGGTGCTTTCCCAGCAACAGTTTTTCCTCATTCGTAAGGGACTCAGGTTTTCTTGTCCCATCAAGTTTCAGATCATTTAGAAGTGCTTCAACACCTTCTCTGGAACCTGTTAAGCCATTTATGAACGGATCTATGGAATATACAATTGAATCTATAAGTGTTTCACCATGCAGATTGAGGACATGCTTTTTTTCAATATTCTTTCCGAAGGCCTCAATGAGTCCCCTGTTTACCCCTTTAAACCCTTCCATGTCCTGTTTGTCTGCCATTGCTCCTGTGATCATGAATGGAAGAAGATCTGAATTCTCAGAATTCATAGCCACTGCAAAAATGAAGGCCATTGTGGCCCCACAGGCTTCTCTTGTTCCATCTATTCCATAATCTCTGGCATTTATGTTCAGAACACCATTTGGGCTGTCAGAATACAGGTGATGGTCAAGAACCAGTATATTTTTCTCCCCAGAATCAAAATATTTTGCCTGGTCTGATCCACAGTCCACAAATATAGTGGGAAGATTCTTTTCTTCCTCGTATCTCTTGACCATACCTTCCCTGGACAAGTCCTTTACAAATCCAAGATGGAATCTCTTCCCCGCCCTGAGCATCGCATTGGTGAGAATAATGGCTGAACTTGTACCATCTCCATCATAGTGTGCCAGAATCCTGAAATAATCGAATTTGTCAAAAAATTCTCTTGCTTTGTCAAGAGAAGCAATAAAGTCTTTATTGATTATTTTGTCAAGCATTGGTATACTCACAATACTTTGTTGAGTTCCCAGCCTTTTGCAAGACGTCCCGTTCTCTTGTAGTACCTTACAAGTCTCAGCATCTTAGCCATTACAAGGCTTCTTCTCCTACTATTGCTGATATCCTTTTTGTTGAGGTTCATGTGTTTTGAGACTCTCTTGTATTTCGTTATAAGTGCAAGGAGATCTTCAGGAACTTCTGGTGCAATGTTATTTTCAGAAAGTACGTCGCCTATCTTCTTCTTGTTGATATATTTGAGCTTTGGAACACCATAGAGGTCCCTCAATTTTATACCTATCACTGATGCGGTAAGTCCATCTTTCCTCATCTGAACCACTGCTTCTTCAACCTCGCTCTGACTCATCTGTATCCAGTTGTGCTTCTCGCCGTAGAATGAGTTTCTTGACCCTGATTTTCCTTTTTTCCTAGTATGCATCTTCGCCATTGGAAATCACGTTTTTGATCCATATGAATAGCTTATTTATTAATATTGAGTTTAGAAATGTGGGCCTCCGAATGAATGAAGCATTCCTCTACTGTATGTATCTCTCTTTAAGTTTCAGATATTCAAGCGCATTTAAGTGAGCCATGGCACGGAATTCTGGACTATTTTTTCCTATCTTGCCGGGGACTCCCAGAACAAGGCTCCCTTCAGGGATAACACTATTCTGTAGAACAACTGCTCCAGCAGCAACAACGCTTCCTGAGCATATCCTGGCCCCATTCATCACAATGGCCCCCATTCCAATTATACAATCATCTTCGATTGTTGCACCGTGAACCACTGCATTATGTCCTATGGACACATATTTTCCAATTTTTATGGGATATTGTTCATCCACATGCATGGAAACATTGTCCTGCACATTGCTGAATGAATCTATACTGATCAATTCCGACTCGGTCCTGATGCTTGCAAAATCAAAAATGGAGCATTCATCTCCCAGCTCAATATTTCCCCTCAGGGAGGCAAGATGGGAAATATAGCAATTTTTTCCTGTTTTCAGAGGCATGATCATGTATGGTATGATCCATTAAAAAATAACTGTGCATTCGATCTGGGATCAGGCAATACTGCTGAAAACATGTCTTAAAGTTATATATCAAATTAGCAATCCTATGTCATGGCTCTCCCAGGCGAAGAGAACATTTACAGTATTCTGAAGCACAACATAGACCGATATCTTTCCTCGCGTTCAAAGGAGACCCGCAGGAAGATAACAGAAGAGATAATTTCTTCTCTGGAGCGTCTTCCTGAATCTTTCACTGCGGATAAGAATCTCTCCTCACAGCTTGAGGTTGTGGTCAGGGATATTTGGGAAAAACAAGACATTCATGATTCATCAGCAATTCGGAATTTTTACAGAGTGGATATGGAGAACCGAACTTTCCAGATATTTTATACAAAGTCACTGGTTATGGGGGGAGATTCTGCTGAAATAATGGCATTCCTAAAAGGCAAGTCCATAATAGCGAACATACCACAGGTAGTGGAAAACGTCATGGAAATGGGAAAAATTACATCCCAATGGGACTTTATCGTTATGTTTCTCTCCATGAATGGAATATATAATGAGACTGCATATCTGAAATATTCGGAAAATGCTTCCAAACTTATTACTGACATAATAATTGAAAACCTGAAAAGGAAAAATGCAACCAAGGAGACCATGGAATTCCTCAGAGCTATTTCCGCTGTTGATAACAGCCTTGAATACAAGATTGCTTATCTTGAGGCTCTTGGAGATAACAATGATATTCCTTCTCTGAAGAGCCACCTTAAAGCAATGGAATTGAACCGGATTGAAGATCTGGAGGACAGAGTCAGGCTGGCCCTTCTGTTTGAAAAAGTTGGCATTTATGATGAATCCCTGAACCTTGCTAATGAGGCTCTCAATGAAAGACCAGGACACGAGGTATGCCTTGAATTGAAGATCAAGCTACTGTTCGAGCTTGGAAGAGATGAGGAGGTTATAGATCTTTTTCTCGACAGGCATTCAATATTGGAGAAGAGTGCAGAGAGCATGGGAATGTTCTTCAGGTCTGCAGAGAAAGTGAACAATTATGCTGCAGCAATATCTGTAATCGACAACAACAGGCAGTTAATTGAAAGGCATCAGGATCTTACAGTATGGGCTGTAAAATTTCTCGTAAAAGCAAAAAGGACTGATGAGGCAGAAAAACTTATGCATGAACTTCAGGGAAGCGCAATGTCCGACTCGGAGATGCTTAAACTCTCATCCCTTATAGAAAAAGGGAAAGGGAATATAGATTCTTTCGTGGAGAAATCCGAAAGATATCTTGTGGAAAACCCACATGATATCCAGTTCATAAGCACATATATTGCTGAGCTCCACAGAAAGGGAATGTTTCAGAAGATTGCCATGCTGTATGAATCATCCGGGGAGGAAATGTTTGGCAATGAACCAGAGACTCTGAAAAAAGTTCTGGAATCTATGCTTAGAATGAAGGTGTACGAGAAGGCTGGCCAGATACTCAACAGGATTCCATCGGAAAACCTGGATTCTGAAATTGCCATAGCAATTCTTGAAACAACAAGGGATGACACATCATTTTCCCAGTTGCAGAAGTATTCTGAAAAGAAAAATACAGGTCAATTTATGAGTGTTTTAAGAGATATTCTTTACACTGATACACTTACTGCGCCTGATGTCAGATTTGTAAAGGAGAATATGAACGACCAGAACGGACGAACAATTATGTACCTTTTTGCTAAAAAGGAGGAGTTGGAACAGATCACAAGTATAGAGATGAGTCCAACCATCAATGAAATACGAATGGAGATTGGAAAAAATAATCCAGAGAAAGACTGGAAGCAGTTCAATTTCCCTGTCACCAAGGCAAAAATCAGTTCTGGAGAATTTACGGCTGCCGGGAAGATGTTATCAGTGATGGATTCAGAAGCAGATCCGTATCTGCTGTATTACAGATCTCTTTATGAAAAGCATTTGGGACATATTACAAATTCAAGGTACAGCATTGAAAAGGCCATGGAAAAAATCAGGGCCACGCCATTTCTTGAAGCATATCTGCAGATAAACCACAATACAAATGCACAGCAAGCTCTCAGGATAATTGAAGAAATATCCAAGCTCAGGGGCCTTGAAGATTTTGATTTCACACCGGTCGAAAGCACATTCATTTCCAACAGTGACTTGGATGTTACTGCCAACTTATTGGATCTTTTAGAATACTCTGGAGTTGACAATATCTTTGCCTTAAGGCTAATGAGAGAAATAAAGATCAGAGACAACGATATTGAAGGCGCTATAGGAATAGACCAGAAAATAATCTCAAATGAGGTGGCGAAAGCTCAGGACATCATGAATTATGCAATGGACCTGAAACAGGGGAACAGGATGCCTGAAATGGAAATTCTGATCAAGAATGCTGAGGGTAAGAATATAGATATGGGCACATCCCTCATATTTGGTGATTTTTACCTGTCGAAAAGAGATTTTTCCTCTGCGATTTACTATTATGAAAAGGCTGCAGGACAGGGAAAGAAACGTGAAGACATACCCGGTTTGATAGAGGCGCTCATTGGGGATTCAAAGTTTGATGCCGCTCTGGAACTTATAGGGAAATTGCCAAACAAAACACCGTACATGATCAATCTTTATGCAGCAACAGAGAATGTGCAGGAAATCTCAAAAATAATGAAGAAGCTGAACCTGAAGAACGAAGAAGACAGGGATGCACTCACTATTGTAGTTGACAGGTACTGGTCAAACAAAATACTCAGGGAAAATGCAATCGAAAAAATCATGGTTCAGCCAGTACAGAATCCGGGCATTTCCATTGTTGAAAAACTTTTCGGGGACAGGAGGGCAGATGCCGCAATTCAACTATTGAGGAAAATTTCCAAAGAAACAAGGGACAGCCCTGAAGTCATATCACTGATGATCAGGATTCTTCCAGATATGGGGAAAATTGAAGAACTAAATGAATATCTGACTAAATTCTTCAATTCAAGAAAAGCGTTAAAGGACAAGAGAAAAGTGTTTCATGAAGCATGCATTGAACTTGAGAAATCAAGAATGTATGACATCATACTGAAACACTATCAGGATCATCCAAACCTTTTAGACAATGTTTCTGCAGGAATAATTGTATATTCTATGATTGAAAGAGGGTATTTCAATCATGCTGAAAACCTGCTGGCAAAGCTTCAGGGGTCTCTCATCAAAGGAGATGAATATGAAAAACTCACTTCACTTCTTAAAAAGAGCATGTATCTGGACAAAATCATAACTTATGCTGGAATGGTTCTGAAGAGAAGTTACAACCTTGGAAGAAGAATGGATAAGGGAGAGATCATCAGCACCACAAAAACAGATCCAATCATGGTGGATGACATAATGGAATTTCTGGCAACCCCGCCAGACACACATCTTTATCCGATTGAGTATCTTGAAAGAGTATCCTATGAACTGCTTAAGATAATCAATAGGAAATTGGGAATAAGCAGGATAGAGGAAATTGACATGTTCCATCTCTTCTTTGCATCCAATTTCAAGGATGTAAGGCTGTCTGTTGCCCTGTACTACTATATCAGGGATCTGTCAAAGCAACAGAAAGATCGGTTGACGGTTGATACAAAGGAAATTCTGGATTTAGCAAACAGATGCATAATGGAAAACCTGCCGGAAAACCCAATGATTTATAGTATAACGTTTGATATAGGCATAGGAAAGGCATACAGGGTTTATGCCAAGGCAAGGGAAATAAAGCAGGTTAACAGGGGGCCAGGATGGAGATATTAAACTTTGGAAAGACCAGAAATTCAAGCGAACTGGAAGATTTCACAATCGCAAGCCTGATCATAGGATTGGCATTTTCTATTGCACTTTCTGCGTATACAAATCAATTGTATGGCCCGAAATTCCTTCTGTTCTATCTTCCAGCAGGAATGCTTTCAGGAGTCAGCGCATTCGCACTTCATGAACTGGCACACAGGCAGATGGCCATAAGATATGGATTTCATGCCAGATTCAGGATGTGGCCCTTTGGCGTGTTATTTGCACTTGTGACCTCATTCTTTGGTTTCATATTTGCAGCTCCAGGGGCAACCGAAGTGTATAACGTAACAAGCCCGGAACTCTATGGCAAAATATCCGCAGCAGGGCCAATCACCAATACTGTTTTAGGACTGATATTTTTCTCAATAAGCATGTTTGTTGGAGGAACGCCGGGGCTCGTTCTTACAATTGCGGGTTCAGTGAATATTGCTCTTGCTTTCTTCAACCTTCTTCCAATTCCTCCTCTGGATGGTTACAAGGTTTTCAAGTGGGATACTACCATTTACCTGTTAATGTTCGTTTTCGCCATTCTGTTATTGATAGTACTTGACAGGGGTTTCTTCTGAACACAAATACTAATTAACCAATATTGCGATCTGAGGATGGTATAAATGGAATGCGAACTGTGTGGGCAAAAAAGCGAGAGACTGAAAAAAGTGAAGATTGACAGCGCCATAATGTCTGTATGCCAGAAATGCGAAAAATTTGGCATTCCTCTTGAAAACATGAGAGTTCAGAATGTTTCTCCACCACAGAAATCGGCAACTCCAGTGTTCATACCACAGGCCAGGGCTGTGCCAAAAGTTACCGGGGGAAATCATTCAAGAAATTTCCATAAAAAAAAGGATTCCGATATTGAAAACCTTGAGATTGTTCCGGATTTCAATGAACTCATTAAATCAGCAAGAACTAAGATTGGAATATCCCAGGAAGAGATGGCAGACAGGATGAAGGAGAAGCGAACGCTTATTGCTGCTATTGAAAGAGGCAGTATCAAGCCCGACATCAAAACAGCCCGAAAATTCGAATCTCTATTAAACATAAATATAGTTGAAAAGATATAATATTTAAATAATAACAAATATTTTTTAAAAAATAAGCATTCGATTTTTCATTGTGTCATAAGCACCTTTCGATAAACTATTAATAAAATATAATCATATGGAGCCATGGATGCTAATACGAAGATAGTGTCTATCTTTCTGATAATTTCCGTAATAGCAGGAATCATAAGTGAGTTCATTTTCAGGATTGCACTTACAAATTTCTATGCATCTTCTATAGGTCAGACGGACGCTATCTATGAATCCCCAATACTTGCAGCTGCACTTGCGTCAGGGTTGTTTACGCTTTTATTGTTATATTACCCGGTTTATAAGAAAGGTGTAAGGAACTACTCAGGAGATGATTTCAGATGAGCGAGAAAAATCACAACAATAAGTTGAAAGCGGAAGCATTGTGGATCGTGGGCTTTATGGTTGTCTTAGCCTTTGCGGCAGGTCTTAATTTCTATATAACTTCCCAGAGCGATTTTAGCATAGCAACCAAAATGTCTGGTTCAAATCAAATACCAAAAAACAGCACACCCATTATAGTGGATGGTTACCAGTGGGCCTGGTCATTTACATATTATAACGCATCAGGCAAACAGACAAGCGTGGACAATCTCAATATAACTGTAAACCATACCTATACGTTTATAATTACTTCCACAGCTGGTTCACAATCAAATGCAGTAATTCACGATCTGTACATTCCTCAGTTTGGAATACAGGTTTATGCAGTTCCAGGCCAGAATAACACTATTACATTCACTCCTGTTAAAACAGGAACATTCGTTCTGGAATGCGTAGAATATTGTGGATATGAGCATTATCTTATGAGAGGCTATGTGACGGTGGTCGCCTGATGTCAGCTACAACCTTGCTCGTTGAAAGCTCCCTTGTACTTTCATTCTTCTTCATATTTCTCTTCCTGATGTATTACAAATATCTCTCGGTAAAGACAGAGGTTGATGTAGCAGCATTAAACGAGAATTATTACGATTATTCATCTTACCTCAGGGAAAAGAAAAAAGGTGGAGGCGCCATTTCTCCTCATTCCTTCATAATGAATGACAGCAAGAGCATTGGCATTCGTTATCTTATCACCAGCCTTATTTTCTTCTTCATTGCAGGAACTTTTGGTGTTATAATGAGGGTGAGCCTTGTGGAACCACAACCAACCTTATTTGCACACAGAGAAGTCATTTATGATATACTGACCACAGAACATGCAATTCTCATGATCTATATGTGGGCTATTGGAAGTGCCCTGGGTCTGGCTTATTATCTTATACCGAAGTTCATAAATATGAAATCAGACAGGTACGGAAACGCATCATCATGGGGATACTGGATATGGTTGATGGGTGGGCTTTTCATACTCTTCTCTAGAACTTCAACCAGATGGTATTATTATCCGCCACTGGCACTACAGCTAAATCCATACGGGGCTGGCGCAATGAACTGGCTCGCAGTTATAGGGCTTGAGTTCATTATGATCGGAGTCACCATTGCAGCAATCGTAATTGTCAGAAATATAATCTACGAGAGAAGTGATAGTATGCCTCTGTCCAAGATGCCGCTTTTCGTATGGTCCGTTCTTTTCACCCTGATCATGTTTCTTGCTTCAGCACCATTTCTCATGACAGCAATGGTCATGCTGTTCTATGATTTCTTCAATCCGGTATTCTTTACAGGTTCAAGCTCTTCGCCACTATATTTCACAGAACTTTTCTGGGTCTGGGGCCACCCTATTGTATACATCGCCATCCTTCCTCAGTTTGGGCTCATATATGAGATAATTCCAAAATTCACAGGAAATAAGGTTTACAGTTACTCTTCAGGCGTTATAGCACTTGGGCTTCTCCTTCCACTCTCTGAGCTCGTCTGGGGCCACCACCTAATGGAATCTGGTCTTGGGATTGAATGGGGCCTGTTCTTCTCAACAGCTTCATTCTTAGTGGTTATACCTTCTGCAATCACTGTTTTTAATTATATAGGAACCCTATGGACTTCGGAGAAAATCAGGCTTACGATACCAATGCTCTTCGTGATAAACGGCATAATGGACTTTGTGTTTGGAGGCATCACCGGTGTACTAACAGCAATTCTCCCCTTCAATGAACAGACACACGGGACTTACTGGGTTACAGGACATTTCCATTTTGTATTCATGGGGATTACTGTGGGTATCGCATTTGCAGCCATCTACATGATATGGCCCTCACTTACAGGAGGGAGGATTTACAGCAGGAGGCTGGCAGGATGGCATTTCGCATTTACATCTGTAGGATCAATGATAATGTCAATGGGATGGGTTGTTGGAGGATTCATGGGCATGCCAAGATTTGTCTCAGGATATTTTGCCAGATATATGGTCTATCAGGATGTGGCTATTCTTGGGGGTGTCATTATAGGAATTGGGCAGCTCTTCTTCCTTGCAAACCTGATGATATCTACTGCAAAGGCCCCGCAGGTGGAACCAAGCAATGTCTTTGAAGAGGTTTACAGAAAAGCAGAAATAAGTGGAGGTGAATAAAAATGATAGGAAAAACAGGAATCGTCTTAGGAGTGTTAATTATGCTGCTTTCGGGTCTTATGCTCGTCTTTATGTTCGATGCGCCCACCCAGAGCGGCGGAGGTCTTGCAGATCCCTCAAATTTGCCAGTTAAAGGATATATGAATATTACTCTCTATGCTGATGCAGGAGGATGGAATTACTCACATGGGGCTATCAACCCGAATCTCTATTTTCCATTGTATTATGTCATAAATTTCACTGTCATTGAAGAAGACAATCTTCCGCACACACTCACGATCAATCAGGGGCCAACAGAAACAGCTTCGTCCCTGACGCTTCTAAGCACCGGTCAGATCACTCAATCTCCTGGACATGTTTCAAAGGTATCATATGAATTCTTCAAGGCGGGCATATACACGTACTGGTGCGTAATTCATCCCACAACAATGGTGGGCCAGATCGAGATTAACAGCACTGCAGGCAATAACACGACTGCTGCAACAGTTTCCAGCACTTCAAATGTTATGATACATTCATTCGAATCTGCTCATGACCTATCTATACTGGTATATTCAGATCTTTCTCAGATTCTGGGATCCATAAAGGCCATGACGTATATGGTGTTCTGAGTTGGAAAAAACATCAAATTTTTCTTATTTAAATAATATTTTTAAGCTGGAGATAACTTTTCTGATAGATCTCGTCGCCATTGCAGGTTTCTTCACTATGGCTCTTCCACTAACACATCTCTACACTCTAATCCCCTTATTGGTTGCCGGAACATCAGCATCTATGAGTTCCGGAGTTTTCAACAATCTTTACGACACAGATATAGATTCAAGAATGAAAAGGGTTTCAAAGAGGAGAACGGATATCAAACAGAACAGGGGAAGATACATACTTCTGATGGGCATTCTTCTAGCTATTTCGGTAACGACTTCACTGTTATTCCTCAATATTGTCACGTTCCTGTTCATAATGGCAGGTTTTGTCAGTTACGCGTTTCTTTACACTGTCCTGTTGAAAAGAAGAACTGAGTGGAACATTGTCATTGGTGGAATAGCAGGCTCTTTTCCTGCACTTGCTGGCTCTTCCGCATTCTATGGGTATCCATCTATACCATCAATATATGTTGCAATTATGGTATTTCTCTGGACTCCAACACATTTCTGGGCACTAGCCATTAAATACAGGGAGGATTACAGGGAAGCAAACATACCAATGTTACCTGCAACAAAGGGGATACCTGCTACTAGAAAGGCTATACTGGCAAATTCGATCATCCTAGCCATATTCATGAGTCTTCCTGTATTTTTCACATGGATGGTGTCTGGATTATATTTCAGGATATTTGCAATACCTCTTGGTCTTATTCTTCTTGTGCCTTCTGTGATTTATTATGTAAGGAATGGTGCAGAGAAGGAATACCGGAAACTTTTTTCATTTTCCAACATATTTCTTACGCTTGCCCTTATTATTGTAATTTTATCTTCCATGTAGGGGGTGAAGATGCAGTTTAAAAGAATCAGGTATGATGAAACAAGAAATGCAAGATATCTGATTTTAATGATCTATCTGCTCTTCCAATTCTCATTCATTGCTCTGAACTATCTCGAGAACAGGTATACTGATATTTCTGTTCAGATGCAATATATCCAGTATGTATTGCCCTTTGCGGAAATCCTGATTTTTTCACTTTACTACAAAGGAATGGGCGATCCATTAAAATCTCTCCTGTCACCCATATGGTTCGTGGTGCTGGTCAGCGTTGCAATTGTCTGGGTGTTCATATTCAACAGTTATCACAGTGCATATTCTACATTTGCCCCAAACACCGATATGATATACATGTTCCAGATACTGTATTTTCCCTGTTTCGTGGAACTTTACAATTTTTCTTCTATCGGGGTGGGAATTGGTAAGCTTTTCATGAAAAAGGGAACAGCGATAATTGTTTCCGCAATTTTCTATTCACTGTATTATTACATGTACCTGATAAATGCATATTCCGGTTATCCTTATCCTTACGATCTATACTTCATGCTTGACGCATTTGCAATCGGGATAATCTACATTGGACTGTATGTGCTGACCAATAGCATATACCCAGCAATGACTCTTCAGATGTCATTAATACTTCTTGGTTTATTCTCACCACCATTTCCGCCTTCTTTCTTTTACACGCTGGTTCCATCATGATCATTCCCACAAGTATCCTGAAAAACGAAGTATGTATAAATACAAAATAGGCATTTCAGTGAGAAGGGGAGCTGTAAAGGCTGAGAGGATCACCAGGTCGACCCTTTGAACCTGATCCGGATAATGCCGGCGGAGGGAAATATGTACGGAAAACACAAATATGTTGATACTGTCAGCAAACTTGAAGAGAATAAGAAAGGACTCAATCTGACTGCATTTGTTGCAACTGCTTCATCGCTTTTTCTCTGGGGAATAATTCTTTTTCTTGCATCAAGTGTCTATGGATGGGTAAACTCTGGCCCCTATGGATATGGATACAAACTTGTCGCTGCATCTGGACTTTTCATGGGGAACGTAGTAATGGGGAGGTTTTCTGACAGGTATGGAAGGAAGAGGATATTCATACTGACGGTATTCCTGTCTGCTGTTGGGCTGTATGGAGCCATAGCATCCTTTAACTTCTATGAGCTCTTCATCTCCGTATTCATTGCAAATTTTGCATTGGGTGGAGACGAAACAGTTATACTTGCATATGTTGGAGAGAGTGTTTCATTTGCAAGGAGAAGCCAGTATATCGTGTTCATAACCAACATGGCCAATTTTGGCGTATTCGTGACAGCATTCGTGGAATTATTTTATGGTCTCGACATACAGGCTTCTAAAATTTTTATTTTTTCTATAACCACTATTGTGCTTGCAATAGTCCTTGTGTCCAGATGGCTATCTGTTGAGAGTCCTATGTGGACTGAAATGTCTGGAAGAAGTGATGAATACAGCGCTGATGCCACGGAAGAATTGTGGAATTACTCCGGCAGGAAAATTAAAAGGCTTGCAGTATTTGAGCAGATATCCACTTCCACAACCATTGTCACGGGATTTTTCCTACTGAACATATATTTTGGAAGCGTCTATGCAAACCAACCCTTTTACTTCGCTGTGCTGACAACATTTGCCGGGACAGTGTCAGGATTTGCCCTTTCACTCTATGTGAAGAAAATTCCACATAGAATACTCCCTGTCATATCATTTCCTTTGATGGCTGCTCTCCTGATATTTCTTGCAGTCATATCTGGTTTTGACACACTGCCCCTGAACATACTCATCTGGATACTGATTGCAAGAGCATTTCTCTCAGAGATAGGATGGGGGTCAAGGGAAGTTCTTCAGGTCGAATTGAATCACACAATGAAGAGAGGAACAGGGATAGGGAATGTCAGAGCATTCGCCTATGGAATACTTATTATAATTTACATCCTTACAACCTTTGTGAACAACAGCATGGAATTCTATTTCATGCTTCTCGCTGCAGTGGAAATATTTGGGGCTATAGGAGCAATATCATGGTATCTATGGGGTGTTGAAACTGGAACAAAAGCCATTCTATGATGTGGGGAAGCTATCACCTTCAAAACTTGAGGAAATAATCCTGAAGCACATTAAAAACAGGAACTCATCAGTCAGCCCATCCATAGGGGTAGATTTTGGCATATATGGAAATGATCTTATTCTCACGACAGACCCACTTTCTTATCACAGGCCCCTTGGAACAGAATTCGGCTCAAAATTCGGGTTTAACGTGATTCTCACGGATTTTCTGACTTCAGGAAACCTGCCTGAGTTTCTCACAGCGACCCTCCTGTTTCCCACAGATGTACCAGATCTTGAAATTGAATTGTACTGGAAGACCTTCACTGATCAATGTTACAGATGGGATATTGACATCGTTACCGGGCACACTGGAAGGTATTCATCTGCCTCCCTTCCTCTGATCGGTTCTGTCACTATGGGTGGAAGGGCCCATAGAATGGTATATTCATACAGCAACGTGAAAGAGGGGGACAGCCTCATTATCATGGGTTATCCCGGCATTCAGGCAGCTGTGATCCTGAGCCATTATAACATGGGTTTGCCGGGTATGGTGAATACTGCAAGAAAACTGATTTCTCAAAGGGATATGTTACTCGTTACTAATCATATGAAATTCCTCATGGATAATTTCAGTCACAACGAAATAGAATTTATGCATGATGTGACGGAGGGGGGCCTCTATGGTGCATTGAACGAAATAGCACTTGCCTCATCCCACAACCTGAATATAGAATCTCAGAAAATACCTGAAAATGAGCATGTAACGGCATATCTTTCAGCACTCTCTCTTGACCCATGGTCTGTCACCAGCGAAGGATGCATTCTCATGGGAGTGCAAAAGGAGGCAGCTGAAGAGATAGTTGCATCATTGCAGGGTAAAAACATTCCTTCTGCCATAGTTGGCAGAGTTGGAAAAGCGGAGAGCAATTCTGTAATAATCGATGGAAAAGCAATTGGTAAGGAATGGAAAGATCCTTACTGGGGGGCATTGAAACAATGATTATCTGTGCAATCACACCAGGATTCAGGGGCGAATCAATTTTTGATAAGGTTCAATCTGCACTGAAGGGTGGGATTGATATGTTGCAGTACAGGGAGAAAGAAGCGGACAATATGATCGCAGAAAGGGTTGCAGCAAAGCTCAATCGAATGTGCAAGGAAGCAGGGACACAGTTTTATGTGGATGATCGTGCTGATGTGGCTTTCAGGGTTGGGGCTTATGGGGTTCATGTCGGAAAGGATGATATGCCCGTGGGAATGATCAGGAAAAAATATAAAAATCTTCATATCGGCGGCTCAGCGTACTGCAATCCAGGGCTTGCAATGGAGCTACAATATCAGGGATGCGACTATGTGGCCTTTGGCTCAATGTTCCACACCGAAACAAAGAAAGATTATGGGCTATGCACACCTGAAATCATAAATCTGGTCAGGGGAAGAATGAATATCCCTATCCTTGCCATAGGAGGAATAAATACTGAAAACGCACACATTTTCAGGAATCTGGGGTATGATGGAATCGCAGTGAGTTCTGCAATTTTTTCATCTGCCGATCCAGAAACCATTGTCCATAGCCTGAGAGAGTCAATTTCATGAATATTGAATTGTCAGGTAGTGGATCTTGAATCGGAAAAAATGAACAGCGTTGAAAGAGGTAAAGGCTGCGAACATAGGGACGATTAAGGGAAAATAAGAAAATTATTGCATTTTGTGCGGGCACCGGGAAGATTTGATAAACAGGTCATTAATAATTGAAAGGTTTAAAAAGAAAATTGTTATCATGTAATGGGGATATAAATAGAGAGCAACAAAATCATTTCACAGGACAAATTATTGCGTGGTTACATACAGCACCTATTGAATTCACTGGTAAGCATCAAGGAATATAGGAAAAACGAAGAGGAAATTGAAAAAATAAAAGCATCAGAGAAGAAATCCATGGAGAGGGCCAATAATCTCACAGGCAAATTCAATGATCTCTTCACATCATTCAAGAAACAGGAATGGCACCATTCGGTGGATGATGCTGAAAAGAATATTATGGAATCTGTAAGCAAGAACTTGGGAAACGTCAGAAGCATCATCAAAATAGAAAATGAGAACAGGATATTTGACCTGAAGAACAGGATGGAAGTTGAAAGAACAAACTCCATTGCAAATATACAGGCTTTTCTGTCGATGAATATTATTTCTGATCTTGACATAACAATCACTGTAAAATATACGGAAACAGGATACAGGGTCACATCCCGGTATGTGGGAGAAAACGAAGTTGAATATACATTCGTACTTGACTCAAAGAATCAGGAAATTTTCTCAGATGTTCTCAGATTTGGCCATCTGGAGAAGAACATGCGAATACCAATATCTGAGACAGCATTCGATTCTGATCAGGATTATGAAAAAATTGACAGGTATTACTTAAGCAATGCAAGCGTGAGCAAAGGCAGCCTTGTTGCAATATTTTCAAGTCCTGAAAACGATGCAAAAATCACATTTGTGATGTCTAAGGGAAATATTTCCCACTTCATCACAGTGGAATACAGTGATGGAAAGAAAGTCATTGATATAACCGGCAACAGTGCAATTGTCAAGAGGATGGAAGTCGATAGAGTACAGGAACCTCTTGACAGGATATACGGCTCGCTTCTGGAAATGGAGAATAACCGGGTCAAACTCATTGAACTTACATCTAACAAGGTTGACATTTTAAGGAACAATGATTTTGAGGAATTCATTATGAAAATGTTTCAGATGAAGAGCAAGGAACTAAGGGAATCCGTTGCAAACTCAGAGGAATCATCTGGTCAGTATGGAAAAAAAGCTATAGAGGAAAAACTTTCCCTGTGTGGAGAAATTGGGGAAAATATAGCAAAACTGATTGGAGTTAACTATGAAAAGGACTGAATTTTCAGAGTTCGGCATTGGAACATGGAATCTTGGTGGAAGAGGAGAACCTGATTACTCCCATGATGCTCAAAATTTAGAATCCTTAAGATATGCAATATCAAGAGGCGTTAATTTTTTCGATACTGCTGAAATGTATGCCTCCGGGCATTCGGAAGAACTTCTCGGGAAAGCACTTCAGGGAGAGGATAGGAATAGATTCTTCATAACTACCAAGGCATGGCCTTCAAGTTTTGGAAACCTTGAGAATGCCATAAAGAATTCACTGAAAAGACTGAATATGGATCACGTAGACCTGTACCTGCTTCACTGGCCTGATGAGAAATATGATCACAGGAAGCTAATCAATGACTTGCTCAGGCTCAAGGATGAGGGATATACAGAAAATATAGGTGTGAGCAATTACGACATAAATCTCCTGAAAGAAGCATGGGAACTGTCAGGGGGCCAGATCTTTGCAAACCAGATAGAGGTCAATGTCGAAAAGGTTTCAGCATTCAACCAGATAAAGGAATTCTGCCTTGAGAATAACATAATGGTAGTTGCCTATACACCACTCAACAAGAACAGGATGCCCCAGAATTCAAGAATGCAGAACAACATTAGGAAGTCAGGCCTGAATCCTGCCCAGTACAGCCTTATTTACACTATTTCAATTGGGGCCTATCCCATACCTAAGGCTGCTTCCATAGAGCATCTTGACATGCTTTTCAGTGCAGTGGAAATGTACAGGAAAGGTATTGTAAAAATTATTTCTGAAAACTAGGCAAGTGCATAAATCATTGTTACTACAAAGACAAGCACTACCAATATAGATCCATAAATCATGTAATCTTTTGTCTTGTACCCTCCCGGGGATTGTACAAGGAGGTTTGACTGGTTTCCAAAGGGAGTAAGGAAAGTGCTGGACGCCGCCATTGCCACGACAGTAAGGGCCACCAGCGGATTGCTGAACGAAAATGCAATGGGCCCCATGATAATTGCGGATGCAACGTTTCCGATCAGATTTGCAAGGAGGAATGTGATGATAAAAAGAAGCACAACAGAACCTGCTATCCAGTAATCTATCGATATTGACACACCGGAAGATATTACAGCTCCTCCCACTACGAGGTATGAACCAACAAATACTACTATGGGCCACTCTACACGTGAATACATATCCTTGAAATTTAAGGATCTGGTGGATAGAATGATGACAAGCGCAACGCCGTAGGATACAAGGATATTAACTCCAGCAGTGGATAGGATCACAGCCAGAACAAGTGCTCCCAAAGCAACGAGGCCACTCTTCCACTTTATGATTTTTATGTCTCTTTTCCTCAGGGGAGCAAGACCATTTTCTATTATGAACTCGGCAATATCCTTTTCATTTCCAGAGACCAGGAGCACATCTCCTGCTTCGAGAAGAATTGTTCTCAATCTGCCAGAGATTATCTTTCCATATGCAGAGATTCCCAGTACAGCAAGGTTAAACCTGGATGCATATTTCAGGTCAATTATTGATCTCCCCACAAGCCTGGAATTTGGCATAATAAAAATTTCATTGAGGGATGTGCTTTCCTGAATCACCTCTGATGGTGCGATTGTCACTCCCTTAATTGCTGAAATAGCAGTGACATTTTCAGGCTTCAACCTCACAATAATTATGTCTCCCGATTCTATTACTCTGTCCTTTCTTCCTATCCTGCCGGGATATATGCCCACAATCCGGACGCTGTACATTTTTTCGAATTCAGCAACAGTCTTTCCTATTACTTCACTGTCAGGGCCTATCTTTGCCTCTGTAAGGTATTCTCCTGTCTTGTAATTCTCAATATCAACCTCAGCCTTCTTCCTGTCAGGGATCATGATTGAAATAAAAATGATAAGCGGTACGGACAACAGAAGGATTATGAACCCCGGGTAAGAGAATGTGAAATAGGGCAAAAAAGTGTGAGGGTTGGTGTTCTGGTACCAAAGACTGTAAAGAATTAGGTTTGAGGAGGTGCTTGCCACAGTATACCTTCCTCCTATGACAGCTATAAATGCAAATGGCATCAGGTATTTGGACGGAGACTTCTTCAGTTTGTCTGCGAGTGAATATGCAAGAGGTATCATCATCAGCGTGAGGGCCACATCGCTCATGAAACCGGACATTATTCCAGTTACAAGCAAAAGCACTGTAATGATCATGTAACCATTATTGAATTTCTTCGTGAGGAAATCACCGAATTTCTCCATTATTCCAGAGTCGGAGATTGCCTTGCTTATTATCATGACCACTGCAAGGAGGAATACGGGCAGTGAGGCAAAAGTCACGATCGCATCTGTGGGGGAGATAACACCAAGAAGGATCAGGGAAAGGGCAGAAACAATTCCAACAAGATCATATCTTACCTTATTTGTGAGCAAAATAGCTGTGGAAATTATGAAGACTGCTAGAACTTCAATCTGGATCGCATTCAACATTAAATGATATGTTTGGTATTTATTAAAGATTTCCACAAATGAAAGGAAAATAAATCAAATGGCATAAATACCAATTTAAGAAGAAAATAATATATGACATAAAGTAGATTCAGAAACATGAAAAATTTTATTGCAGGGCAGTGGAAAGAATCTGAAAATGGAAAATATTCTGAAAAACTTGAACCTTCAACAGGAAAACTTATGGGCCAGTTCCCTTCATCCACAAAAAATGATGCAGGAGAAGCCATTGATGCAGCGGAGGATGCTTTCTGGAAATGGTCAGAAACAACATCCAGCCACAGGGCTTCCATCATAAGAAAAGCAGGGGAGATCATTGAATCAAGGAGGAAAGAGCTTGAAGACATCCTTGTGAGGGAAGCGGGAAAAGTAAGGGCTCAGGCTGTTGAGGAAACTTCAGGCGTTCTTGACCAGATATTTTATTATTCCGGATTTGAAAGGAAGATCACTGGAGATGTGGTGGAAGGCCAGAAGAACAGACAGAAAATATTCCAGTACAAAGTGCCATATGGTGTAGTCCTCGCACTCACGCCATGGAATTTTCCAGCAGCCATGGTCGCAAGAAAACTTGCTCCTTCACTTGCCACCGGAAACACAGTTGTGGTGAAACCAAGCAGTGATACCCCTTTCACCGCAGAATGGATAGTGAGAAGATTCATTGATGCCGGCATTCCGAAAGGTGTCCTGAATCTCATAACAGGAAAAGGTTCTGAGATCGGCGATTTTCTGGTTTCTCACAGGAAGGTTTCACTTGTGACTATGACTGGATCCACTGAAACAGGTCAGAGAATAGTATCAAAGACATCAGCGAACATGGCAAAGACAATTCTGGAACTCGGGGGGAAGGCCCCATTCATGGTATGGAAGGATGCAAATCTTGAGAATGCAGCCAGGGCATTGATGTGGGGAAAGTTCTGGAACGCGGGCCAGTCTTGCATTGCAGCTGAGAGGCTGTATGTGCACAGGGACGTGAGGGAAAAATTCATGAAAATATTCATGGATATGGTTTCCAGGATGAAGGTTGGAGACCCGGAGACATCACAGATGGGCCCCCTTATAAACAGCGGTGCGGTCAATACAATGAAGGATTTCGTTTCAAAAGCAACGGATCAGGGTTTTTCCATATTGCATGGCGGGACTGTCCCAAATCTTGAAAGCAAATTCAGCAATGGATTTTTCTTTGAGCCCACAATAATCGGAGGGGCGACTCAGGATTCTGACGTGTTCCAGGAGGAAATATTCGGCCCTATGCTCGGTGTCATGGAAGTGGAGGACAGGGATGAACTCATTCATAAGGCAAATGATTCGAAGTATGGCCTCGCATCGTACCTTTTCACGTCGGATATGGATTTCGCTCTTGATGCTGCAGACAGGATCAGATTTGGGGAACTGTACATAAATATGACGGGGCCCGAGGCATCCCAGGGCTACCACACAGGATTCAGACTGACAGGGCAGGCTGGAGAGGGGAGCAAATATGGAATTGAGGAATATCTGAAATTGAAGAATGTGTACATGGATTACTCTGGAGACAGGGTATTGGTGAATGGAATGCCAGGATTCTGATCAATTACTTTTAAAATTTTTTTCCTTTCAGGATCAAATACTTTTTAGTCATTGATAATTTCATAATTCCATGGAGATCACAAAGAATCAAAAAAATGGTGTATTCACTGTATGCTATGGAAACAATCATGATCACGCCAGATACAGTGCTGGGGCTTCTTCAAAGGTGGATGGGGGAGAAATTCCCCTAAAATTCACTATCTCCTCTTCAGAAGGTTATTCAGAATTGAAAATTCCACTTTCCTCAGATGACCATATAATGGGGCTCGGAGGAAAAGCATTGCCAGTGGAGAAGAAAAGGACGCAGAGTGCATTCTGGAATACAGATGTTTATGGATACAGAAACGGTTCAGATCCTCTCTACCTTTCAATTCCATTTTTCTATATTGTGAACAGGAATTGGAGCACAGGAATTTTCGTTGATTACCCGGGAATGATAAAGATGGATTTTGGCGTGGAGAAATATGATTACATAAATATAAGGGTGAATTCAGGCGATTTCTATATGTATGTTATACCGGGGAATTCTCCGGGGGATATACTTAGGAAATATCTTGACTTAACGGGCCATCCGTCCGGAATCCCTGCATGGATGTTCCGGCACCAGATATGCCGCTATTCATATTCACCACAGGAATCTGCAATGAATGTTCTCAGGAAGTATATTGAGGTTTTCGGAAAAGATTCAGTGGGGGCCATATACCTGGACATAGATTATATGGATGGATACAGAAACTTCACCGTCAGCAGAGAAAATTTTCCAGACATGAAAGGATTCATAACAGACTGCCATGAAATGGGTGTGAAAGTCATACCCCTGGTCAATCCGGGCATAAAGATAGATCAGAATGATGAAATCTTCCTTGATGGGCTTGGCTCATATGCCGAGACAGGCAATGGAGAGATATACATTGGGCATTCCCACGCAGGAGCAAGTGCTTTTCCCGACTTCCTGTCAGAGAACGGGAAGGAATTCTGGCATCGCCAGGTAAAAAAATTCCTGGAATATGGCTTTGATGGCATATGGCTTGACATGAGTGAGCCAACTGTGAAGAACAGCAAGGGCACATTCGATCATGATGTGATGCACAGAGTAAAGGGAGAAAAGATCAGGCATGAGAAAATACACAACCTTTTTGCCCTGGAGCAGGCAGAGATCACCAAGGCTGCAGTGGGAAATGACAGGATTGTTCTTGCAAGATCAGGATATCCCGGAATACAGAAATATGCTGCGATGTGGACGGGCGATGGAGAGGCTGGTTATGAGAATATGGCCCTTCAAATTCCACTCATAACTTCCATGAGCATTACGGGAATGCCTTTCGTGGGTTGTGATCTTGGAGGTTTCCTTGGAAAAACAGAACCGGATCTGCTCCTGAAATACTATTTAATGGCATTATTCTTTCCAATATACAGGAATCACAAGGAAAAGCATGAATCTGACAGCGAACCGTACACATTTCCGGAACCTTATGTGGACAGGTTCAGGAAGATCATAAAATTGAGGAATGCAATAATTCCGCATCTCCTGTGGAAAGCAGCGTGCTCTGTGGAGAATCTTGATGCATTCCTGAGGCCTGTCAGCTTCAATTACCCGGGAAGTGATGGTTACTTCAGTATTGATGATGAATATATGGTTGGAGAGGAAATACTTGTGGCCCCTATGCTTTCAAAAGATCTTTGGGAGAGAAATATTATTCTTCCTGAAGGAAGATGGTACTGCCTCGAAGATGGAAACATATATGGAGGAGAATCCCTCATCCGGTATTCAGGGGAAATGCCGATTTTCCTCAGGGAAGGAGCTGTATTTCTGACGGAAGGCAAAATATTGTTCTTTGGCAGGTTCAGTGGAAAGGTATTCATCAGGGAAAAATGGGTGGATGTGGAATATGATGGAGAATCTGTGAATGAAGGGCTTGGGAATATGAAGGGAATAACTGTGATCGACGTGGAAAAGGAAAAGCCAAAGCTTCAATTTTTGACAGGATAAGACTCTCTGTCAAAAAGCACAGCCCCATAAAGCAGGCCTGTGATGAGGCCCCCTTCCGGCAATGAAAGAATGAACATGATCTTGATATTGTTTCCGACGGTGAGCATATAGCCAATGAAACCAAAAATCAGGCCTATCAGCAGCCCTATAATCATGAACTTTATGAGATTATTCTCATTCATCATAGGTAATTGCATCTTCTAATAAATCATTTTCACAAAAAACAACCAATCCTGAATTTGCGCAATTTATGAGAGGGAAAGCCACAGTTCTTTCGACGTGGACAAATTGCAAAACCCGGGGTGCAGCAAAGAACTGAAGAAATAACTTAAACGTTATGTTCAGATATCAGTAAGCATCCTCTGTCCTGGAAACCTTATCCTCATTCTTTTTCTTTGCAGTGGAATCCGGGCGTCCCTGCTTTACATCATTTATTTTGCCCTCTCCAAGATTCTGAAGCATGTCTCCAAAAAAGTCTCCAACCTTCTCATTTTCCAGTATTGCCTTGTCAAGTTCGCTCTCCATGCCTGCCATCCATGAAACATTAACCTGTCCATGATTCATGGATTTTATGAATGTCTTCATGGTTTCTGCGAAGTCATTCATCACAGATGACTGGGATCTCATCATTTCCATGTCCTGGACAATGAGTATGAATGATTTTATCCTGGCTGCCTGTTCCTTCAGATTCTCTGATTTCTGGATGAAATCATTGTAAAGTATGGTGTTTCCTATCTCCTTTGCTTCCATTGCCTTTGCAGAATACATTTCAGCCATATTCTGGCATTTCTTCGCATGATCCTCAGATTTTTTCTTGAGCATCTTTATGTTCATTGCAGTCTCAATATCTATTTCTTCCTTTGATTTCCTGTTGAGAATACCCATCATACCACATCCACATTGTCATTTGTATCTTCCTCTTCTGCTACATTTGGGGCAGATTTCATATACACGGGGGCCTTTTGGGGGTTCCCTCTCAGAGTATCCATATATACGCTCATGGAATCCATGTTTTTCTCCAGATCTATCTCACTCATGAGTATGCCTCGCATGGAAGATTTGATCGAATCCATGTTCTTCCTGTTGCTGAAGAATTTATCCACGTTTGATAAGAGCTGTTGACCGGAGATCACGGAGTACATAGCCCTTATAAGTGTCAGAAACTTGTACCTGAGTTCCAGCTGGTGATATGAGATGGATTCGGCATCTATCTGTTTTCTGATGGTGTCAACCTTTATGTCCCACATCGTAGGTTTTCTCTCCACCAGCTCCTTTTCCGTTTTCTTGAGAGATTGTATTTTTTCCTGGCCCCTCTCCATTATGACATACATGTCCTGCAGATCATGAGTTATATTCTCCATGCCTTTCCTGCCGGTGTATTTTTTTGATCCAAACTTTTGCCACATTGCTGAAAAACCGACTCCCCACTCTCTCTGCAATCCTGCATTGGAATACATGTCAAGCAGGTCTTCCACTGAATTTTTTTTCTTCATCACTGATACACCTCAATTTGATGCAAACCGGCTCTTCCAGGAACTGTACTGGTTCAGCATGGCATCATCGCTTGCAGGCTTGGTCTTGCTCATAGCATCCTGGAAATCCTGTTCCTCAAGGGGCCATACCCTGTAGTTCACTTTCATTCCGTTCTGAATGCTTCCATCCAGTTTCTCAATAATGTCATTGTTTGCCCTTCTGAGCATATTCCTTATGGCATCAGAACACAGGTAGTAAAGATCTCTTCCAGAAAAATTTCCTGTTTTGGCTGCTATTTTACCAAGGTCCACCCTGACCTGATATCCCTTTGACTTGGTGTTAAGCTCGAGTATTTTTTTTCTCGTGGGTTCGTCAGGAAGCCCAATGTATATTTTCTTTTCAAATCTTGATATGATTGCCTGATCAAGTTCCCATGGGGTGTTTGTTGCTGCAACGGTAAGCACAAAATCCTCACCGGTGCTGAAACCATCAAGCTGTCCCAGGAACTGCTGAAGCACTGAGGTTGAATTCCTGTTGCTGTCATCTCTCTTCCTGACAAGGGACTCAATCTCATCAATGAACACCACGGAAGGGGACATATCCCTTGCAGTATCATAAAGCGCGGACACCAGCCTTTCTGAATCCCCCACATATCTCGAAAGAAGTTCGGACAGGGTTACATTGAAGAATGTTGCCTCAATGTTTGAGCTTATTGCCTTGGCAATGGTTGTCTTGCCTGTACCCGGAGGACCGAAAAGCAGTATATTCCTGAGTTTTGGTATGTTTATGTCCACATCTGGAGTGGCCATTGCGAAGAAAACGGCTTCCATTATTGCATTTTTTTCCTGGTCAAGCCCTCCAATTTCTGACCATTTCACATTGGACTTTGAGATCAGGGCCTCAATTCTTCCCCTGAATTCAGTTTCCATTTTTCCTATGAGCCCATTGTTTCCCTTTCCAGATGGTGGAGCAGATTTCGCAGGTCCGGATTTATCTCCCGCAGGTCTTCTTGAAGACCTTCTTGCACCGCTTTCCATGTCAACGATCTTCTTTTCCCAGATTTTTATTATATCATTGTATTTGCTGCTGTACTTCTGATCCATCCCGCTTACAATTTTCAGGTTCCCAATGATTGCTTTGCAAAGAGAGGATGCCTTTGTAATGTCGCCCTCCTCTTCGGAGGAACGCTCTGCCTTAATATCTTCGGAAATAACCTTCTTTATATTATCTATGGCAAGATAGTCTGTGCCCAAGACCTATCACTCCACGGAGTCCTCTGAATTTTCCTTTGTTTCACGGGTATTATTCTTTGTTTCGCCCGTTTCACCCGGCATCAGTTTTTCCCTGTTTCTATCCATCTCTTCAAACATTTTCATGTATTTGCCACTGGTTTCTTCTTCCTCATCAAGTGCATCAATGTCAGAAATAGATTCCACGAGCTGGTTCATCTTGTTTTCCTGGAATTTCTCCCTGACACGCCCTTTAGTAATTACACCCTTCAGTTGAACTCCACTTGTCTCTTCAGTTATTTTATCAATATTGTCAGTTCCAGTTGCCTTGGCACGTTTTGTCTCCTTCATCACGCCCAGAGCTTTTCTGTATTTCCGCATCCTTCTGTCAATATCTGAGATTTCTTTTTCAACAAATTCCAGATCATGTGCGATGCTTTCCCTTCGTGCACCAGAAGATTCTGCACCTTCCTTAAAAAGATCGTCATATCTTCTCTTTTTTCTGTCTCTTTCCTTCTCCAGAACTGAAAGATCCGTTTCAGCTTCCAGAATCATCTTGTCAATGCTCTCGGATGAAGCAGTGCTGAGATCGTTCTCTTTCTTTTTCTTGAATATGGCCATAAGGATCAATTAATCAATATAAAAAGAGATATAACGCTTTTCATTCAGGAAAAGCGGTTTAACCCTTAAGGTAACCTATTATAAAACCCACTGCAAATATCACGAGAGACAAACTTATTGTGGTTGTGCTGTTTCCTGGGAGGACTTTTTCGATATTAGTTATGATGTAATATATGTGATTTCTCACATTTGTCTCAAAGCTAGAAAGAGAAGCAGATGGAATGACTGAATAATTGATATATTCTGATAACAGGACGGCTAGTATTATTAATAATACTGACCACACTCCTTTCTTTATACCGAGCCCCAACAGTAAACCGTCCACAAAAATGAGTAACAGTAACACATAGGGATTAGTGAGGAGAGATGTTATATCCATATTGCACTATCAAAATATGATATAAATATGTTTGTGTTATTATTTTTTTAGTCAATTTTGATCGATTTAAAACCCTTTATTGGCACAGTAATTATCAAAACACCATCAGCATATTTTGCAGTATATTGGGCATCTGTTTCAACATCCACGGGGAGTCTTATTGTTTTGAAAATCTTGTCAGGCCTCTGATCGATATACACGTTATTTCTCTCCTCCGTTTTCCTGTTTGCAGAAATCTCTACAGTGTTTCTGTCAATTCTAACATGAATGTGTTTCTTTTCAAATCCGGGGAGTTCTGCTTCAATGATCAGATGTTCATTTTCCTCATACATTCTTATTGGAGGGTAGAGGTATGACATCACTTCCTTTGATCTTTCACCAACATTTCTCATAAACTCATCAGCCATGAATTTTATTGGCCCATAAATTGTTGTCATAATAGCACTATGAG
>JAKAYK010000114.1 GCA_021826765.1 Thermoplasmata archaeon | reverse complement strand
TTGATGAGAAAACCATAGAAAAAAAGAAGAAGATGGATAAAAAGAGCCCCAGCAAGGTCATTGTTCCTCTGAACAGGAACACTTTCATTCTTGCGACTGGTGCAAGTGAAACAGAACTGCTCGGTGATGTGAGGCATGATCCATATGGGGGCCATCCGCAGTTAGGCACAAGCCCGTATGAGAGAGTCATAGCAGGTTCCATACATGAAGCCCATGAAGGGGTGCTTTTCGTTGATGAGATAACACATCTTGGTGAACTCCAAAGATCCATCCTGACCGCAATGCAGGAGAGGAAGTTTCCCATAACAGGAAGGAATCCACAGAGTGCAGGAGCAAGTGTGAGGGTGGATAACGTGCCAACCGATTTCATACTTGTTGCAGCATGCAACATCCAGGACCTGGGAAAAATTCTGAGTCCTTTAAGATCCAGAATATCGGGAAACGGCTATGAAGTCCTGATGGAAGTTTCCATGCCGTACAACAGGGAAAATGCACTCAAATATATGCAGTTCATCACACAGGAAATAAACAGTGATGGAAAGATACCACACATGTCCATTGAAGGGGCAGAACTCATTTTAGAAGAGGGGAAAAGGAGAGCAAAAATAGTAGACGGAAAGGAAAATGCACTCACCCTGAGGCTGAGGGAACTTGGCGGATTGGTGAGAGCCGCAGGAGATATTGCAATTAGCAATAATTCCCCTGTTATTGAGAAGGAACATGTAAAGGATGCCCTGAAGATATACATGCCTGTGGAAGAGAAGATAGCAAAGGTGTACGGAAACATGAGCAATGCCATAACCAGTGAGGCCACTGCTTCCCAGAAGATGTCAGGATATTATGGCGAGACCAAATACACCTATTCCGACCCGTATTACAGATGAAAGCTGTAATATTTAAATATTTTAAATTATTTATAAGTGCAATATCTGCATTTCCTCCGTTGAGTTAATAAAGTTAATAATATATCTATGACAAGGTGAAAAAATGGCACTGGCATTAGGTGAAAAAATACCGGAAATAACTGCAAACACGTCAAAGGGCCCCATAAGTTTATCTTCCTACAAAGGGAAATGGGTTCTGCTCTTCTCTCATCCCGCTGACTTCACGCCTGTCTGCACCACGGAATTCATGGCATTCGCAGACAGGTTCGAAGAGTTCAAGAAACTTGGAGTCGAACTCATAGGTGTGAGCATTGACAGCGTTTACAGCCATATTGCATGGGTGAGGGACATCAAGGAAAAATACGGCGTTGAGATTCCATTCCCAATCATAGCAGATGTCAACAAGGAGGTTGCTTCCATATTCAACATCATAAACCCGGTTGATGGCCTCACAGTGAGGGGAGTGTTCGTCATTGATCCAAACCAGAAGGTCAGGTGGATTGCATACTATCCTGCAGAAGTTGGTAGGAATATTGATGAGATTCTCAGAGTCCTGAAGGCATTCCAGTTCAACTGGGACAGGAAGCTTGCAACTCCCGCAAACTGGAAACAGGGAGATGGCGGAGTCATGGGGGCCCCTACAACTGTAGATGGGAGTTACGAAAGGGACAGGGAAGGCGCCGAGAGATGGTACCTTAAAAAAGTGAACCAGTAAATGACAGACTGCGTGATGTACAACATATCCATGGGGAAGGGCCACCCTTCCACCATTTGCGTGGAACTATCAAGAGTGGCTGATTCCCTGAACTTTTTAAGGGATGGGTTATCCTCAGAATATGCAGATGAATACCTTGCGGATTTCATTGCACAGTACGCAAGAACTGATGAGATCATGCCCGATGACCGGACTTTGGGATTTATCATCATCAACACGACAAAGAAGGCAATTTCCCTTGCATTCAGCAGGATAGAAAAGGAGAAGATAGAAGATATCGTCAATGCTGCAGAAATGTATGAGGAATTGGGCTTTGATCTTGAAAAAGACATTGACTGATACTGACTCTTACCTCCATTTTTTCTGATATGAGAAAGTAGTTCCCAAGACACAGCAGGTTGATAAAAGGGGACATTTGATATAGAATATTCAATAAATGAAAAGGCAAGGCACTCTCTTTAAGAGAAAGACGATTAAACATATATGATGAATAATATTCTGTGCGAACATCTGCCTGATCATATGAAGATTGTGAATGCAACTGCAAGAATCAGGGTGATCATTATGTACATAATATACTGCTTCACATTCCCATTCATCAACTTCAATGCAATGATTCTTGATGCTTTTTCATATTTCTTGAATATTGACAGAAAGGTTAGATATACCATGTCAAACCTGTGGGAAGGATAATCACGGTGGATGTACCCCTCTATCTTTGGAAAGAGCCTGAAAAATGTAATTCTTGCAGGGTTTGAATAATTGAACGAGTGGTATGTCCTGTTTCTTTCAACGCCTCCAGCCCATGCATCAACTTCCCTCACATTTCTTGGCCTGAAGATGTATATGACCGAGAATATGGCAACAAGCGAAACGAGTATGAATGTTGGGGTCAGAACACCGAATATATTGTTGTTAAAGGGAGAATATATGGTGAATCCTTCT
>JAKAYK010000113.1 GCA_021826765.1 Thermoplasmata archaeon | reverse complement strand
ATTGACTTCTGCCTGATTTTCTTGATCTCCTTGTCATAATACGGTGTGATCTCATATTTGTATTCTTTTCCATGAATTTTCTTGATTCTGTAGAAGCTCTTCATGCAGGCAAATTTAGCACATATTAAATAAATACTTTCCCTGTCATTTTATTGCTTATAATAAAGTCCCACAAGAAGAATAAGAAAAGTATGTGCCTACATTTCTAACGAGTTGAGGTTCTCAATCCCTATGGCTTCAAAAGGGTTCATCATTGAAGGTATAGACATCACTCCTGTTTTCATTGAGAGAGCAAAGGAAGAGGCTAAAAAAAGGAATCTTCACATTGGTTTCAGGGTGGGAACCATGACAGATCTGCCATATGAAAACGAATCCTTTGATTCTGTCATCTGTATGTGGAATGCCTTCAGCGAACTGACAGTTGAACAGGATCAGATAAAATCCATAAAGGAAATTTGTAGAGTTCTCAAAAAAGATGGATTATGCATAATTGAAGTCAGAAATCACAGATCAAGTGGTGTGGATATGACGAATCTGATTGATGGACATGAATCAATGCCATCATATAATCACACAAGGGGCAGCATGAGGAGATTGATGAATCTCTCACAGGTTGAGGATTTCAAAGTTTTTATTGATGATTTTGGAGGCCGAAAAAGGCTGATTTTATTATTAAGAAAAAAATGATATGTGAAAACTCTGGTAAATTCTCAATAAAATAAACATTTCAGGATAGATTTCAGAAAATGATCAGTGATTTCAAGCAGGGTATGTATTGCAAAAATTAATAAATCTCCTGAGATATATTCAATCATGCAAATGAATGATGATCAGAATTCAAGGTTCTCTGGTATTGTTTTGTTTATTGGTGTTGCCCAGTTTTTTCTTTTTATGCTGCTAGCAGAGTTAATGTATCCCCATTATAGTGTCTCAACCAACTTTATCAGTGATCTTGGTGTAGGAAAGACTGCATTTATTTTCAATACGACCATAGAAGTATTAGGGATTGCACTAATTGTTTCCGGATTACTATTAAGAAAATTCTCCCCCGCACTTCTCATTGTGCTGATACTTGCAGGAATAGGGGCCATTGGAGTCGGCCTATTCCCGGAGAATACAGGGAGACCACATTTTCTATTCTCTCTTCTCGTGTTCCTGATGGGATCTATTGCTCCTTATTTTATCCTTAACAAAGTAAGAAACTTCATGTCAGTAATTTGGGCGTCTCTTGGAACTGTTGCACTCATTTTTCTTATTTTTTATACTAATGGAGTTCATCTTGGGTTGGGTGCAGGAGGAATGGAACGCATGATTGTATATCCTGAATTGCTCTGGGGCCTGGGTTTTGGAGGATGGCTGTTCGGAAAGTTTTCAAATAATCAGTAATTTGAGAACACTTAAAATTGCAATGTGACTTATCTGATTCATACGATAATGGGTTAGGGGCCAAAACAAAACATGGTTTCAATCATTCATGATTGAATTGCAACCACATTCTATTCATACATACTTTGCATGAAATCATTTAAGGTGTTTCCATGGATGCTTCCGCCGAATGGTTGTCAATCCCACGGAAAGAAGCATAAGTGCACCTCCAACTATTATAAAAGGTGTTACTGGCTCACCGAGAAGAATTGCTCCTCCAATGACTCCAACCACTGGAATAAGATATAATTGAACTGATACCTTCGCAACAGCTCCTTTTCCGATCATGGTGAAGAACAGCATATAACCCAGAACAGTACTAAGAAGAGACAGGTACAGTATTGCAATCCATCCTGTTACAGGCAGTTTTGAGACCTGATAAAAGAAGTTAGCCGAAGTAAGGGGAAGGAGCATCCCAGTCCCTATCAACCCGGCCAGGATTGTGAGTGATCTGGGGCCATATTTTGTAACCAGAGGCTTGGCAAAAACTGCAAAGACAGCGTATGAAAGTGCAGTTCCGATAGCCTCTAACACGCCAGAGTATGTGCCGTTTCCTCCAGTGTTGAGGGCACCCAGAAGCAGGATAAATGCTCCGCAGATGGAAACTACAATGGAAATATAAACAACCTTTTCGTGTTTTTCCTTAAGGAAAATAGTTGAAAGAATCACGATGAACACGGGGCCAATTGAGGTCAGAAGGGGGGCCAGGCCAGCACTTATTTCCGATTCCGAAAAATTCAATGTCAGATGATAGGATACTACATTTGCAAATGAGACAAGCAGCAAGCGTGGAATATCATTCCTGTTGATACGCTCTTTTGGCTTTCCCAGTATTGGCAGAAGGATAAGGAAAACTGCACCAGCAATGTACCATCTTAACAGGGTGAGGTTGACAGGGGTGAGCACTGGTTCCAATGCTTTGATTGCAACGAAAGCCATACCCCAGATCACACTTGCGATTATCAGGGTTCCATACGCTTCAATAGTTCTCCACAGCCTCCGGTTATCTTTCGCATTTTCATTCAATGTAGCTGGAATTTCAACATTATCCATTCTGTTCATTTCATTTCACCCATATCTTATTTTCTTCACATTTTGGGGGCGATACGTTCCTTTCAATACAGGGGCCAT
>JAKAYK010000112.1 GCA_021826765.1 Thermoplasmata archaeon | reverse complement strand
ACCAATTTCTTACACTTATGCGTTCAAGTTCACTATCTGACAGCATGAAAACGTCCCTCAGGGTAAGAGTCCCGACAGGTATGGAAGAATTATCTATTACAACTGCACCCTGAGCATCCAGAGATATACATTTTCTCACTGCTGATTTCAGGGAATCATCCACTGATACAGACACATCAGGAAGTGCACTCCTTATCTTCAGGCTTGTAAGATCCTTGAATTTCTCAGCAACAGATATTTCCCCTTTTGTCAGGCGTGAAATATATGGTGCTTTCATGACTACATCCCTGATGTCCAGAACCACATATCCTGCAACTATCCAGAGAAGAAACAGCGTGGCATAAACGAGTTTCGTGGAATATGCAGAATAGATCAGTTCAATTGCAGTGATCAAAGAAGCTATTCCCGCAAGAAAGGCCTCCCTGTAATCATTTAAAATGCCAAGGAAGTTTTTTGTTCCCCTGATAACAAGACGCTTTCCCCTGCGCAAACCTATCCTCAATAATGAGGTTCCTGCCATGATATGTATAAACAAACCTCCAAGCGAGGCAATTGTGCCCAGTATTATGAATGAGGAAGATATTGGTAAATACAGGAACATTATGAGCGGAAATACTGTGATCACGAGAGACACGGCAACATTTGAAACAATGGGCTGATTTTTCAATTTCTTCGCAAATATGGTAGGAAAGGCCCTGTCATAGCCCATCCTGAACATTGTTCTGGAAGCAGCAGCTCCAAATGAGAGGATTGCCAGTATTCCATCATTGATTGCGGCAATGGTTATCCCGAATGCAAGATACCTGCTGTATACTGAGAATTTACCCAGAATTATGGACACTATGGGCAGGGAAGAGGTACCTGAAGGGAAGGAAGAACCTGTCTGGATAAGCAGGTTGGATATTGCGTAAATAAACAATGATGCAAGCAGTCCACCAGCAAGTATGACGGATATTGCCGATCTGCCCACAACTTTCTCCGGGTTCTTCACTTCTCCTGAGATGGGTGCAATGGCACCATAACCTGTGGGGATACCCATTGCAAAAAGAATCCCAAGGGCCAGGGCACTCCCTGAGATGTGGTAGGAGATGGGATCAGGCAGATATGCAGACCCTCCACCAATATAGAATGAAATGCCCACTATTGCAAGGATAAGGCAGATTTCAGCTATTCCTGTATAAATTGCATAGGTTGCTGATGGTTTTATGCCCAATATGAGAAAAACAGATGCTGGCAATACTATTCCAAGCAATGTCAGATAGATTGGGAATCCAAATATTATGGACACGACATAGACTGCTCCTGTGACATATGCCATCCCGAACAGCAATGCATAGAAAAGGTATACCCATCCTGTGCTGAAACCAACCCTGTCTGAAAGGGCCTGGAAAGCGTACGTATAATATCCTCCCGAGGTCCTGAACCGTTTGGACAGCTGCATGACAACCAAACCGTTGACAAGAACAAGCATAGTGCCAAGGACAATGATGATGGGTGCAATGAGCCCCCCATAGGAAAGCGCAACTGCACCGTATGTGAGAAGACTGAGCAGCGGGGACATCCCACCAAAGGAAAGAAAGAAGACATCCCTGAAGGAGAGGTGGCGTTTCAACTCGCCCGGGTCTTCGGATTTTAAATCTGAACCATCCATGAAACCTATTCTCAAATAGTGGTATCCTTAAAAATTTAATGCAAAATTACCGCCAAATCGGAAAGCAATTTCGAATAATTATTCACATAAACAATCAAATAGGAAAATGATCCAGTTGCAACATCGTTTTTTGATCATACTTGAATCTGAAATGTTCATGTGGTGAGAAACATTATACAGGAGGCAAGGGAGATAGGCTATAAAGGGGTGAGGCTTGACACTCTTCCAGCAGCCAGATGATCCTGTGATAAGCTCTGTTTCCATCTTTGAGTTGGGGGTCCATCCTTCACAAATATGGTCTCGAGGGAAAACAGATCAGCGAGGAACTGCAAGAATTATAAGATGGGAATGGTGCAAATTTTCATCGAGTTCAAGAAAAAACATTGTGAGAATCATATCCTTTCTTAAAGTCCTTCATCCACAGGGTTGCACATCTCAATATTTTTTCGCACCACTGCAGTTTTCACTTCTCTAAACTTTCTTTCCAGATTCGAATTCCTTTGGAACCACTTGATATATGAATATTATGCACACATATCAGGCAGAAACTTCAGCACAGGATGTAGGGAATATATATCTGCATTCAAAATATGAACTTCTATGGTGAAAACTTCAAGAGAATTCTATACGGGCTCGGGGGTGGACTGGCTTTCAGAAAGAAAAAATGCAGAGAATACAGAGAAAGAACTCTCCTATCTGTTGAAATTATTGAAAAAAGGATGGAAGGTTCTGGACCTTGCATGTGGATATGGAAGGTTCTCAATCCCTATGGCTTCAAAAGGGTTCATCATTGAAGGTATAGACATCACTCCTGTTTTCATTGAGAGAGCAAAGGAAGAGGCTAAAAAAAGGAATCTTCACATTGGTTTCAGGGTGGGAACCATGACAGATCTGCCATACGAAAAC
>JAKAYK010000111.1 GCA_021826765.1 Thermoplasmata archaeon | reverse complement strand
GCTTGTTCTTGAGATTTGATGATGCAGTCATGGGCACAGCTATATCCCTCCGGAATGCCATCCTGATCAGCAGTGAATCCACATAATTGCTTGTTCCTCCATTTGTTGTATCCACAAGGGGAAGTTTCGTGACTGTTGCCATAAACATGTTGTGATCCACAACACGCATCTTCATCAATATTCCAAGTGTGAGATCTGCATCTTTTATGCAGTATTTTATCACATCATCAGGCCTGTTTTTGTACTCTTCCAGTATCCTGAGCCTGTCCACGTCGTCCTTTCCCTCACCGAGAAGTTCACTGGCCACATAGTTCAGGGTTTCCTGCTTTGGCTTGAGATATTTCTTCACGTTCCACCAGACATCACTGATGATTCTTCCATTGACCCTCCAGAACTGGCCATTCACCCTCCTTGCATTTGAGCCATCCCTGCCAATTTTCAGTTTTAGGTCGTACAGTTGCATCCTGAATTCGATCACAGGCAGATCGTATCCGTCAATGTTGTAACCAATCAGTATGTCTGGATCTTTTTCCTTTATCAATTCATTGAATTTCCGTAAAATGTCCTTCTCATCCCCTGTGAGGGCCCCTTTCTCATGCTCTGGGGATTTTCCTGTGGATATGGAATAGCCAATTATCAGTATCCTGCCGAATTGCTCACCATTCTCTGGAGGAAACACGTTTTCTATATCAAAACTGAGTATCCTGATTTCCGGGTTGAAATCTTCACAGTTCTTTATCCCGTCAGTGGTAGTTTCCATCACAATATCTGAGGAGTAGCGCCTGTCATCAAACAGCTCCCCATCCACCTGAACGCATGATCCAATATCCAGATCATATATGAATCTGTGATGGAATGGTATGTCCGCAGACATGACCTTTGAGACAAATAACTGCCTTATCTCAGGCACCTTAAACGGATGTTTTAAGTATATTCTTGAAGATTTTCTCTCCTTCCCATCGTACCAGAGCATCAATTCCTGGATTCTCTTGAATTCAGAATTTTTCTTAATGCCTGAAATTTCTGCCTCTGAAGGTTCTATGACATCAATGTACGGATCGAATCCACCACAGAGAACCGTGGCTGATCTTCCGTCATCACACCTTCCGAAAAGTTCCACTCTTGTGTCTTCAGTCCTGTATGATGCGGTGATTATCCTCATCCTTACTTGCATCAGGTTACAATGTCAATCTACCTTAAAAGATATATGCACTCCCGTGCATTTTGTGAAAAAATATCCAAGATTTAAATATTTTAAAATGATCAAGGAGTGATCATGGGGAGCCGTAAAGGCTGAGAGGATCATAAGATCGACCCTTTGAACCTGATCCGGATAATACCGGCGGAGGGAGTTAAAAATGTTGGATAAGACACATTCAGTTAGAGCAAAAGAGGCAATGTACACAGGCACTTCAGCGTCATTTCTATTCTGGGGCATCGTGGCCACCATCGGGCCCCTTATTGCATCGCAGGACCTTATTACCGGATTGAATTCCAGTGAAAGGCTGCTGTTTCTTCTCATCGGGCCCATATCCGTTCCGGTTGGAAATGTCCTTCTTGGAATACTTTCTGATCTTTTTGGAAGAAGGAGAATGTTCTTTCTCTCCATGCTGTTTTACGCTTCAGGCATAATCATCATAGGATTCAGCTATTCAGTGATTCCACTTATTTTTGGTCTTGTCCTGGCAGAATTCGGTGTTGGGGGACAGGAACCTTCTGCCCTCTCACTGGTGGCGGAGAACACAGAACCTGAAAAAAGGCCCTTCTGGCTGACCATAACCACAAACATGAACAATATAGGAAGTGCGATCATTGCCTTCATATTCATTTTCAACACAGGCACAGAAACTGCGAGAATCCTCCTGATAGCCATATCCATTGCAATGGTTGTAATTATCATAATTTCAATGATGTACACCCCGGAATCCTATATATGGGAGAGAAAGAAGAGCAACAGCAGATGGTCAAGCGATAAGAAGGAGCTTGGGATTGACAATGAAGGGGAAGTTGCGCAGATGAACAGCCCTGTTTTCTCCTACCTTTTCCTTGTGACAATTGGAATCTCCCAGTATCTCACCTTCGGACTGATGGCATATGTTCTTGCACCGGTGGAGTTCTCAGGAGCAACACTTGATGCAGAGATCATATTTGTTGCACTGCTGGGAGCTTCCCTTTCAGGATTCCTTGCAGCAAGGCTCATTTCAAGAGAAACAAAGAATTACACAGTGATATCCTTTGCATATGGAACTGTGACAACATTGGTGATGCTTCTTCTCTATCCATACCTGTACAACATGTATATTTTCATGCCTCTCCTGTTCCTGAACATGACTGCAAGTGAATTTGCATGGGCCTCAAGATCGGTTCTGGAACCACAGGTTGTAGGAACAGGAATGAGATCAACATTCATTGGCCTGGTAAGATTGGGGCCAATGATCGCATATCCTATTTTCACAGTGATCTCATATTCTTTGACAATTCGGCAGTTCATCTCCGTAAACCTGCTCCTCTGGGACATAGGATTGGCAGCATCTGTGATCTGGTACATTTACGGAATTGAGGTGG
>JAKAYK010000110.1 GCA_021826765.1 Thermoplasmata archaeon | reverse complement strand
GGAGATGTGACCTACCATGGTCCAGGTCAGTTGGTTGTGTACCCAATAGTGAGAGTTTTCAATCAGGGAGAGGCCCCTGACCTGAGAAAATTTGTACTCTGGGTGGAGAATATTATATCCTGCGCACTGAATAAACTTGGCTTTCATGTACACGGAGGCAGTGAGCCCGGGATTTGGGCTTACAATAGCGCTTCAGGAGATAAAAAAATTGCATCAGTTGGAATGAAGGTAAAAGATGGAGTTTCCTTTCACGGTGTTTCCATAAATTACAGCAGAGAGGTTCTGGAAGGATTTGCGAAAATAAAACCCTGTGGGCTTGATCCTTCAGAGATGGGTTATCTTGGAGTTGGAAGGGAAACACTCAAGGATGCCATATGTAAACAATTAAAGAAAACATATGGAAAGGTTGAGGAAGTCGGCGTAGAATATTTTATGGAAAACCCCTAGTTCTCAAACGTGTTTTCGTTTGGCAGGATTGAACCGCCTATGAAACCGCCAATGCCTGTCACTACTGCACCATCAATCAATATGGAGCTGATTGTTTTTATCTCGTTGGTGTTCAGTGCATTGCTTGTATATTGCATTGTATCAGTAATTTTTGTATAAAGCGAAAAGTTTCCTGTAATATGTGGAATAAAACTGAGTGATGTAACAGGAACATAATGCGAGATCTCAATCAATGAAATTGCCACTATCAATCCCCCAAGGAATGCAGCCAGAAATCCCCTGCCTTTCCCTTTCGCTGAAAGCCCACCAAATATTCCTGCCAGAAGCCAGCCTAAAAACGGTATTGAGCCCAAAATAATCAAGGAGAGAAAAGTTGATAGAATACCAAAATATATACTGCCTTTAGGTTTAGGATTGAGCAAATATGACGTAGGCACATAACTCAAATGTAAAAACATATATTAACCTTTTTAATGTTTAGTTTCTTACATCATTGTTTATCCAGATTTGTAGTGTTATCTCAACAGCTGTGTCTATTTACATTTTTTATTTACAATATTTGAACAGGAAAGCAACTGAGATTGCGATGCGTATGAATTGCCATACTTTTATCAGAAAAGAAGAAACGATATAAGAATTGATTGAAACTCTGAAAGTACGTTTATATTCCGTCTAAGAACAGAAGATCCTTCTCGAGAAGCATTCTGGATCAAGCAGTTTTGTGTGGAAACTTTTTCTTGAAGTGAGAACCATATATTTTGCTGAACAAAATGACAGGAACCTCCAATCGCTTGCAATGGATAGGATGTCAGGGTTATGCTATTATGCATCTTTGTAATCAACATTCATGGTTGTTCGTGTGATGACGGTTGCAGGATCAGATTCCGGAGGAGGCGCCGGAGTCCAGGCGGATATAAAGACAATAACATGCCTTGGGGCCTTTGCTACCTCTGCCATAACAGCATTGACAGCACAGAACAGTGTTGGTGTCAATGGGATTGCCCCCATGGAGCCTTCATTCGTATCAATGCAGATGAATTCGATATTATCAGATATAGGAACAGATACTGCAAAGACTGGAATGCTTTATTCGGGTGAAATAATAGATGCAGTGGCCAGTACATTCAAACAGTATTCGGTAAAAAAAATAGTTGTTGATCCTGTGATGGTTTCAAAAACAGGTTCGAAGTTGTTGAAGGATGACGCCATAGAAATACTCATGAAAGAGCTTGTTAGCATTGCCTGCCTTGTAACTCCCAATATTCCAGAGGCTGAGATAATGTCGGGAATCAGGATAGATAGTGAGGAGTCCATGGAAAAATCAGCAATAAAGATAAATCAGCTTACAGGATCTTCTGTTCTCGTAAAGGGAGGCCATATGTCAGATACTGGGCATTCCATGGATGTCCTTTATCATGAAGATAAAATCACGCATTATTCCCTTCCAAGGATTAATACCGAAAACACCCATGGAACAGGTGATACATATTCAGCTGCAATTGCGACATTCCTGGCAAAGGGAAATAGCATGGAGCAGGCAGTAGAAAATGGAAAAGAATATCTTCAGAAAACAATAGAAGGTTCATTTCCCATGGGGAGTGGATATGGGTCTTTGCGGCATTTCTGGAAACTGGAAAGTGTGTGAAAATGGATGTTATCAACAAATTTGATGGAAGTGTTCTGGGCGAGGTGGATGACAGCACAACAGACATAAATAAAAACGTGAAGGAAACACTGCTGGAACCTATGGAAATTGTGAACGTGATGCTTGAAGAACTATCTTCAATGCTGAATGACGATACTATGATGAGGGTGTACAGTTCCGAAACTGGAAAATGCCTCTCATCATGCAGGAGGGAAATTGAACTGTCAAAACTTTACCTTCTTTACCGTGCGTACCCCGAGGTGTATGGAAGTTATGGGAACGGCAGGGTAATTACCTCAGGATTCAGCAGAAGAAGATATTCATTCCTTCATCGTGGTGTGCCAGTATTTTCCCTTACAAAGGAACTTGCCAAAGCGATTCTGGAAACTTCATGGATTCACATAGAACACTGTAAAGATTCGCCTATTGCAACCATGAAGATCACAGAGAAACTTGCTGAAAGGGTGCACGGATTTGAGAACATCATGTCAGAAGG
>JAKAYK010000027.1 GCA_021826765.1 Thermoplasmata archaeon | reverse complement strand
CCAAAGCGATTCTGGAAACTTCATGGATTCACATAGAACACTGTAAAGATTCGCCTATTGCAACCATGAAGATCACAGAGAAACTTGCTGAAAGGGTGCACGGATTTGAGAACATCATGTCAGAAGGCGTTTGCGATTATTTCCAGGGAATAAACTTGAAGGAAGCGCCAGAGGGGGCCACATTATCCATCTGGGGAAAAGGAAGGAAATTGAGTGGAACCCATGATTCCATGGATGTCAAATACACCGGTACCTCAAATTATCCGTCAATCATCAGGGGCCAGTCACAGGTAGATAAGGCTATAAGCTCAGTGATGAAACTTTCTTTCGCCTCAGTTTCAAACCTTGGCCTTTCAAGCCAGGTTTATCTGGTCAGTGACAAGGAGTTTCTGTATTTCAAGAACAGGGTTTCTGAACTTCTAAAGAGAACTGCAACAAAATCCTATTCCCCAGATTCTAACATAAACTATTACCCCGGAAAAAGAACAGTGGATAGCACGAAGGCGGCAGTTAAAGAGATGCTCAACAATGGATGGGATTTTGTTGATAACATTCCGGATACGGTTCATGTCCTCACGTTACAATATGGAGAAACACCGGAAAAAATACGTGAAATAAATGGCCCCCTCATACAGATAATTCACTATGCTTCGCTGAAGGAATGTGCAGATATTGTTCAGAAAATGAATTCACCCGACATGATTAACATATACACTGATTCAATAAATGATACAGAGTATCTGAAGCAGAGGTTTGGGAATGCGATAAAAATATCTGTGAATGGAACTGATGAGAGAGATATTGGAAACAGTTCCCTTCTCAGTTCTTCTTCATATTCTTGACTATTTCCATAGTGAATTCAGAGCATTTCAACGGCTTTATGTTCAGGATTCTTGCAAGATCCTGGGTTACTTTCTGCTCTGCATAGCATTTTGTCACTGCGTTCTCAAGGCTTGTTGCAGCCTCCTTCCATCCCATATGGTTCAGCATCATTGCACTGGAGAGTATGAGTGATGTGGGATTTGCTATATCCATGCCTGCATATTTTGGAGCTGTTCCATGCACTGCCTCAAATATAGCATATATGTCACCAATGTTTGCTCCAGGAGCAATGCCAAGTCCTCCAACCTGTGCAGCAAGTGCATCGGAAAGGTAATCTCCATTCAGGTTGGTAGTGGCGATAACATCATATTCTGCCGTTCTTGTCAGGATCTGCTGGAACATATTGTCTGCAATCCTGTCCTTAACGATGATCTTGCCTGAGAAAGCATCTGGATTCTGAGTATATTCATCTTCTGTGACAGTAATATCCCCGAACATCTCACTTGCAACAGCATAACCCCAATCCTTGAAAGCACCTTCTGTATACTTCATTATGTTTCCCTTATGGACAAGTGTGACACTTCTTCTCTTATTGTCTATGGCATACTCAAGTGCCTTTCTGACAATTCTCTGGCTCTTGAACTTGCTGATAGGTTTTATGCCGATTCCAGTATCATCGGTGAGATTGACTCCAAACTGTGTGCTCAGGAAATTCCTGACCTTCTTTGCCTCTTCTGAATCGTACTTCCACTCTATGCCTGCATAAAGATCTTCCGTGTTCTCCCTGAATACTATCATATTCATATTTTCAGGATTTTTCACTGGAGATGGAACTCCTGGAAAGTATTTCACCGGTCTTACGTTTGCATAAAGATCAAAATGCTGTCTCAGGGTTACATTCAGGCTCCTGAAACCCTTTCCAATAGGAGTCGTGAGGGGGCCCTTTATTGATATGACACATCTGGAAAGCTGATCTAATGATTCTTCTGGGAGATGTTTTCCGTTCTTTTCATACGCCTCTTCTCCCGCTTCAATCTTCTCCCATTCGATTGATCTATCTCCTTCATACGCAATCTCTATTGCAGAATTGACCACATCTATCATGGCCGTCGTAATATCTGGTCCTATGCCATCACCCTCTATGTAACCAATGGTGACTTTGTTAGGAACTACAAGGTGGTTATTTTCCACTTTTATGTAAGGCATGTGACCCATATGCCCATAAGAGATAAATGCTTTAACATATGAAACAGTTCTGCGATTTATTGGATGAATACATAACCTATTCGTCCTGTAATGTGGAGAATTTCCTCTCCATGATGAACATACCTCATGAGAGGATCCATCCTGCAACACCAAAGGAGGATGCGCACATAGAATCATTCAATTCGATCCTGGAAAGAGAAGTCATAAGAAGATTCGAATTTGAGAGCTTTGAAGAAGGAGAATCCACCATTGGAAGATTCATAGAATTCTACAACAGTGAGAGATTGCATTCTGCCATAGGATATATAACACCAAGGGAGATGAATAAAAAATGTATGGAAGAGAATCAGAAAGCATAAAATCTTATAAGACAATAGTGTCTCCAATTAGGGGACCTAACCACAATGTTTGACTTCAATCAAGCCCTATCGATCGACTACTCTTCCCACGTTTTGTATATTATTCTTGGTGTAGTGATAATCCGGTTAACGCGAATAAGAAAACCGAAAATCAGGTTTCTGCCTTCAAAAGAGAACTTGAAGTTTTTCGGAGTACTTGCTGTATTTTTTCTCCTCATCGAAATTTTCACAACAGAATTCGGGAGTATGTCGATATATTCATGGGTGTCTATCTATGGGATATTACCTGTAGCGCTACGCTTCGTTTTCGAAGGCTTTTTTGTTGGTTGGACTGAAGAATACCTCTTTCGTGGTGCCATACAAACAGCCTTAAACAGGAGATTTTCATCCATAACAGTAATAAAAATCAGACAGGGGACCATCATCACTTCGTTGATATTTGGTTTCGCTCACTCAATAAATATCCTTTTGGGGCAGCCAATAGACACCACAATCATCCAGATTACCTTTGCAACCTTTTTTGGATTAGTTGTAGGAACATATTATGATAAAACATATGATCTATCAGGAGCTGCATGGATTCATAATATAGTGGATTTTACAGGAATGGCTTTCCAATTCATCCCCATTTGAATTGATGAACGCCACTAAAAATCTGCTTAAATCGAAACAGCAATGTTCTATTAGCCATAAATTTAGCAAATTACATTAAGGTTGAAATTTGGAAAAATAAAACCGTCATATGACAGCCCAATTCTAATAAGGGGCGCCTTAATATTTCGTTTGTGACTTACTACAAGCTATCGTTCAAGGTACAGCATGAATGCCCGTACACACAATTTACAAGAGATCTTCCTTCAAGCATGATTTCCCACTGGTGCAACTGGAGCAGAGACGTCATTGAAATTAGGTTCTCAGATAACCATTCCTCTGAGATAGATCAAAAAGTAAAGAGTCTTCTTTCGGATCTTGATTCCACCGTAATAAGACACACTTCAGAAGATGGCAATAGCCAGTTCATTCTACAGCACTGCTCATGTGACAAACTTCCACCACCAACACTTCAATCAATTGAAAGGCATGAGTGCCTTGAACTCCAGCCAAAAATCTATGTTAATGGTTGGGAATACTATCACGTCATCTCATTCTCCAGCCAGGATCTGAACTCACTGGTTAAGGAATTGCAGAATACATCGAATGTTGAAATTATTTCAAAGACAACTGTTTCGGAAAATGCAATTCATGATGCCTTGCTAGTACCGACCTCTTCAATAATAGGGGGCCTCACGGAAAAACAAGCATGGTCTTTGCTTACAGCATTTGAAAATGGGTATTATGAGATACCGAGGAGATCAACGGCAGAACAAATATCACTTCGTACAAACATTACTAGAACTAATTACACTGATCATCTCAGGAAAGCGGAATTGAAGATCATATCTTCAATAGTGCCCTACTTGAAAATGAAGTCGCCTGAATTCAGGGCAGAGCAGGATAGTGTCACATGACGTTAGAAACGTTATATACAAATTATAAGTTGGGTGAATGTGAACACCATGGAAGATAAAAATGAAAGCAATACCGCAATCAGGAGGTTGAATGCTAAATGCGCTTCCGACGACCTAAAGGACAAACTAATGTTGTTTGGTCAGTTTGTGGGAGACTGGGATATAGTTGAGTGCAGGAACCTCAAGGAAGACGGTTCCTGGGAAAACTCAAAAGGGGAGGTTCATTGGGGCTGGATCCTTGGCGGGAGAGCGATACAGGATGTCTGGATGTCAGTTCCGGACATGGGGACAACAGTGAGATTCTATGATCCAAAAATAGATGCCTGGCGAAGCACCTGGATTTCGCCTACCCAAGGTGTTGTGCGGGAGTTTATTGGCAGGGAAGTTGGAGAGGAAATTGTGCTTGAGACGAAGGACTCTGATGGAAAACCAATGAACTGGATTTTCTATGATATTCAGAAGGATTCATTTAGGTGGAGGGCAGAACGTTCGAGTGGCTCAGGAAAAACTTGGAAAATAACTGAAGAAATGCTTATAGTTCGCCAGTAATGAATTAGATGCTGGAATGACAGAGAGTCTTTGGAGAATTTTCAGGGGCAGGCAAAGTTTCTGGGAGATTCAATTCAAATTTCTCTGGAAAGGATGTACAGGATGGTGGGGAGTAATTGAGAAATTTCGATGGTGATTCATATGAGATTATGTGGAAGGGCATTTTGTTCCCTTCGCTTGAGATGTGTAGATTGAACCGTTACGAATCCGGCTGGTTACTTGAGGGTTCATTCACTGCAAAATATAAGGCAATGGGATTAACGGTTGCCTATCAGATAAAATCAGATGAGGAGTTCAATTCAAATTGGAGAAGAAATAGAATTCATGGTTGCGTGGATAAGGTTTCCTGGCCTAAATGTGGAACCACTGAAGCAGAGTTATGAAAGAATATCGGAATTGAAATACATTTACAGTTCAGGTAACTTCAAGGCAGTGTTGGAGACAGATGAAACAGGGTTTGTAACAAATTACGAAGGTATCTTGCAAGAGTGCTGATCCTTTTTCCGTCTTTTGCGGTTTTGCGGAACTGCTTCAGGGTAAGGAGGTGATTGCCTCTCCCAAAGGAATAGAAGTTTCCGTGATTCTAATCTTCCTTGAAAATTTACCAATAACTGACATTGATATTTCAATCTCATTTTTTTTATCCCTCAGCTACTCAGAAGGTGTGGTATGAAACAAAGACAATTTTATTGGCTCGACTAATTTTGAAATTTGCCTGACCTGAGGCAGAGAGCTATACCATTAATTTAAAAATCTCTACAACAAGGACAGTGTCATCATTCAAGGGAATACTCTCTGATGCCATTCCGTTCCATGCCTTAATATGGTCTTTCTTGAATTTTTCCACATCCCCGCCATCATCCTCTCCTTTTACAAGTCTTGGATCCGGGTCTCCAAAATTAGTTTCAAAAACCTCAACTTGAATGATGTTACAACGTGGATTTCCAAATTTGTCTACAACTGTAATATATTTACCTACAGAATCGTACAATGACTCGAGTTCTGCAGGACTGTAAGAAACCTTTGGGGCGCAGGTGGCAGTCTTCTTCCCAGACATTATTTTTGAAATAAGGATGTCGCCGAGGCCTTCATCTCCTTCCCACCCAAACTGCGATTTATCATTATAAATTTTCATGGTGACAGTGTCCATTATAAGTGCCACATTTACATAATTTTCTGTAGAAGGACTGGGTGGATAGAAATCATTAAAGAAACTTGCCTCCAAACGTTATTTGCCATTATTTACAATTATTCACTGAAAATTGCTAATGCCAATACTATCCTAAGTTCTCCCACAATATAAATCGAGAGAAAGACCATTTCTCGCATCTCAACCAATTTTGAATACTTTTAATATACTCCCGGTAAATGTAGGATGCCATTGCGGAGGTTGTCGAGCTAGGCTAAAGGCGATGGATTTAGGGTCCATTCCCGCAGGGGTTCGCCGGTTCGAATCCGGCCCTCCGCATCATGATTTCTTGAAGTACGTGAAAATGCCTATCAACGATATATTAAAATAGTTTAGCAAGATAGTTAGCGTATGAGTATAGAGGAGAAACTTATGACTGATAAAACAAGAATCATGAAATCAGTTGCCGGAAGAATAGTTTTTTCATATAACGAAAAAGTCATAGACATTATAGACGTTGATGAAGCATCTTTGAAGCCGGAAAAAAAAGTGAAAATTGTAGAGGATAAATTGAGTGAAATGGTCAAGAGTAAGGTAATCAAGAGGAGCGAGAAATTCAATGTGAGAATTGATACAGAACGATTTCCCCCATCCACTTTCTTATCATCCACTCATATTCCACCTGTCAACTCTAAGCAGACACCATAGAGGTGTTCTATTTGGGGTCAGAAAATAGTTGGGAAACTTGGGTTAAAGATATCTATTCCAGCAAACATAAAACTATACTTGAAGCCGAAGCAGAAATATCCAATCTTGCGTATGAGTTTTTTGCAAAGGGAGAGAACTTTCCATTCGTCAAGACAAGACCAAAGTCCCTCCCTTCCCTTATAGAAAAAGTCCACAGAAAACTTAGCGCAGACGATGACGATATTAAGAATTTCGTCTCCAAACAGAAACTGGCAGAGAATTTGTTTTCTAATAAGAGTGGAATCTCGGACCTCGTAGGAATAAGGCTTATATTCTTAAGGTTTCCAAATATAGAACCAATTCGTGTGGAGTTCATTACCAACTTCTTAGTGGGGAAATGTGGATTCACAACCTCGGTTATGGATGACTTTAAAAGTGGAGGTACGGGTTATAAGGCGGTTCATTTCAAATTACAATTCCCAGAGAGATATGGTTGCATTAATCTTGAGGTTCAATGTATGGGAATAGTGCAGTACCTTTGGATGGAGTCAGAACACAACCTTTTGTATAAGCAAGAAAAGTCTCTGTCTAGTGAGCAAATGGAATATATGAAAGGTCTTTATGGTCATCTATCTGGTGTTCTCCAAGAAATAGAAAGTATTCTCTTTCTCGCGTGGGAATAGTATATTATTCGAAGAGTTTTTTGGTCATAATTACTGCGTTTAAAAGAATAATCGCATACGGTTATCCGCATATTTATAATCTCACTCCCAAATTACTTTAAGCCCGTGTACTTTCCGAAATTCAGGATCGTTGGAAATAAGCGATAAGCTTCGAGTCAGTGCCTCTGCTGCTATTAACCTGTCATGTAGTTCTGGAATATCGAGGGACAGAAAAACATCCCATCCATCTTCCGGGAGATTGGATTGGAATATAAAAGAGGTCCCTCTTAGTTCATCCAGGACTCGCTTGACAGCATTCTTCGGATCGGCCAATCTCAGTCTCCCCCTCATTGCAATTTAGATGAAATCCCCATTACAATCTGCGGTACCGGAATCAAAGCCTCTACTCTTTCAGCCATGGAAAATACATCAGACGCAGGACATGGCAATTTATCCTCTAGATATCTAGCTAATCTAACCGTATCTGTTATGAAGTTTTTCACAACTTCCACTCTTCTCTCAAGCCTTTAATATCTTTCTCGAATCCTTCGGTGTCCACCTTTCCTTTTAACATCCCTCTCAAAGTTCCCTTCCCATGTCTGATAATAATGCCTTCTCCTGAATCTGACACAATAACAGTTTCTCCACAGCTAAGATGGTATTTATCTCTCAAATCTTTAGGAAGTGTGATCTGGCCCTTTGAACTAATCGTAACCTTCTTAACCATATAAATTACAAGTACTTGGGCCCATATTATCTTTACTTGAAGTAAAGAATTATGAATAAAAATTTTTCAATAAACTGTAAATGAATTATTCGATTAGAACAATAATTGGACCCGGCCCTCCGCATTGTCAACGCCATTTGAATATTTTCCAATAGAGATTCTTGAAGATTTCCGAATCCCCTGACATCGTATCTGATGACCCTGAGATCCGCGGACAGGTACCTGATCTGGTTATCCCACATCCTGCTATCCAGGTAGCCGGCATGAGTCAGACCACTGGGATTCCTTTGCCGGTTTCTTCATAGTAGATGTTTCCTCCCTGTACAGGAAGATTTTCATAAACCATAATCTTCTATATCTTGCAAAATAATAGTTCTTCTGCCTATTCTTGATGAAAGTTAGTTTGAATTCACACAAATTGGGGTCAAAAAAAGACCGGGATCCGAACCTTATGAATTTTTCATATTAACACTCTTATGATCTTTTGAAGGAAACACAAATGTGGGTTCTAAAAATAACTGGAATTTTATGGCTTCTGGGATGGGGGGACAAACAGGTAAGAAACTCCTTCCTGAATCCCGCACAAAAGTCCAAAAAACATCTCAGTCTAAATTATTTCTAGTTTAGTCCCTGTGATCTCTGCCGCTTTGATAAAATCCCTATCACTTGTTAGGATTGATTCACTGTTTTCCAGGCATATTCCAAGGATTATGATATCCAGCTCATTGATCAGCGAACCATTGTTTCTGAGATTGTAGTACACTTCAGCGCAATACGAGGCAGTCCTTGTAGTAAAATCGTACACTTTAAACTGATCGAGGAAATCAAAAAGTTTATCCCTTTTTGCTCCCTGAGGAATAGATGAATACACTCCACGTAGAAATTCGTATCTATTGACAACAGTGATGCTCGCGGATTCTCTCTTATGTTTGTAGAGTGTTTCTTTTGTTTTCTTATCGCCCTTTACAATATTTATCAAAACGTTTGTGTCCAAAATAGGTGGCATTTCAATTCACGTCGTTCAATTCTCTAGGTACGGCATTTTTTCTTCCTTCTCTGACTTTCAGGTCTATTTTCTCGGCATCCTCATCTCTCAAAATTCCATAGAATCGTGAGAGATCTCCTATTGACGTCTCAGTCTTGGAGGCTTTTATAAGTTCTCTTATAACCTGGGAAAATGACTTATTGTCTTTATGCTTGGATAATTCGGCGTAAACATCATCCTGTATTGAAATGACCTTTACCATAAATGTATATATGCATATTTGTATATATACTTTAGATCACCGGACATTTATACAGACGAGAACTTTGTGATCAAAATATCTAAGCCATACATTCCTGGAGAAACACACCGAAAGATGTGAATTAGCTAAAAAACTTTTCAATCGCTCAAATTCCATCTGGACCGGACATTGTTTAACCCTTGTATGTTTTTGTTCTGGAAGTGTTTATGAACAGAATACACGAAATATAATAAAAACAGTACCTTACACCCAAAGCTTACGATTCCATATTCGAATTTTCTCAATTTCGTTGTATTACATGTTTTTTCAAAAATAGAAAATGTTGTTGCAGGCCAGTCACTGGCCCTGGCCAAGGGAAAATCCGGGCAGACCATCGAATAAAAACAAACCCTCGGTCTTGATCGGTGGGAAACCGGATGACACCAATTTTGACAGAAGAGCAAGAATGTTTTCATTGCTCACTTCTTTGTTCAGGGTTTTCGATTGGAAGCGGCATCTCCAGTGATCCACACAGAAGGTTTCAGGCAGGCCCCCGGGAAATACTTTCGTGCCCCTGTTCGTGATCATCACAAGACTCAGTTCAGTGGTTGAAATTGCCTCAAGACTCCTGCCAAGAGTTTCAGGTTCTCCTTCCCAATCAAGGAAGACATCCACTCCAACAAGTTGCTTCAGGGGTTTTGGCCTATTTTTAAGCCTGATTTCAATGGGCTTTGATTGACCATGATATTTCACAGGCTTCAATTCTGATGGCCTCTGCCCAAGTCTGCTGATGACTGCATCCGCAAATTCCTTTGTTCCAACTTTTTCCTTCGATGAGTTTGGATCATATATATCGTAGGTGTGAATGCCATCTTCAATTGTCCTGAGCCATGCATTGTGTACTTTTTCAGCAATGTCGACCTGCCCGATATGAACAAGCATTTGGACAGATGCAAGAATTAATCCCGATGGATTTGCCATGTTCTGTCCTGCCCTCCTGGGTGCGGAACCATGTATTGCTTCAAACATGGCCACGTTTTCACCTATGTTTGCACTTCCCACAAGACCCACTGAACCGGAGATCTGGGCTGCAACGTCAGAAAGTATATCTCCATACAGATTGGGAAGTACGATCACATCAAATTCCTCTGGCCTGTCAGCCAGTTTTGCAGCACCTATATCGACTATCCAGTGTTCACTCTGCAAATCAGGGTATTCTTTTGATACTTCATCGAATATCTTATGGAAAATCCCATCCGTCATCTTCATTATATTGTCCTTGGTGAAGCAGGTTACTTTCTTTCTTCCATATCTTCTTGCATACTCAAATGCATACCTTATGAGCCTTTCTGACCCTGGCTTTGATATGAGTTTCAGGCACTGCACCACATCTGCAGTCTGCCTATGTTCTATACCCCCATAAAGGTCCTCCTCATTTTCCCTGATTATGACAACATCCATGCCGGGATGCTTCGTGAAAATATGCGGGGAGTAAGAAGGGCAATGTCTGATATTTGCATAGAGTCCAAGAGTCTTCCTGACAGTAACGTTCAGACTCTTGAATCCACCTCCCTGTGGGGTTGTTATGGGGGCCTTCAGAAAGACCTTTGTTTTTCGCAGGGACTCCCACGCTGAAGGTTCTATACCTGAAGATATTCCCTTTCCATAGACGGATTCACCAATCTGTATTGTCTCAATCCTGATCCTTGCACCTGCAGCTTTCGCAATTCGAAGAGTTGCTTCCATTATTTCAGGGCCTATTCCATCACCATAGGCCACCGTGATGGGAATTTCTTCGTGCAAAATACTTCTGTGCTCAGAAGAACCTGTGTTTATTTCATCAACTGAAAAATTATCGTTGACCATTTCATCTTTCAGTATATCTCATTACATTTCAATTTATTTGAAATTTTGAGATTGTCTTCCATATTTCAGTATTCAACCCAATCTGAACATTGAAACTCTGATGACAGAACAACAGGAAAAAAGAAATATATCATTAAGATAGAGAACAACCTGTTTATGTTGAACCTGAACCTTATTGATTCTGAACTGGAACTTGTTCCGGAGAAAATGTGGGATGATTACCAGATACGCAAGATTGCAAAAAACAATGGAAAAAATTACAAAGGAATGCTGCTGGATTCAAATTACATGCACAGTGCAATTGATAGATACTTTCCAGGGATGTCCAACAGGATGGGCAGGCCCGATATTTTTCACATGTTCCTGAATGTCGTTCAGGATTCCATACTCAACAGGAAGGGGCTTCTTTCCGTCAGAATACATACGAAAAATAACATCATAATAAGAATAGACCAGGAAACAAGAGTTCCCAAATCCTACAACAGGTTTGCAGGACTCATGGAAAAACTCCTCGTATCAGGAAAGACTGAAACTCCTGATGGAAAAATACTGATGAGTGCACAGGAAGGAAAATGGGATGAACTCCTTGAGAAGGGGATGAAAAACATCCTGCTCTCCCCGAAGGGAGTCAGGAGAAGTACGTCTGAAATATGCGTAGAGAAGGACCTGAACGTTTTCATTGGCGGGTTTTCAGATGGTGATTTCACCAGTGATGTATATTCCCAGATTGAGTCTTTTTCCATATTCGATAATGAACTGACCATCTGGACTGTTGCCTGGAAAATCATTGGTGCGTATGAAAATATCCTGAACCTTTAGAGTATGAAAAAGATATTATTGTTGTGATATCTCTTATGTATTATGAGCCTTAACAGGGTTTATGTCATCCCTCACGGAGATGAAATATTAGACCTGCCAAACGAGGAAAGCAGGAAAATGCATGATGCAATAGAGAAGGTAACTGTTGGAGATGATTCCGAAACTGTTGTGATCATCAGCCCGCATGGACTGAGGCTTGGGAATCATGTCAGCGTCCTGAACACAGAATTTTTTTCAGGATATTACAGGCGTGACATCCTCCCCCAGCTAACGCAGGGGGCTTCCCGTTTCAAAGACCGAAGTTGCCATTGGCAGAGCTCCAATCTCCACGGGCGTGAATTCGGGAGTGCCCCTCCCTACAGCGATCAATCCAGCAT
>JAKAYK010000026.1 GCA_021826765.1 Thermoplasmata archaeon | reverse complement strand
CAATATGGAAAACATTGGCATTTAGCATTTCAATTTTCAGCATTTAAATTTTGAAAAATTTTAATAATTTGTATACATCACAGACTATATTTCTGTTTTGCAGAAAATATATATAGTATGAGTATGTATATATTTTTATGGAAGTAGCCGAATCCGACAAAAAACTTCGGAAAGAACTGAGTTTTATCCAACTCCTATTTCTATCGCTAGGTGGAATAATAGGTTCTGGATGGTTATTTGGTGTCCTTTATGGGGCCGCTACTGCAGGCCCGGCATCAGTACTATCCTGGATAATTGGTGGCATAATGGTCATCTTTATAGCATTGGTCTACGCTGAGGTATCAGCAGCTATACCCAAGTCTGGTGGAATAGTTAGATACCCGCACTACACGCATGGTGGTTATACGGGATTCATTCTGGGGTGGGCATATTTGCTTTCTGCCATTACAGTACCGGCCATTGAAGCAATTGCCGCAGTCACTTATTTATCATCTTTCCCTGCACTAAGTTCTCTTTCCTACACACAAACAAACATCTATGCAAGCGGCGGTGTATTAACACTCCTCTCTGCCTCTGGAGTTGCAGTAGCAATATTGCTCATGGTAGGATTTTTCCTTCTGAACTATTTTGGAATAAAGTTCTTGGGCAAATGGAATCAATATTTCGTTTACTGGAAATTGATCATACCATCTTTGACTTTCATATTCCTATTCGCGTTCTTTAACCCATCAAATTTCACTGCACAGGGATTCTATGGTTTGCCAGGCTCCACTGGTATGGCAAATGTATTCATTGCAATACCAACTGCCGGTATAGTGTTCTCATACCTTGGGTTCAGGCAGGCTCTTGAATTTGGGGGAGAAGCAAAAAATCCGCAGAAGGACATTCCAAGGGCACTGATATTTTCAGTAATAATCGGTATGGTAGTATATGTTTTCTTGCAACTCACTTTCATAGGTGCAATAAATTTCAAAACAGGAGGCATATCTGGAAACAACTGGACCGGACTTTATGGATCAGCATACGCAACAGGTCCTTTCTACACTCTCTTCACATCAAAGGCAATCTTTGCAACCTTTGGTGCCTTCGCAACAATACTCCTTGTTGATGCAGTCGTATCACCTTCAGGAACAGGCTGGATATACATGGGTACAAGTACAAGAGTCCTGTACGGTCTCTCGACCGATGGATATTTGCCATCTAAAATCCACAAGGTTCAGGAAAAGACCGGTGTACCGATTCTCGCACTTATTCTTTCAGTGGTAATAGGTTCGATTTTCATTGCGCCTTTCCCATCTTGGTATCTCTTGGTAGGATTCATATCCAGTGCAACAGTCTTCACATACATAATGGGCGGAGTTGCACTGAGGCACTTCAGGAAAACTGTAAAAGAATTGCACAGGCCATTCAAACTTCCATTGAGTTCCATAATAGCTCCAGTGGGATTTGTAGCAGCAGCCCTGATCGTCTACTGGTCGGGATACTTCCTTGAGATGGTTCTTGTGTTCGCAATACTTGCAGGTCTTCCAATATACATAATGTTCTATGCACCCAAGGAACTGAAGTTGAAGACTAACATCGCAAATATTCTCGGTATAGTTTACTGGGCCATTGAAGCAGTGTTGTTCTACCTGATGTTCACTTTAGTGCTCAATCCTGCATATCTGAACCTGCATGCCAGCACTCCAGTTTCAGCACCATCGAGTGTATTTACATACTTCCCGATCCTGTTTGGAGTCTTTGCACTTTTCGTCATTGGAGTAACGCTATTCCTTTTCAATGCCGCAAAGGATGGAACCAACAAGGAAATCAGGTCTGGTTTCTGGCTTATATTCTTCATACTTACACTTGCACCACTTTCATTCTATGGAGCATTCGGCCCATATCTCAGCTACACACCGCCTAACGCAGCACCTTTATTCTTCCCATGGGACAATGTGGTCATGATAATAGATGCATTAGTGTTCTATTTCCTGGCACTTTACTCAGGGTACGGAGAAGAAGACGTGAAGAATATACTCAGAGAAGAGGGAGTTCCACTGCCAGAAGTGGAATAAACCATTCTTTTTTTTATAAATATCTCAATTTTATTTTTTTGATAGACGCTTAAAATTTTATTAATTTTTTAGGATATTATGTAAACTTTTTTTACAGTGAACGAATCTGGTATACACATGAATAAAGAAGGAGCGGACATTATCTGTCCAATTATAACTCCATTCGACTCAGAAGCCATTCCATCAAGGGAATATACCAAAATTTTCCTTGAAGACTTACGAGAAATGGGCGTTAAAAAAATTTTTCCCCTAGGCAGCAACGGACTTTTCAACTTGATGACAATGGAACAGAAGAAATCTTTTCTTAAAATAATACAGGAGGAAGGTGGAGATTTCGAGACCATTGTTGGAGTTGGCTCGCAAAACACTACAGAGGCCATCGAAATGGCAAAGTATGCTGATGATTTGGGGTTTGGAAGAATTGTTTTACAGCCAACCTATTATCTGAAGGCGGAGCAATCCTGGATAATGAGGCACTTTGAAGCTGTTTCATCTGTTTTTAATGGCAAGATATTCGTTTACAACATTCCACAGTTTACGAATTCAAGAATAGAAATTGAGACCTTTTCAACCATTGTTGAAAACATTGGAAACATTGAAGGCATCAAGGATAGTTCCGGCGACATTAGGTTTTTCAATGAATTGTGTTCAACGTTCTCAACGAAATTAAAATTGTACCAGGGACAGGATGATCTGCTTCTTCAATCATTAATCATGGGTGCCAGAGGAGGAGTGTGTGGTACAACAAACATCAACCCCCTGGCTCTGGAAGTATATGATTCCGTAATCCGGGGACAGATGCAAAAAGCTGCGAAGGCGCAGAAACTTCTCATATCTTTGTTCCGAGTAATCAATTATTATCCATTTCCTGCAATGGTCTATGCAGTATTTTACAGGAAACATAACCTGAAGGGAAAACTTCCGGAACCGATAACTACCATGGGCAAGATAGTGGAAACAAAAATAATGGAAGTCATAAACTTTCCGATGGCGATTGAGGAAGAATAAAATACAAATTAGATAATAAATAGGATAAACCTGAACCTATAAAAAAACTATTTATAGGTTCTTAAATTAAGGGCTTACTCTGTGAAGGAGGAATATAACATGGACAAAGCAACATATGTCAGGTTTGAAACTCCCGAGTCTTTAGAAAAGAAGATTCTGGAATTTGTGGAAAATAGTTACAGGAATGGCAAAATAAAGAAAGGAACCAACGAGGTTATCAAAACAATAGAAAATGGGACAAGCAAACTGGTTGTAATATCAGAAGATGTTAACCCACCGGAAGTTGTTTATTTTATACCAAAACTCTGTGAGGAGAGAAAAGTTCATTTTGCTTATGTTAAGAGAAAGGGAGATCTCGGTTCAAAAGTTGGAATAGGCTCTGCAGCTTCAATTTCAATAGTTGAATATGGGAAGAATGAGGAACTCTATAAACAGATTACCTCTGAGCTTTCCGAACTCAGCAAGTGAGGTGAACTGGAATGGCGGATGATGCAACACCAGCAGAAGTTGTCGAATTAATGGGAAGAACAGGGATGACTGGTGAGGCTACCACTGTAAAGGTTAGGGTACTTTCAGGCAAAGATCAGGGAAGAATCATTGCAAGGAACGTGATAGGCCCTGTTGCAGTCGGAGATATACTCATGCTCAGAGAAACTGCAAGGGAAGCAAAGAAACTCTCCATTAGGTGAAGAAATTGGTAAATAAAACTTGCAACTTCTGTGGCCAGGAGATAGAACCTGGCGCAGGTATGACATATATAAGAAAAGACGGCAACGTGATGAATTTCTGCAGCAGGAAATGTAGAATAAATATGTTGAAACTGAAAAGAGTTCCCAGGAAAGTTAAGTGGACAGCGGAATACCAGAATCTCAAAAAACTCAGGAAAGCCTCAGAATCTCACAAGAAAACAGAGGAACCGGAGGTGGCAGTTCATGAATCAGAGAACACTCATATTGATCAAGCCTGATGGCTTGAAAAGAAGACTTTCAGGCAATATAATCCAGAAACTTGAAAACAAGGGGTTGAACATAGTCGCGTTGAAGCTTGTGAAAGTTACGGAAGAAATGGCGAAACGCCACTACTCTGTACATGAAAACAAACCATTCTTCAATGATCTTGTTCGGTATATCACATCTGATCCTGTTGTGGCAATGATAATGGAAGGAAAAAATGCCATAGCTGTTGTGAGAAACCTTGTTGGGGCAACAGATGGTTCAAAGGCAGCACCTGGTACTATCAGGGGAGATTATTCCATAAGCATAGATAAAAACATAATACATGCATCAGATTCTGAAGAATCATATAACCACGAAGGCCCTATATTCTTTAATGCCAATGAAATATATCCATTTTCATATGGCGACGAAAACCTGTTTTGAGGTGCGATTTTTTGTATGTCAACCTTAAGACAGCCAATTATTTCTGTTCTTGGTCATGTTGATCATGGCAAGACAAGCATATTGGATGCCATAAGGGGTACTTTTATTACCTCTAAGGAAGCAGGGGGAATTACTCAGAGAATTGCCGCTACTGAAATAGATGTTGAAAGAATTATTGAACTATCTGGTGGAAAATATAAGAAAAGCATGTTCCGGATACCAGGTCTTCTTTTTGTTGATACTCCCGGTCACGTTGCTTTTTCTAACATGCGTGCAAGGGGAGGAGCACTTGCGGACATTGCAATTCTGGTAATAGACATAAATGATGGATTGATGCCTCAAACAATCGAATCTATCAATATTTTAAAGAAATTCAAATCTCCATTTATTATAGTTGCAAACAAAATAGATCTCATTCCATTCTATACAAAAACCTCAGAGAATTCTTTTTCTGAATTCTTAAAAAATCAGAGAAATGAATATGTTCAGGAATTGGAGAAAAAACTCTATGATATTGTAAATCAAATGTATATTCAGGAATTTCCATCAGAAAGATTTGATAGAATATCTGATTTCACAAAGGCAATCCCTATAGTTCCAGTAAGCGCAAAATACAAAATCGGCTTGATGGAGATACTGTTGACAATCTCCGGGCTTGCACAAAGATTTCTTGCTGAATCAATATCGAACGTTGAGGGAAAGGCCAAGGCAAGCATACTGGAAATGAGAAGAGATGAATCCATAGGTACCACATTGGATGCAATACTTTATCAGGGTTCTATTCAGATTGGCGACAGGATTCTGGTGAATACATCAGAAGGAATCAAGGAAACAAAGGTCAGGGCCCTGTTTGTAAACAAATCAAACAGATCCGCAAAAGCAGTTGAGAAGAAGACTGTAACATCTGCAAGCGGAGTTAGGATTGTCATTTCAGACAAATTTGATGTTATACCCGGAACAACGCTTATACAGATAGATAGCACCAACATTGGCAGTGCCAGAACTGAATTGATGGAAGAGACCACTGTAAAGATAGAACTTTCAGAAAATGGAATAACGCTTAAGGCTGATACTCTTGGCTCTCTTGAAGCAGTTGCTTTTGAACTCAAACAAAAAAATATTTCCATAAGGACTGCAGAAATTGGAGAAATTAACAGAAGAGATATAATTGACGTTTCAACATTGCCAGATCAGATGAACAGGATTTTGGCAGGTTTCAACGTTGGCATTTCATCTGATGCAAAAACAGCACTGCAATCAAATGATATCGGCGTGGTTACTTCAAATATAATATACGGCCTGGTGCAGTCCGTTGACGAATGGTTGAGGAAAAGGAAAGAGGACATGGAGGAAGAGAGGAAGCAGGGAATGCCTGTACCCTCCAGAATACGGATAATTCCGGAATATATTTTCAGGGCAGCCAAGCCAGTTATCGTTGGAGTCAGGATCAATTCAGGGAGGCTGAAAGTTGGAGATAACCTTATACGGCCTGACGGTAAGTATGCTGGAACAATAAAAAGTATCAGGGAAGGCGATATATCCAAGAAATTCGCTGATGCGGGTTCAGAGGTGGCAGTTTCCATCGAGGGTGTGACCTTGAACAGGCAGATATTTCCCGATCAGGATATTTTTGTGGATATAACTGAAGAGGTAGTAAAAAATCTACGGATTAGTTCCCTTGACGATGATACCATGAAAACTCTGGAAGAAATTATTAAAATAAAGAGGAAAGAAAATATATTCTGGGGCACAAGAATGTGATACTATCTCACCTTCATGAAAGGGATGAGGGTAACTGTGCATATTATGGAAAACAGGATGAAGAAATTATCAAGTGGATAGGAGTACCCGAAAAATATTGAAACAAGTGGAAGGAGAATAGTTCCCTTTATGATCGTGCTGCCAACAAATATACCGGAAGCGTCATCTGTGTTGCCATTTTTCATGGAATCCCTTATCATGAAATATTCCGGCAATGAGCCGACAACACCTGCTATCACGTATCCTCCAATGAAATAACTGATATTATAGTAAGAAGAGACCTCAACAGTGCTGAAGGAAAGATAATATGCACCAACTGTCAGAAAACTAAGATAGAACGCTCCAAATGCTATATTTCTAAATGGGGTTCCTGTTTCGGACTTTGTCATCTTTCCTGTGGATTTCAATATTTTTGATGAAATAGCAATTAATACAACTACTGAAATCAATATTGTTGCAGCGTAGAGCATATTCGAAATCCAAGAAAGATTCAGGTACTCCGAGAGAATCCCCGCCCCTATCAGGAAGGCAGGAAATATTACGTATGGTATGGTTTTTCTGTAATCAAGTTTCCTTCTTACTGCCATAAGAATAAGAACAACCATAAGGACTGTTATGGCATCGGAACCTATGAGGGCCCCTGCAGAAATTTCGGCATAACCAGTCATTATGGAACTGATTGAAACCAATATTTCATCAAGTGAAACTATAAAGGCAAGAAGGGTGATGCTAAGGCCATATCTCACAGCAGGGGTCAGTGAATCATAGATTTCTTCAAAAAAGGCATCACTGGATTCATCAAGTATGAATATAGAAAGAGGTATTATGGATAAATACGCGAAAATGCTGTGGATCAATGAAAGGACAAAGGAAAGAAGGGAAAGAGCAACAATTACAGTAACGCTTTTCCAATTCATAATTATTACTTTATGCTTCCTGGCCCTGAGGAACAAGCATGGGTTCCGGCGTTTTTTCTCCTCTTTTCTTCTTTACAAAATCTATTTCGGTCGGTTGAAGTGCTTCCCGGATATATTCGAATGCAACATCCGCCTTTCCCGGGTCCCCGCATGTGAACAGGTCTATTGTTATCAATCCAAATTCAGGCCAGGTATGAAACGAAATATGTGATTCTGCAAGGAGAACGACGCCACTGGCCCCCGATGGCTCAAACTGGTAATAATCCGAAGATATTTTCGTGAGGTTTCCAACCCTTACAGATTCCTCAATTATATCTATCAGAGTGTCTTTTCTTTCCAGGAGCTCGGGCTTGATACCATACATATCTGCAAGAATATGATTTCCCACGGTCACCTTCATCTTCCTCCATCACAAACACCTCATAAACAAATAAGTCATAAATTCAACTTATTTAAATATTTATGTAGTTCTCACAAATTTTATATTTTGATATTGTTTAAATTATTCTGTCTCAGCTTAAATAATATAAAATTAATCTATAAAAAATAATATTAATTTTATATTTATAGAAAATGAAGTTCTGTTTTAATTCCAGTATGCTTTTCTTTCAGTAATGTAAATTCCTCGAAATTTAGGTTGAACGCTTCTTCAGAACATATCACAAGAGCATCAAGTCCACGGGTAGCAGCATCGAAACCTGATTGCAAAGGGGCAAACTGTTCAAAATGATCAAATTTGTAGAAAATTGAAAAAATTCCTTCCCCAAGAAGAAAAACCTGTATATTCTTCCCGGTATCTTTCTTCAGAATTTCCGTCACTTCATCGATGTATTTTACTGGATTCTCATATGAAATATTTTTTATTATCAGTATGGACACTTTTCCGAACTTGACATCTATGATGCCTCTTATGTCATGAATGAGGGCCCTCTCTCCAATACCGGAATCACCATTCACTATGCCTGTGGCCTCAGTTTTCACATTCCCGGAACCATGAAGGTAGCCATCTTTCATATAGAGGTACACAGTATCTCCCTCATGCACTTCCTCATCGCAAATGATTTCCCAGTCATGCATGCTGTACAGAAGATCAGAACTGCTTGAAAGAAATCCTTTCAATGTTTCCAGACTCTTGGTGAGAAATTCATATCCCTGCGGTGTTACAGACAGATCTGCCAGATATTTCTTTTTCCTCATGGAATTCACATAATATCTGACTCCCTGCAGGGTAAGATCAAGATTTCTTCCTATGCTTGCCAAATTTTTCTCGCCTTTCAGAATTTTAACAAGGATAGACACTTCAATGATGTTCAGATCCTTGAAATCAACATTTTCTGGCATAGGATCACGGTGTATATCGGGCTTTCTATTTAAATTTTTTTCAATGGGGAGAGTTTCCCTGTATTATTTCATATCTTCTTCATTTTTGACAGGGGAGTGATGCATTTGCATAAACTGGATTGCAATATCTTTATATCCATAAAAAAATAATCAACTGATAGCAGGTAATTGCATGTTAGGAATTGAAAACGTTGCTTCGGAAAAGGAATTGATAATGGTATTCATGGAAAAATTGGGCAAAAGTCCATTTGTCCAGGGAATGGAGCGAAAAAATCCTATTCTAATGAGAAAAATGGCACATTCAATTATTGAATATGCGGTTCTGACTGGGGCATCTGAAATGAAGATTGTCGACAGTTCTGACGAAAACGCAGTAATATCAAAGCTTGTGTCCAGTGGCGATCTCATCAGGCTCAACGAAAAAAACTATCCAAATTCATACCTTTCCAGGAGTCCACACTTTGATGTTGCAAGATCTGAGAAGGATACATATATATGCACAAAATCCAACAGGGTAGGTCCTACAAATAACTACATGGAATCAAATAAAGCAATGAGAATTGCTGTTGAGAACCTCAGAAATTCAATGAACGGGAGAACGCTCTATGTCGTTCCATACTGGCTTGGTCCTCTTGAATCAGAATATGGGGATGGCGGAATAGAGTTAACCGACAGTCTGTATGTAGTACTTAACCTCATCAAAATAACGAGGGTTGGAATGATGGCACTGGGTTCCATAGCAATGAAGAACAGTTTTGTGCTCGGCCTTCATTCCACAGTTGATCTCAACCCAGAGAAAAGGTACGTGATGCACTTTCCAGAAGAAAACAATGGAATGGGCATGGTGGTAAGCTTCAATACAAACTACGGTGGAAACGCACTGCTCAGCAAGAAATGCCATGCACTCAGAATCGCATCATTCAAGGCAAAAAATGAGGGATGGATGGCTGAACACATGATGCTCATTGGAATTAAGGACCCTATGGGAAAAACAACTTACATATCCGGGGCATTTCCAAGCTCAAGCGGGAAGACAAATCTCTCAATGCTGTCTCCACCGGAAAAATATGCAATGAATGGATGGGAAACTTCACTTGTCAGCGATGACATAACCTGGATGCATGTGAGAGATGGCCACCTTTCCGGAATAAATCCAGAATTCGGTTTCTTTGGAGTACTGCCCCATACCAGCGACAGGACGAATCCAAGGGCCATGGAAGCAATAAGATCCAATACAATATTCACAAATGCAGCCATTGATGACAACGGAAATCCCCATTGGGAGGGAGATGGAGAAACACCTGCGAATTTAATCGACTGGCAGGGAAGGAAGTATGAAGGGAGCGACAAGATGGCTCATCCAAATTCGAGGTTCTCAACACCTATAAAACAGTTCAGGTATCTTTCTCCTGAATATGATAATGTGGATGGTGCAAAGGTTTCCGCTTTCCTGTTCGGGGGAAGGAGGAGTGATCTCCTGCCTCTTGTCATGGAGGCAAAAAACTGGAACGAGGGAGTTCTGTACGGTGCAATGCAGAGGGTAGAAACCACTGCTGCCGCAATAGGCAAGGTTGGGGAACTCAGGAATGACCCAATGGCAATGAGGCCTTTCATGCCCTATGACATGGGTGATTATTTCCAGCATTACATCGACATTGGAAAGAAACTGGCAGATCCACCAAGGATATACAACGTCAACTGGTTCAGGAAAGATTCTTCAGGAAAGTTCATCTGGCCAGGATACGGAAACAACATGCATGTGGTTGAATGGATAATTTCCAGGGTGAACGGCAAGATAAAGGACGCAACAGACACACCAATGGGATTTGTTCCAAGATCGTTCGATCTGAACTGCTCAGATATAATATCCGACGAAGACCTTGAAGAGATACTGAAGATTGATTCCGCATCTTTCCTGGGGGAATTCACACTAATTGAGCCATTCTTCAGGAGCTTTGGAGACACTTTCCCGCAGGAACTCTGGAGAACATTCTATGATGTCAGAGAAAGACTGGAAAAACAGACTTAAGGATGCAGAAATTTTTTTTCATCTGGGAGGTATTGAAGAATACCTGCCAGTGCTCCAGTTCCAGAGAAAAATCAATTCAGACGTTGAAGAGGATGGCTCCCAGGCTCACATAATCCTGTGCGAGCATACTGAAACCTACACATGTGGGATTCACACGGAACACATTGACAGCAGAATCCCTAATCCTGTAAGGATAGAGAGGGGCGGGTCAATTACCTATCACGGGCCGGGACAGATTGTGGCATATTATATCATGAACATGAAAAAACTGGGAACAAACGTTCTTGGAATAATAAACCTGGCCCATGGAATTGAGACTGCATACATGAAAACTCATGGAATCAGGGTGGAATCCAGGTTGCACAGGGAAACTGGCATATGGCACAATGGCTGGAAAGTAGGATCAACCGGGTTTTCCATAAAGGGAAGCACAACTATGCATGGCACAGCCCTCAATATTAACACAGACCTTCAAAAATTCAGTGCCATAAATCCATGCGGAATGTCGCCTGAAATCATGACGTCACTCAGCGAAATCAGTGGGAAAAAATATGACATGGAGAAGGAAAAAGCCCTGTTTATGGAAATTATTTCAGAAAATATGGGTGTTGAGAGTTTCCACCGGGGAAAACTCAGTGAGCAATTGTCTGGGATTGCTCCCTGAGAAACTGTTGAAGGTAGTAGAATGATCCCGTCCCCTTTCCGCTGACACCACTCATCTTCCATCCGACGAAGGGCTGGGAACCAACCATTGCACCCGTGGAGCCGCCTCTTTCCCTGTTTGCGTAAACAACTCCAACCTCAGCCTCATTGAAGTACCTGTTGATCTCTTCCCTGTCCTCGGTGAATATTCCTCCAGTCAGGCCGTATTCTGACGAGTTTACACGGTGTATTGCCTCATCCAGGCTCTTCACCTTTACTAAGGCAAGAATTGGAAGGAACAGTTCGTTATTTATAATGAATGAATCTTCTTTCAGATCTGTTACAAGTGTAGGCCTTGCATAGAATCCGCCTCTCTCAAGAACCGTTCCTCCTGATATGACTTTTCCCTCTTTTCTTGCGATTTCGATGAACTTTTTGTACTTCTCAAAAGATTCACTGTTAATGACCGGCCCCATGTACGAATCAACCTCCCTTGGATCTCCTATCTTGAGGCCATCAGTAATCTTCCTGATCTTCTCCACAAAAGTATCGTATATTTTATCACCAATATAAGCGATTGAGCATGCACTGCATTTCTGGCCTGAATAACCAAAAGCTGCTCTGTACACACCATTAACAGCTTTGTCTATATTCGCTTTTTCTGTAACTATAATTGCATCCTTTCCTCCCATTTCAGTGATGACTATCTTCGGTTTCCCGCTCAGTGCATTCCTGTAAATGCTCATTCCAGAATCCCGTGATCCTGTGAACAGTATGCCTGCTATGTCTCTGTGTGTTGAAAGGATGGGGCCTATCTCTGATCCATTTCCAGCAACGAATGCAACTGCATCTTCCGGAACTCCCGCTTCATACAGTGTTCTGATATACAGGTAAGAAGAGAGGGGAATGTTGCTGGATGGCTTCAGTATAACTGCATTTCCAGTTACAAGGGGCCCTGCAACCATACCAACTGTAATTGCATAGAAATTGAATGGAGCTATGACTGCAAAAATTCCGTAAGGCTTCATGAAGCTCATGCTCTCCTCATTCTCGTACCCTTTTCCCGTGAATTTGACAAATCCCTGATTCTCAATGAGGTTCATTGCATAATATCTAAGAAAATCTATTC
>JAKAYK010000025.1 GCA_021826765.1 Thermoplasmata archaeon | reverse complement strand
AAGGAAATAGAAGAAGAGATAAAAAAGACCAAGTACAACAAGGCCACAGAGTCTCATATTGGCATACTTAAGGCGAAGATGGCAAAGCTCCAGATGGAAGCGGAATCTCATAAGCATTCCGGAGGGGGTTCAGGTTTCTCCGTGCCGAAATCAGGGGATGCCACTGTTGCATTCGTAGGTTATCCTAATGTTGGAAAAAGTTCACTTCTCAATGTTGTCACAGGCACACAAAGTGAAGTGGGTAATTTTGCATTCACCACCCTCAGGGTTGTCCCAGGCACGTTGAAGTACAAAGGGGCCCAGATCCAGATACTTGATCTGCCCGGAATAATTGAGAATGCAGCCACAGGTTCAGGGAGGGGGAGGGAAGTCCTGAGCATGGTCAGGGCTGCAAACATGATAATACTTGTAACTGACAACCAGTGCAAGGGAATGGACAGGATAATAGAGGAACTGAGAAAAGCGGGAATAGTGGTGAACAGGAGAAGAAAAAACATATCCATGAAGAAAACATCCACAGGTGGAATCAGGGTAAGGAAACCGAAAACAGTTGAGATGGATGATGAAAGAATCAGGGAAATGGCACGCCAGTTTAAGATAACAAACGCTGAAATATATATCAGGGAGGTCGTGAACGATGATGATCTTATTGATTTCTTCAGGGGAAATGTTGTATATCTGCCTGCGGTGGTAGCTGTGAACAAGATGGATATGCCCCATGATGAGAAGCTCGTGAAGAGCATGAATGCATATGGAAAGGTGATCAAAATGTCAGCGGCCACAAAGACAGGCATTGACGAACTGAAGGAGAGCATTTACGAATCGCTTGATCTTATAAGAGTCTACATGAGGGACAGGGCAGGAAATACTGACTTTGAAAGGCCCCTTGTATTGAAGGATGGTGCTACAGTTAAGGAGGTCTGCAGGAAAATTAGCAGGGAAATGATGGATTCCTTCAGGTATGCAATGCTTACAAGCCATTCCTCAAAAATAAATGAGATGAGGGTAGGAATGGACTATCCTCTCTCGGATGAAGATATTGTGACCATAATCAGCAGGAACTGATCAATCCTTCACTATATGGAAGGGATATCCTGAATTCCTGAGCAGATCAAGAAGTATTTCCAGATGTTCCTTATCTCTCACGTTTATGCTGAATCTTATGCTCTGGTATCCAATGGGAGTATCTTCTGAAAGATTGTCCACCTCTGCATGGAATATGTTTGCACCAGATGATGAAATTGCAGATGTGATCCTGTGAAGTGTTCCAGGCCTGTCAGGTATCTTGCATTCTATTCTCACCAGCCCCATGTCAACCTCCATTGCCCTGAATATTATCTTGGACAGGAGAAGAGGATCAATGTTTCCTCCTGATACCACCAGGACTGTCTTCTTACCTCTGAGGTTTAACTTTCCTGCCATGAGTGCTGCAAGTGGTGCTGCGCCTGAAGCTTCCACAACAATCTTCTGCCTCTCAAGAAGCTTGTAAAGTGCATAGGCCATCTGCTCATCATTCACAGAAACAAGGGAATCCACATGCTTCCTGATAATCTCAAGATTGAGATCTCCGGGGTTCTGCACAGCAATGCCATCCGCAATGGTGAATCCCTTCGATCCCGTTATGTTCCCATTTTTCATGTACTGCATCACACAGTCACAGTTCTCGCTCTGAACTCCATACACCATAGTGTCAGGCTTCATGCTTTTCACTGCAGTGGCTATTCCGGAAATGATGCCACCACCACCTACAGGAACGATTACATTGGACACATCCGGAAGCTCATTGCATATTTCAACGCCAACTGTTCCCTGCCCTGCCATGATCCACCTGTCGTTGAATCCGTCAATGAAGCATCTTTTTTCCTCCTCGCTAATTCTTTTTGCTTCCCTGAAGGCTTCTGCGTAATTCTCACCCTTCAGGATGACGTTGGCCCCGTAATTCCTGACTGCATTGATCTTTGCGCTTATGGTGTAGGTTGGCATCACGATCTTGGCATTTATACCACTTATTTTTGCAGCGTATGCAACACCCTGTGCGTGATTCCCTGCACTTGAAGCGACCACTCCTGATCTTTTTTCCTGTTCAGTGAGTTTTGACATCTTCATAAGGGCCCCCCTGGTCTTGAATGAGCCTGTTTTCTGGAAATTCTCCAGTTTCAGGTAAATGGGTGCACCGAACTTGTCAGAAAATGTCTTGGAATATATCAGTGGTGTTTTCTCAATCTTCCCGCTGAGAAATTTCTCTGCTTCCACTATATCCTCAAAGGTTGGGATCTTATGATGCTCCTCCATTCTCACGGGCCCCCAAGTGCATCATCAAGAACCTGCATTCCCTTGCTGTATATGGATTCCACATCCTCCAGGAACAGCTTCATTTTCAGCCTCTCTTCATTCTTGAATTTTTCATCCTTTATGTAGGAAATATTGATCTTAACATTGAGAAGTGAAGATTCTATTGCTGCCCTTGCTATTTTCATGGATGCACCTGCATCGGTTATGGCATTGGAATTTCCCTCTCTTAAGAGCATAGCACCAATTCTCATGATCCTGTGGCAATGGGATGCGATTCTCCATGGTGTCATAATGGCCCCTTTCATGGACCTCTCAACCTCGATTTTTCTTGCATCCTTCTCATCCTGTGTTCCTTTAGGCATCTTCATTGCAGCCATCAGCTTGAGGAAGGCATCGGTATCTTCCTTCATCAGGCCCTCAAGCCTGTTTCTTATCTGCCCTGTTTCATTGATTATATCATTCATGATTCCACTCACACTCTCATATCCCTTTTTGTTCAGTGTGAGTCCAGCCACCATGGATGTGAGAGATACTGCAATTATGCCTGCCATTGCACTGGCAGATCCTCCACCAGGAGCAGAGGAATCAGATGCAAGTTCATCAATAAATCTGTTGTAATCCATTATTTCCACACCTTCTTCTCAAACACCTGTTCGGTGGAAAAGCCATGCATTCTCATATAGAACTTCATTGCATCTGCCATGGCATCCATGGGTATGAGGCCAATGAGTTCAGATTCCATTACATCTACACCATAAGATGCTGCCTCCATTTTTACCAGTTCATATGCCCTGTGTATGGGTGTCTTCCTGAAATTGGTCAGATTCATGGATATCTGAACACATTTCTTGTCATCCAGGAAGAAGGCAAGTGCTTTTACAAAGGTAAATCCACCATCCTTTGCCCTAAGTGCTTTTGCGATCTTCTTCCCTGTTTCCATGTCATCAGTCCTGAGATTCACGTTGAAAGCTATGAGAAAATCACGGGCCCCTATTATGGAAACACCTGCACTTCCAACCTTTGAGGGGCCAAAATCAGGTATGTATTTTTCCTGTGATATGCTTTCCTTTATCTGCTCAAACTGGAATGTCTTACTTCTGATATTTTCAAGGCTCTTCCTCCAATCCACTCTTGCTGCCTCACCATACAGGAACACAGGAATGCCAAGTTCCTTTCCCACTTTTTCACCAAGTTTTACTGCAAGATCGATACATTCCTTCAGCGAGACATCAGTCACAGGTATGAATGGAATAACGTCAGAGGCCCCGAATCTTGGGTGTTCTCCCGAATGTGAATTCATGTCTATAAGTTCTGAAGCTCTTTGGATGCCCAGGAATGCTGCCTCGACAGCAACATCTGGTGAGCAGGTGAATGTGACAACACTCCTGTTATGGTTTGCATCCATTTCCATATCAAGAATCTTTACTCCATTCACAGATTTTATGGCATCAACTATTTTCTGGACCTTGTCCGCGTCTCTCCCTTCACTGAAGTTAGGAACACACTCCACAAGTTTCATGAAAGGCATATATGAATAACAATTAAAAGAATTGCAGTCTGTATATATGTTTAAAAAAAGTGTTTATGGAAACTTAATTCCCATATTGAAGTGCTGCTCTTGCTGCTGCAAGCCTTGCTATGGGGATCCTGAAGGGTGAGGCAGAGACATAGTCCAGCCCTATTCTGTGGCAGAATTCAACCGTTTCTGGATCTCCGCCCTGTTCTCCACATATTCCAACCTCAAGATTCTTATTCCCCTTCCTTCCTTTCTCCACAGCCATCTTCATCAATTCACCCACACCGTCGAAATCCACGGTCCTGAATGGATCATGTGGAAGTATGCCACTGTCAAGGTACTTGCCCATGAACTTGCCTTCAGCATCGTCCCTGCTGTATCCAAAGGTCATCTGGGTGAGATCGTTTGTTCCGAATGAGAAGAAATCTGCGTGTTTTGCAATTTTGTCTGCAGTTATGCATGCCCTTGGTATCTCTATCATTGTTCCGAATTTGTAATCGATCTCATGCTTTCCCATCACATTTCTGGCAACCTTTTCGAGGTTTTCCCTGAGCACTTCAAGTTCCCTTTCAGTGCCCACAAGTGGAATCATGATCTCAGGCAATATCTTCTTTCCCTCAGACTGGACGTTTATTGCAGCTTTTATTATGGCTGTTACCTGCATTTCGTATATCTCCGGGAATGAAATTCCAAGCCTGCAACCTCTAAATCCAAGCATGGGGTTGAACTCCTCAAGATTCTTTATGACTGATAATAGTTCAGTCTCCTGTGCTATCTCATGAAGTATCCTGTCCATATCCACAGGATCCTTTGAATTGAGAAGGCTGAATTTCAGCTTGTACAGTTTGTTGAGTGTACCCTCTTTGTCCGGAAGGAATTCATGAAGCGGTGGATCAAGCAGCCTTATGATGACTGGGTATCCCTCCATGGTCCTGAAGAATTCTGTGAAGTCATGGATCTGCATCGGAAGAAGCATGTCAAGGTGCCTCTTCCTGTCATCCCTTGTTCTGCTCATGATCATTGCACGCATTATGCCAATCCTTTCATTCCCAAGGAACATTCTCTCAGTCCTTGCGAGTCCTATGCCCTCTCCGCCATTTTTCCTTGCGAGATCTGCCTCATCAGGGGTGTTTGCATTTGCCCTTACTCCGAGCGTCCTGAACTCATCTGCCCAGCTAAGGAGCTTATCCACATAATGATCAGCCCTCGGTTTTTCCACCTGTGTTTTTCCCAGTATGAATTCTCCGGAAGTTCCATCCACTGTTATGGTAGATCCCTCGTTCAGGGTCACATCCCCAATGGTCAGTGACCTTCCTGTAATATCGACGCTCATGCTTTCAACGCCAACCACTGCGGGTTTTCCCATGGCCCTGGCAACCACTGCCGCATGGGAAGTCATCCCTCCTTTCTGTGTCAGGAATCCTTCTGATGCAGACATTCCCCTTACATCATCTGCTGTGGTCTCAGGTCTGACCAGTATTACGTTTCTCCCCTCGGAGGCAAGCTGAATTGCCCTGTCCGAAGTAAATACGATCTCTCCATAAGCTGCTCCAGGAGATGCTGCCAAACCCATTCCAAGGATCTTTTCAGTTCCATCCTTCTTCACCTGTGGATGGAAAAGTGTGTCGAGGGTCTTTGGAGTTACCCTCATTATGGCCTCCTTTTTGTCGATGAGTTTCTCCTCAGCCATGTCCACTGCAATTTTCACCTCAGCTCTGGCGCTTCTTTTCCCGCTTCTTGTCTGGAGAAGGTAGAATTTTCCTTTTTCTATGGTAAATTCAATATCCTGCATATCTTTGTAATGTTTTTCCAGAAGAGATGAACATTTTTCAAATTCTTTCCACGCATCTGGAAATTCATCCTTCATCATCCATATCTCAAGTGGTGTCCTGATTCCTGCAACGACATCCTCTCCCTGTGCGTTCTTCAAATATTCTCCCATGATCTGGTTATCCCCGGTGTTTGGATTCCTGGTGAATGCGACTCCTGTTGCTGAATCATTTCCCATGTTTCCAAAGACCATGCTTACGATATTGACCGCAGTTCCCAGCGTCTCAGGTATGTTGTTCAGTTCCCTGTATGCAATGGCCCTCTCTGAATCCCATGAATCAAAGACCGCCTTAATAGCCATCCTCAGCTGCTCATAAGGATCCCTGGGGAACTGGAATCCATGATTCCTGTAAACGCTGTCAAACTGTTCAATTATGGCATTCAGTTCCTTTTCTCCGAGTTCCATATCGCTTTTCTTTCCTGTTTTCCTCTTGACGCTGCTCATGACTGCCTCAAAGTCATCATGTGAAATCCCGAGAACAACATTCCCGAACATCTGTTTCAGTCTTCTGTATGAATCCAGGGAGAATCTTGTGTTTCCTGTGGCCTTTGCAAGCCCTTTCACCGTTTCGTCATTGAGTCCCACATTCAGTATGGTATCCATCATTCCCGGCATACTTACAGGGGCCCCGGATCTCACAGAAACAAGCAGGGGGTGTTCTGGGTCCCCAAATTTTTTCCCTGAAGATTTTTCCACATTTTTCAGCGCTTCCAGAGCATCCTCAAACATACCTGCAGGGAATTTCCCGTTTTTCTGGTACATGATACATGCCTCTGTTGTTATGATAAATCCATGCGGAACCGGCAGTCCAAGCTTCTTCATTTCTGCAAGGCCAGCGCCCTTTCCGCCAAGGAGGTCCTTCATCTCCTTCCCTCCTTCCTCAAACATATAGATAAGTTTCGTCTTGCTGTTCACATTGTTTTATGTTTTTAGATAAATAAAGCTTGTGGAGTGAAAGGTTAATTTTTACATGGAAACTCTTGCGAATCAATTTTATTAAATATATTATGGGTTAAGCAGTAAATTTTTACCATATCGGGCAATAACGTTTTTATATGGAAAGGTTGTATAGAGAGACCAGGCATGGACGAATTTCATTCATGTTCAGGCCAGGACAGAGATATCTGGTTTTACTTCATGGGCTTGGCGGGCTTGGCAACAACTTCATGAAGCTTGCAGGATGCATTGATTCGTATTACGGGCTGGTTTTTCCCGATCTTCTCGGGCATGGAAAATCAGATTCCCCTGAAGATATAACAATAAAAACCCAATCTGAAGCAGTGGAAGACCTCATCAATGAACTGGGAATAAAGGAATTTTACATCGGAGGAAATTCCTACGGTGGATGGGTCAGCCTTGAGCACGAATCAGAATTCAAGAACTCACTTGGAATCATTCTTATAAGCAGTGCGGGAACCAATCTTACTGTCGGTGATTTTGGAGATGAATCAGTGGATTCATTTCTGGCAAGAGTCATGAACATGAATCCTTCCAACAGGAAAGATGTCATAAGAAAGATTCTGCTGAGAAATTCCGGAGAGGCTTTCAGAATAACATCTGAAATGCTTGCGTCCATAGATAAACCTGCACTGATCATATGGGGAAGCAGGGATTCCATGATAGACATCAATCATGGAAAATTTATGAATGAGCATCTGAGAAATTCAAGATTTGTGGTCATAGAAGGAGGGGGCCACACCTCCCACTCTTCACATCCAAGGGAAGTATGCGCCTCAATATCTGATTTTCTTGATGGGAAAACTGTAGGTTGAAGGATCTTCCTTGAGTCGTTCAATCCTCATTTCCCTCATGGAATTCCTGAGATGTTCCACGGTGAATGATTTCATCCTGCTCGCCTCAAGTACAGCCATTCTCACTCCTGCACCATCCTCGTATGTTCCCACATAAATGCTGCCCCCTCCAAATCCTTCTGTTACGGAGTTCACCGAAAAAACAGCAGTCCTGTTCTCAAGGGCCCTTGATTTGACGTACTGGTGCCACTCCGCATGAAAATCATGCCTGATGAGTGATGGATTGAATATGATATCTGTGTCATTCATGCATGAAATCCTTGCAAAAAATGGGAAATCTATATCATAACATACTGCAACAGAAAAGGTGAGAAATTCTGACATGAATACATTAATCACATTTCCAGGTGACATGATGCCTCTCTCCTTTTTGTACGGAATGATCTTATCCTGCGTTCCAACCAGTTTCCCGTCATTAAAAATATATGATCTGTTGAAGAATTTCTCATGAGATTTTTCCATGACGGAACCTGCAATCAGGATTCTCCCCAAAGACAGTTTTTCAAGAAGATCGTAAAGCCTGCTCTGCCTGAAATCCTCATAAATTTCAAGCACAAATCTTTCCGGAAACATTATAATCCTGCTCCTGCATCCATTTATAAGATCTCTTATATTGGATATGGCAGTTTCTTCATCTGTAACCGGTAGCTGAAGTCCGGTCATCAGAATTTTTTCATTCTCCATTGAGCCCCACCAGTATCTTTTCAGCAAGTTCGCACTTTGATAGTTTTCCTGAATACACTTTATTATTTCTTATGAAAATATCATAGTGGTTTTCCCCATTTTCGTATGGTGAATCACCCACATAATTGATCACTGTCATGAAGGAATCACTGTCAGATCTGCTGAGTTTTTCCTGGGAGAGTTTGAATCTTACGATCCTGCTCCCTGAAGCATTATTCATGGAGGAGATTATGGAGATCAATTTCTCCCTTGGCTTGAGTTCAAGTGCCTGTTTGTCTGAACCACTTATCTTGTATTTGCTTTTTGTTGTGTTGAAATCTGACAGTGCTGCAGGAAATATTATATCATCATATTTATTTGAAGACACCAGTTCCTCAGTTATTCTGTAGAAGTCGTCCACATTCACTGCATCATGGATTTCGCAGTACAGGGGAATTCTCTCCTCTGCATTCCCGACCAGTGTTATTTTTCTATAACCTTTCCTGTATGCTTCCCGTGCGATCATCACACCAGTTGCACCGCTGCTCTTATTGATAATACTTCTTACAGGATCAATTTCAAGATGGCTCTTCCCAGATACTATGAGGATGCTTTTCTCATTTTGTTTCTCTGACAGGATTGCATCAATTATTTCTTCGTGCCACATGATTTTTGCCTTTCCTTCTTCAATCCTGGGCTCAACAATCAACACTCCCATGTCCATGAGAGTCTTCAGGTTCCTTTCCATGATCTTATTGTGATACATTTCAAGGTGCATTGCAGGAACAATGACTATCCTGGTATTGGTTCCGATCGCGTTTGCAAAGAATGTCTCTGCAACGGAATCTGCAATTCCATTTGCCATTTTTCCTATCTGGTTGTATGTGGCAGGGCACACAAGAAGCACTGTTATTTCATTCTCATTCTGGAAAAGGTTGATATGCTCCATCTCTCCTGTCAGTTCTGTTATGGGCTTCTCATCTGCTGCCCACTGAATTGCATCAATTCCTATTATTTTGGAGGCTGCATTTGAAACAACAGGGATGACATGGGCCCCTCTTTTCCTGAATTCCCTGATCATATCCGGCGTCCTGTAGGCAGATATACTTCCCCCTATGGCCATTATGATCCTGTAACCTGTAAGTTCATTTCCATCGTTCATGAAATCACCAACTGATAGTGAAGGCATCCACTGATTGCACTTTAACCCATCCTTTGCAATAAGGAGGATTCTTTTTATCTGTAAACAACCCAAATTCCATGGGCATACGCTACTTTCTTCCCGTTTGAATCATGCATATCCATCTTTATGAAAGCATGGCTCTTGCCACTGGTATCCACAACTGCATCTATTATTGCATATTTGCCCTGCAATGGCTTGAGAAAGTCGCAGTTGAAGCTTATGGTGAATCCATTCAGAACCCCTTCAAGTGTGAATATTGACAGTGATCCGGAAAAATCAAAAAGTGACATTATAGCCCCTCCATTCACCATATCACCAGCCCTCATCATGGTTTCGTTCAGGTGTGCTTTCAGTTTTATTCTTCCCCGGTCTGCCTCCTCCAGTTCAAGATGGAATTTTCCCATGAAATTGTCTCTTTTCATTATTTCCCGAATTCGTTCTATCTCCTGCACAATTATACCTTATCATAGCAAGGATTTTAACATTTGTTTGCGAAAAATCCCACACTCTTCAGGGGTGGGATGGGTACACTATCACAGTGAAAAAATATAGGAAATCATATTAACAGTTTCAGTATATTTGTGACATGGAAGCGCCAACATCCAGACTAGAGAAAGTCACGGAGATGTTGAAACTCTTTGGGCTGTCCGCATATGAGGCACAGGGATTCTCTGCCCTCGTATATTTGGGGGTTGCAAACGCAGATGAAATAGCAGACACAGCCAAGATACCAAGAACATCAGCCTATAAGGTACTTGAATCTCTCGTGGAAAAAGGATATGTAAAGGAGACTGAAGGGAGGCCCAAGATGTACAAGCCTCAGAACCTTGACAGCATCAGGAACAACATCGAGATGAGAATACAGGGACTCTTTTCAGAAATGAGGGCTATGCAGGAAGAACTACCTTCAAAGGGAGATCCACAGCTTGTCTACACCATATATGGAAGAAACAAGGTCATGAACAAGATATCTGAACTGATCAACCTTGCAGAAAAGGAATTGTTCATATGCACCCCCATGGTGAAGGAGATGAGGGTGGAAATGAAGAAGAATATTGAAAATGCGTTAAGGAGAGGAGTCAAGGTTGTATTCGTTGCACCTCCCAACAAAAGAACTCCACACAATGTGCAGTCTTTTACCAAGGACAGCCTCATAGCCACCGACATAGTTGCAGACAAGACAAGGGCACTCCTGGCAGGGCCTGACCTGAGTGCATGTGGTTATACAGACAACCCGGCTCTGGCAATGCATGTATATCAGTTTGTACAGATGATTATAGACGTAAGTGAAATGCACAGCACAGGAGAAATTGGAAATGAAGGTAACTGAAACTCACAACATGGGAGGGCATCTTTCCACATCACCTTCACTTGACAGGACTCCTGAAAATGCGAGGGGATTCGATTTCAGGTCCTTCCAGATTTTTTCAAAAAACCAGATGCAGTGGAATGCAAAGCCACTGGATGAGAAGGTATCCTCATCATTCAGGATCAACAGGAAGGAGAAAGGAATAGAGTCTGTGATGATACATTCATCATATCTATTGAACACAGCTTCAAGCGATGAGGAATTGAGAAAAAAGGTAAAGGATGCATTCATCATTGAGATTGAAAGGGCAGACTTTCTTGGGGTAGATCTGTTGACATTTCATCCAGGCTCTTTTAAGGAGGCCACACTTGAGACTGGAATAAAAAATGTTGGAAATATGCTCAATGATGTCATAAAGAAGGAACAGAATGTCACTGTCCTCATAGAGAATTCTGCGGGTCAGGGAAACAGTGTGGGCAGGACATTCCATGACATAAGCCTGATACTTGAACAGGTAAATTTTAAGGAGAAGGTTGGAATATGCCTTGACACATGTCATGCATGGGCTGCAGGATATGACATTGCCACAGAAGATGGATATGGGAAAATGATTCAGGAAATAAAGGATACAGTCGGGCTTGAAAAGATTAAGGGATTTCACCTGAATGATAGTAAGAAAGGCCTTGGGGAAAAAACTGACAGGCATGAGCAGATAGGAAAAGGAACCATAGGAGTGGAAGGTTTCAGGCATCTCATGGAGGACAGGAATTTCTCCAGAACACCGATGATTATGGAAACACCACTGGGGGAAGCAGGATATATGCAGGATCTGAGCAATCTTGAGAAACTTTTTGAGTAATGGTTTAAAGTGATAGTAAGAACGTTCAGGCCTCTCATATACAGGGAAGGCATAGGAAGGGTTACGTCGCCCCCTTTTGATATAATTGGCGAAGAAAATGGAACAAAACTGCTGGAGAATCCATACAATATAATGAATCTCATGCCTGGTTCTTCAAATAAGGACCCTTTCATCACCATTCAGGAATGGCTTGAGAAAGGAATCATAACAAGGCAGAATGAATCCCTGATTCTCCTGAAACAGATAATAAACACGGGTAAAGATACGAAGGAAAGGTTTGGGGTAATCGGACTCCTTGATCTGAGGAATGATGAAAACAGGCTGAAAATACATGAAAACGTGATTCCTGGTTATGTTGAAGAGAGAAAGGAAATGATCAGGACAATGGATGCCCAGATTGAGCCTGTATTCATTGTTACAGATTCAAGGAAGCTTCATGATATACTTGCCGGGATATCTTCAGAACTGGGCTGCACCAGATCATATGAAGAACCGGATGGCATATGGAACAGCATCTGCGTAGTTGAGGACAGGGAAAAGATATCAGTCATTATGAATGAGCTCAGGGGGAAAACAGGAATCATAGCGGATGGGCACCACAGGACAAAAGCCATGTCGGAACTTTCTGAGGAAAAAGGAGAGAATGAGGAATGTTTCAACAATCTTCTAGTGTATGTAACTTCCATATGGGACAACGCCACCGAAATAGGGCCCGTCCACAGAATCGTGAAAAAATGGCCCGGATTCCTGGAAGATGTAAAGTCAGTATTTGATGTGCATGATCATAGTACAGATTCTCAGATATGCCTGATGTGCGAAGGCAGGATTTATTCGCTTAAGCACAAGCAGGCAGGGAAGCATGCTGCAGATTCTTTCATGGTAAACGATCTTTTCAACATTGCGAGGGAAAAGGGATATGATCCTGAGGTAACTTACTGGCCATTCCGGGAAGCTGCCATTAAGCATATGAATGGAAGAAAGGACCTTGCCTGCATTCTCATGCCTCCCTTTGAGAAAGATCAATTTATCAGCATAGTGGAGAATGGAATGACACTGCCGCCTAAATCTACATATTTTTATCCAAAAATTCCATCTGGTATAACATTCTATCCGATGTGGCCAGAAATGTGCCACTGTAGCTCAGCAGGTAGAGCAGCTGATTCGTAATCAGCAGGTCGGGGGTTCAAATCCCTCCAGTGGCTCTTTGTTGGAGATACTATGTTCGTGTTTAATTTCACAAGTGGGTGAATGGTCCACAACAAACTGTAGAGACACGAAAAATTAAA
>JAKAYK010000024.1:5985-12819 GCA_021826765.1 Thermoplasmata archaeon | reverse complement strand
CAATCATAAGCAGGAAAAAAACCAAGCTGATTGCTGGAGTAGACACTATGCTGATTTTTTTCAATATTGCTCTCATTTTTATTCTGGTGCCCCCAGAAGTACTGGGGACGAGCGAATATTCTATGGGCCCCTTTGGAGCAGCATATGCAATGCTAATATCAGGCATTGCATCATTCGTAATTTACAGGATCATTGTATCAAGGATGGAGAAAATCCCATTCAATATTCGCCTGTTAAGACAGGCGTTACCTGCAGGAGTTCAGGCAATATTCATAATATTCATAGAAACTATAACAGTTCCAAAGAATATATTGATACTGGGTGGGGTTACCGTTCTTTCCATAATAATCTACACTTTGGCGGCACTCCTGATAAAGGAAACTTCAACTGAAGACCTTATCAGAATTGCCAAAAATTTTATCCCGGGAAATATTAAAAAGAGATTCAGGGAAGAAGAGCTTGAAACAAATGAAGAATTCATGAAATTTACTGAAGAATGAATTGATTGTTTATTTGTATACATAATACAAAATGTTTAAATATATTATAATAATACTTTAAATTCAAGTAAAGTAAAAATGTTGGAGAACATAACTAATGTTACAAAATTCTACTGATCAGTTCGAGATAATTCTTGAAAAGAATTACCCGGGGCATGCAAGAAGGAATATTGAAATTCCAGAGGTTTCAATTTACTCCATGTTCAAAGAATCAGTAAGAAAATATAATGATAGAGATTTAATTTTTTTTCAAAACAACAAATTAACATATGCTGAACTCAATGACAATGTTGAAAAGTTGTCATCCGGGCTGCATGAAATGGGTCTGAAAAAAGGGGACATGATTGGGGTAATCCTTCCCAACATGCCAGAATATGTTTATCTGCTCTTTGCTTGCACAAAACTGGGTATAATACCTGTAAATATCAATCCTCTTTACACATTTAACGAAATCAAGACTGTGGTTCATAACACAAGATTGAGAACCATATTTTCCTATATTCATTTTCTTCCAAAAATTGTTGATCTTTTTCCAATTGCCATTGACAGGATTGTAATCATAAACGATTCTAACAGTTCAAGGAATCCATTCAATTCTATCCCCATAATCAGGAATTTGATTGAAAGAGGACAAGTTCCGGAAGACAGGAACATTCTTTCTTTCGAAAATTTAGGTGAAGGATTATCTCCAGTTCCCGAAGAAAAAATTGACTCAATAAACGACAGAGCGTTTATCCAGTACACAGGAGGCACAACCGGGAGGCCAAGAGCGGCACTCATTTCCCATTACAATTTGATATCTAACCTGTACATTATGGATGAATGGGGAAAAAATATATCGAGAACGGATACAGTATTCATATCTGTTGTACCTTTCTTCCATGTTTATGGGTTGACTACATCAGTCCTTCTGCCCATTTTTCTAGGTGCAAAAATCCACATTATTATGAACCCTATGGATAGTGAAAGCATAATAAGAATTATTGAGAAAAACAACAATATCCTGTATCCTTCCATTCCTGCACTGATCAATTCACTCAATGCAGCCGCTTCCGGAAGGAAAATAACACCTGCCGGTTCGCTATTGGTGATGTCTGGTGCATCAAGCCTGCAGAATAACACGAGAGAAGCATTCATGAGAATATTTGGAACAGAAATATACGAGGCTTACGGTCTCACTGAAGCATCTCCTTCTGTGACATTATCGCCCATGGATGAAAAAATGATCAGATATGGTTCTGTAGGAATGCCTCTCCCCAATACCAGTGTAAGGATAGTGGACCTAAAAACAAGAAATAAAGACGTGCCAATAGGAGAAAAAGGCGAGATCATTGTGAGAGGCCCACAGATAATCCAGGAATATCTCAATGAAGGGATTGTTGAACCAGTCCTCAAAAATGGCTGGCTATATACTGGTGATATTGGGAAAATGGACAGTGAAGGATATCTTTACATTATAGAGAGAAGGAAAGATATGATCGTCGTTTCAGGATATAATGTATACAGTTCTGAAGTCGAAAAGGTGATAATGGCTAGTAAAAAAGTTGATGAATGCGCCGTTGTAGGATCACCAGATGAGAATACAGGAGAGAAAGTTATAGCATTCGTTGTGGTGAAAAATGATAAGATATTGACTCAGGAGGAATTGCAGGAATTCTGTCGCAGGTACCTGGCAGATTACAAGGTCCCTTCAGTTTTCTATTTTGTAAAATATCTTCCAAAAAATCCACTTGGGAAGATCCTGAAAAAAGAACTCAGACTTCTGGTCAATTGATATTCATTACTCATCAACAATTCCACTACAATTTCCTGAATTATGAATTTTTATTTTGACAGCATAACGAGTTGTTCCATAAGAGAAACTTTTTTACACATCTTTAAATATACAGTCAATGAACGCTATAGAAAATTACAAATTATTTATCGATATAGATTCAACCAAACATAAATTTGAGGGAACCGGGAATATAACGGGAAAATGGGATGGCACCTTTATAGAACTTGATTCTGTTGAACTGGATATTCATCAGGTCAGCATAAACGGGATGAAAGCCGAATTCGAACTGGATAAAATAGCAAATAAACTGAAATTCATGTTGCCTGAAGGGAATTTCAATGCTGAGATAACATATTCTGGTCAGATACCAAAATTACTCACAGGGTTTTACACCGCTTCTTACAATGGGGGTGAGGTGTTCACCACACAGTTCGAATCAACCGGTGCGAGGAGGATGTTTCCATGTCTTGACAGGCCAAATGCCAAGGCAAGATTCCAGCTTTCAGTGAAAATAGACAGCAATCTTGAAGCTATTTCCAATACTCCTGTAGAACAGATTGAGAAAAATGGGAAACGAAAAATTGTAACATTCGAAATTACGCCTATAATGTCAACATATCTCGTATATGTTGGAGTTGGGAAATTCAGATCCAGATCAAGAAAATCTGAGAGAGTAGAGATTATCCTTTCAGCTCCTGAAGGTTATCTAACAAAATCTGATTTTCCGATAAATATTGCTTCCAGAACACTCTCATTGCTCCAGAGCTATTTTGGAATCATATATCCACTGCCAAAGCTTCATCTAATATATGTACCTGAATTTTCTGCTGGAGCAATGGAAAACTGGGGTGCAATCACCTTCAGAGATTACTACCTCAGCATAGATCAAACAACCAGTTCAGCGAACTACAAGGCAATTGCTGAAGTTATAGCTCATGAACTGGTACATCAGTGGTTTGGAAATCTTGTGACAATGGATTGGTGGAATGATCTCTGGCTCAATGAAAGTTTTGCAACTTTCCTTTCATATAAAATGATTGATAAAATTTATCCTGAATGGAATCCGGTGGCAGATCAGTTCACCAGAACGGGATTGGCCCTTTTCAATGATTCACTCATCAACACACATCCCATTGATGTGAAAGTCGACAATCCTGGCCAGATATCCCAGATATTCGATAATATAAGCTATGGAAAAGGGGCTGCTATATTGCGAATGATTGAGACATACCTTGGGGAAACAAACTTCAAGAAAGGATTGAGGAAATACATTATTGCCAATATGTATAAGAATGCAAAAGGTTCAGAATTATGGAATTCTCTTGAAAAGGAATCAAAGGTTCCTGTTTCAAAAATAATGTCCAGATGGATTGAAAAGCCAGGTTATCCTGTAATTATCGCCACAATAGAATCCGATCTGCTTAAACTGGAACAGTTCAGATTTAAGCTCAACGGGCTTGAAAAAGATGCCTGGCCAGTTCCGCTCAGCGTCAAGACTGAAAACGGGAATATAGTTCACCTTATGGAGACTGAATCAGCAAATTTAGATTCAACTTCCATCATAACATTGAACAGGAATACTTCAGGGTTTTACAGGGTCCTGTATAGGGGAAAATTGCTCCCTGAAGTACTGTCAAAAATTTCCAGCATGGACATGTTTGAAAAATGGGGAATTCTTAATGATTACTATTCTTTCCTTTCAAGTTCGCTCATCGATTTTGAAGATTACCTGAAAGTTCTTGCATCTTTTAAGAATGATATGGATCCCATGGTTTTGAAGGAGATATCTTCACAGATTCTTAAAATTCATTACATAAGACCAGACGCTAAAGAGTTCAGCACTTTTGCACTTTCTTACCTTGAGTGGGCAACAAAGAATCTCGGTGAAAGGTTGACAGAAGAGGCCCCTGACATAAGCATAGCGAGGGGTGCAGTTGCAATGGCCCGAGCAGTCATTGACAGTTCATATGCCATGAAAATTTCACACAATTTTGCGCATTTCTCGTTGTTAGATCCAGATATGAAACTTGCTTATGCGGTTGCATATGCATCATCCTATGGGAAAACTTCCCGCAACTTCAATGAAATGATGAAAGTGTACAATGAAGCAACTGCAGAGGAGGACAAACTAAAAATTATAACTGCACTTGGATGGATGCAATCAGAGGAGCCACTAAATAATGTTGTATCGGCAATTGAAAAGGGTGAAATAAAAAAGCAGAATGTGATCAGATTTTATACTGCATGCTCCCATAATGTATCTGCCAGGAAATTCCTTGCAAAAAATATGAAGGGTATAGTTGAGAATCTGAGAGTATTCTATTCCGGCTCCAGATACACATCTGCATTCATAGAAGATTCACTTCCATACCTGTCATTGAATGGGGACATGACGACTCTGAATATGCTTGAAAGCATCAATGGCGATGACATTGTGAATGGGATTGAACGGGCAAAGGAGATAATCCAAATTTATACGACCATTGGTGAAAGGATTAAATGATCTCATTTCACGTGTTTATCCACAATATATTCCATTATTTGTTCAATGGATGTGTTTTCCATTACACACGAATTTCCAGTGCACAGGGAATAACCTTCTCCTGAAGCATCCATTCCTGTGAATAGAATCTGATCAGGAACACCTTTTTCTCTGAGCATTTTCAATATATTTGCACTTTCATCGATGGACATCCCATTTTTCTTTATGAGGAATATGTGATCCTTGAGAATCTGATTCTGCACCCTGAATGTGAAATATGCAGGATATCTTGCAACGTTCCCCTCAAATTCTTCAGGAGTAACATTTGAAGGAGTGATCTCAATTCCCAAGGTCCGAAGATAAATCTGTACTCTTTCGTATGCTGAAAATGGTGACGGCATTGCTGAATCTTCCTGGGAATTCCATGAGCCAAGAAACACTCCATACCCCTTTGCAATATTTTCAGAAATGTCTTTTGCTGCTTTTTCAGCAGTGTCATCCATGAGTTCCTTCACCCTGGAAATGCAGGTGTTATGGGGAAAGAGTGCAGAGTACGCTGTAAGCCCGAGAGATACAAAACTGTAATCTGAGAAGAAACCATCAATTGTTTTTCCATCATTGTACCTGATATGGGGGAGTTTCCCATCGGAGGAAATTTTCATCAGGTATTCAGCAAGTTCTTCCGAGGCTTTCAGGAAATCAGGATCAAGAGTGGCCGAATACGCACTGCACATAGAATAAAGGAGTAAGCCGTTCAGATCTGAACATACTTTGGTATCAGTCAGAGGAGGAATACGGTATTTTCTGGCCTCCTCCAGCAGGGAAAGATCCTTCCTGATTTCAGGTTCCAACCAGAAAAGTCCATCCCTTACAAAGGAATCCACGGAAGATGCCTCATTGTCGAGATACAGAATGTTCCTGCCTGTGGATTCCCCCTTTGCCTCATCAGAGTAGTTGCCTGTATCCATTATGTTGAATACTCTGGAAAATTTACCCGAATTATTTTTCAGTACTTCATCAATTTCTTTCTGTGTCCATGTGTAATATTTTCCCTCTATGCCCTCACTATCAGCATCCATGGCAGTGTAATAGCCACCTGAATCTGATTTCATATTTTTTCTGAGGAATTGGAAAAATTCCCTGATTATTTCGTAATACTCTTTTTTTCGCGTAACAAGATAAAGATCAGAAAGTGCAAGGATCATGGATGCCTGATCATAGAGCATTTTTTCAAAATGTGGTATTTTCCATCCAATATCAGTTGCATATCTGTGGATTCCATACCCGGCATGATCGTATATACCACCCATCCTCATTGCACCCACAGTATGCTCTGCCATAGAAAGGGCATTATTATTCCCAGTTTCATGGTAATAAGACGCAAGAAACATCAGGTTGTGGGGAGATGGAAACTTCGTTCCGCGGCTGAAGCCACCATAATATGTGTCATAAATTTTTTCAAGCTGTGCATAGGCTGTCGAAGTAATATACTGAGAATATTCAGGTTCATGCTTCAGAAAATTCGTGATATTGCCAGATGTTTCCTCTGTTCTGTTGAGGAGTTCGGAAGGATCGTTTTTCCATGATTCTGCTATGCCTGTGGCTAACTGGAAAAGACCCAAATTCTGTCCTCTGCTCTCTGGAGGCAGATAGGTGAATGCAAGAAGCGGCTTTTTTTCTTGAGTCATGATTACATTCAATGGCCATCCCGCAGAACCAGTAGTCCGGATAGAAAAATCAATAAGGAAAGCATCTACATCAGGTCTTTCCTCCCTGTCAACCTTTATGCAGACAAAGCTGTCATTGAGAACTGTTCCAATTCTTTCCCTGCTGAAACTTTCCCTTTCCATAACATGGCACCAGTGGCATGTGGAATATCCCACACTGACCAATACAAGCTTGTTGAGCGTCTTTGCCCTGTTGAAAGCTTCATCTCCCCATGGGTACCAATCTACGGGATTCGAAGCATGTTGTTGAAGATATGGACTTTTTTCATTCTTGAGGTGATTGAATCTGACTTCCATTTATACCAATTCCTATAAGGAAAAATATTATTATTACTTATTCATTCAAAA
>JAKAYK010000024.1:0-5885 GCA_021826765.1 Thermoplasmata archaeon | reverse complement strand
TCAATAGGTTCCAGTACAATATCATCCAGGGTTATAGGAATCGTTTCCAGTTTTGGAAAGGGGCCATAAAATCAAAGTACTGATTATAGAAAGTACAAGAGCAATAATGAATGGCAGAGCATAATCTTCTGGCATATTGCCAACTCCTGCCAGAGAACCACCAATCAACGCACCAATTCCATTACCTATAAACTGCATTGAATAAAATATACCAATGCTGGAACCATAATTTTCTCTCCTGATTTTTCCTGTTATGGCAGGAACTGCACTTATTTCATAAAGTGAAAATCCCGTATAATAACATATGAGGAAAACTGAAATCACAGGGAATGAAATATATTCAAGAAAACCTGCGAAAAGTATTACGATGCCTCCTATCATAAGAAAAGACGCAAATGGAATTAACCTTATATTTTTCCTGCGTGCATATGCCTCACTGATGTAAATTGAAATGGCCCCTGAAATAAGAACTGAGATGAATAGAATGACACCATAATTGAAGAGTCCGAACCTGAAAGTGAAATAAACCTGGTTGGAGTAAATTATGATGAATCCAGCAACAGAAAACAGAAAGGCCCCCATTGAAACACGTAACACATGCTTATCCAGTTTCAATTTTTCTGCTATCTTGCCATTCCCGTATTCCCTCACATTGAGCATAGACACAAAGGCTGCTATTCCAAGAAAGATTGAAATCAGAAACATGTTCTGGATCTGTATGAGGGAAGATATGATTGGTGAGAATGCAGTACCCAGGAGAAAGGATAATCCAATTCCAACACCCATTATGGCCATGGCTGTATTCTTCCTGTTATCCGGTACAATTTCCTGGGAGAGAGATGTCAATGGCGTGCTGATTGCGCCAGTTCCTGCAATAAACCGGGAAATTATCAGAATATATATTCCTTCAATGCCATTGAAATAGGAGGAAAGATAACTGAGTGAGTTTCCAACGATGAAGAGCAAAAGGCCGAAAAGTATCACAGGAATTCTTCCAAATTTATCAGACAGCCTGCCTGAAGGTATCTGCATGAGAGCCATGGATATTTCATAAGCGCCGAGGGAAAGCCCAATTAGAATTCCTGAATCCGTGAATCTTTCAGAATAAACTGCAAGGACAGGAATTATAAAAAATACCCCGCTCATTCTGAGAAACTGAATTGCAGACAATTTCGTAAGGGTTTTCAACACACCTCTGTCGAGAGAATCAGCTTTCAACATAAAGCATGCTCACAACAGGTGCTATGAGTTCAGCAACCAAACCTACAAAATCTTCATCCTCTTTTGAAAATGCTCCTTTGGTATCTGAATCTATATCAATTTCCCCTATGGCCCTTCCCTGATATCTTACAGGAACAACCAGTTCAGAATTTGTATTTATGAAACATGCAAGGTATTTTCCATTTCCCTTAACATCTGCCTCGTTAACAACCCTGTCCTCATTAATGGCAAGGCTGCAGAGGCCTTCCCCCAGTTTGATTGAAACATGTTCAGTGGCTTCACCATGATATGCAGCCAGATTCAACATTTGTCCATTTAGAATATACACTCCTGTCCAGTTAAATTTAGGATTCTTTTCACACAGGTAGCTGCATACAGCCTTGAGATAATTCTCTGCATTTGTTTGAGAAAGCTTAATGATTTCATTTATCTGTTCCTTTCCAGCGTGAACCATACCTAGCTGACATCCTCTCCACCCTAAAAGGGTTTGGAGTTTCCTGCTTCATAGAGTGGCAACTCGTAGACCTCCTTTTGAGAGTTCCGCCGCCGTAGCACTTTCCACAGGCGTTAATTCGGGAATGCCCTTCCCTACTTTTATCATACCAATGTTGCGTATGTTTATTGCTGCGTTCAGATCACGATTCATGATAAGGCCACATTTATAGCAGTTATATGTGCGATTCGAAAGTTTCAGATCATGCTTTATGTTTCCGCATTTCGAGCATGTTTTTGAGGATGGATCAAACCTTCCTGTTTCTATTAGATCTGCTTCTCTCCATTTGAGTTTGTATTGCAGCATGGTTTTGAACTGATACCATCCCTGATCTGTTATGCTCTTTGAAAGATTGTGGTTTTGCTGCATGCCCTGTATGTTCAAATCTTCCATAACCACAGTACCATAATGCTTGGCTATCGCTGTTGATACTTTGTGGTTGAAGTCTGTTCTTGTATCCCTGATCTTCTGATATATTTTCTGCACTTTAATTATCTGCTTCTTCCTGTTTTCTGATCCTTTTTTCCTCCTCGATAACCTCCTCTGTTCTTTCTTCAATTTATTTTCTACTTTCCCAAGTGCGTTCAGGGGTTCAACCTGTAATCCATCTGATGTGGTGAGGAATGCCATGAGGCCCATGTCAATACCGATTGTACCTTTGCCTGTGGGCAGGTCTTCATTAAGCTCATATTGTATGGATGCATAGTATCTCTGAACATCTCTTGTTACCACGATCTGTTTTATTTTCTCTGGAATTGCTGTTTTGTCATGATATTCTATTCCTTCCATGAATTTTGGAATGATCAATTTATTTTCAATAGTTTTGAAACCTGACGGTATGATGAAATATTTGTTATCCTTCTTTGACTTGAATGTTGGATAATCTGTATTGTGTTTGAAGAATGATTTGAATGCTTTATCCAGTCTCACAAGAGAATGCTGGAGGCTCTGTGAGTTGATCTCATTCAACCATGTGATTTCTTTTTTCAGTACCGTGAGCATCTTCATGGTATCAAATACTGTCAATCCCTTTTTCTTGTCATTCTTGTGTTCAGCATAATATCTAGTTCTCACTCCAAGAAAATGATTCCACACAAAGCGGCATGACCCAAAGTGCTTCTCAAGGAGAAATTTCTGTTTCTCGCTTGGGTATAAACGCACTTTGAGGGTTTTAATCATTACTTACACAATCCTTTACATTCTAATTAACATTTCGCAATTCATCTCCTCCTTGAAGGTCGGAGCTTTCTTGCTAAAAAGATTGTAAAATTAGGGCATATAAAAAGTAATGTTGAAAATTTGATAATTAGATAAACAGTTTCGGAATGGTTTTCGGCACCTTTGCAACTAGAAGTTTTGGTGAATCTCCCTGTGAAAGCCATTTTAACTCATTCAGATCAGGATCGGCTTCCCTCGATTCCACACCAAATGATTCCGCAATTTTCAATATATTATTTGAAAATGTGAGATAAGGTGCTTTTTCCAATCCGGGATAGAAACTTGCCGAGAAACTTTTCAGAATTGTGTATCCGCCATTGTCAAGGACAAGGATTTTTACTGGAAGATTGTAATTTGAAATGGTCCAGAGTGTCTGGATAGTGTATATTATAGAACCATCTCCAACTATTTCCAGGACCCGGGGAACTTTCAACGATATTCCTGCAGCAGCTGGCATCCCCCAACCGAGCTGGCCACTTTTTGCAGTAAAATATGATCTTGGGGAATAACCCATGTGTTTTCTTACAAGAAGAGATGAGGAAATTGCCTCATCCACAATAACATGACCCGAAAATTCTTTCCTTGCCTTCTGAAGCAGATAAGAGGCCCCCATTACTCTTCTCTCCCTTGCTATTAAATTCGTCAGGGAATTATCCGGGCTTTTTACAAAATCCCCTTTCTTTTCTGCAGATTTATTCAGTTCCATAAGAAAGAGTTTTGGATTGCCCGTGATATATTCTCCAAATCTATAGCTGGGGGTCATAGTGACAGTTACAACTTTCTTTCCCGGGAGGAGAGGTGAAGGCAGGTATGGATAGAGTGTGAATTCACCGCCAAAATTCAGAATGAGGTCATGTTTGATAAGAGCAAGGTTTATGGCGGTAGTAGCAGGGGGCAGATCACCAGCATTCTGCATGCTTTCTGAGTTGAACCCAGCCCTGTTGGACAGCGGTTCTGTATATACTGGTATCCCGAGAATTGAAGCGAATTTTTCCAGTTCTTCATTTGCATTGAACTGATCCACCTCTGCACCTGCAATTAGGGCAGGATTGCTTGCTTGCATGATAAGCTGCAGGACTTTCTCAACAGCCCCATGGTCGATCAGTTCTGTGTTTGGAACGGAATAAGGGAGGTTCCTGTACTCTGCATCCTGATCAACCACATCCATTGGAAATGAAACAAAAACCGGGCCCGCAGGAGGTTCCATGCTGATGGAATATGCCCTCTTCATGACCCGTTCTATGTCTTCGCCGTTCTTCACTTCATAGAAATATTTTACCGCATTTCCGACAAGAGATTGCAGATCATGCCACAGCAATGGCTCATAAAATGCATGCCTGCTATCCTGCTGCCCGGAGGTAACAATAATAGGTGAATGGTTAAGTCTCGCAGTATGGATGAATGACATCGAATTTGCAACGCCAGGCAGTGTGTGTAGATTAGCGATAGTAGGCCTGCCTGAATACTGTGCGAGTCCATCAGCCATTCCTACTGAAATTGAATCATGCAGAGTGAGGACATAATCTCCAACTCCACGCAGGATCGGTATTTCAGTTGATCCGGGATTGCCAAACATGGGAGAAAGTTTCAATTCTTCAATGGTTTTTCTAAAAATTTCATATCCTTTCATGGTAAAACCCCATAAAGTGGCTGAAGTCCCTGAACATATTTCAGTACATTTGCAACAGTTTCAGTTATGAATCTCTGCTGGCTTTCAATCGTGACACCAGCAATATGGGGGGAAAATATCGCATTATCAAGTTTGAACAGTTCAGAATCTGGATCGGGTGGTTCTGTGGAATATACATCAATACATGCCCTTATGCCTTTAGATTTAACCGCATTTATCAGTGCATCCTCATCCACCAGCTCACCCCTTGAAGTGTTCACAAATATACTCCCATCCTTCATCATATCAAATCGTTTTTTGGATATGAATCTGTCATTCTCATCAGTAAGTGGAACATGGACTGATATAATGTCGGATCTGGAGAAAATTTCATCGAGGCCTGCATACCTGACTCCCAGTATTTCCTCTTCCTCCTCACTCAACTTCACAATATCATAATATATTGTATCAGTTCCAAAAAACAATAATCTTTCTGCAAGTTTTCTCCCTATAGCCCCCATTCCTATGATTCCAAAGGTTTTTCCCATAAGTTCCATTGAATTGGTGAGGAAGGGCCAATTTCCTTTAACTATTTCATTATGAAAATGCATGAGGTTCTTCAATTGAGAAAGTACCATAGCAAGCACATGCTCTGCAACACTTTCTTTATTTGCAGTTGGTATGTTTGAAAGCTTTATACCCCTCTCTTTTAACGCAATAAGGTCTACATTATCATATCCCGTGCTGGCTATCTGTATAAACTTCAGGTTGGGAAGTCTGTCAATGATCTCCTTCCCAATAAGAGTGAAAGTAGTCGCAACAAGAACTTCTGAGTTTTTACTGCCAAAATTTATGTCTGTTACAATCTCAGAATCAGGTAGTATTTGATTGATAATTTTTGAAATTTCAGTTACAGGCAAAAATGGTGGAAGGAGAATCAGGACTTTCATGATATGTAGCATAATATTTTTCTATTTAGCAATTTCTAATAATGTCACCTGAAGGAAATTAATGAAATCCTCTGAGGTAAAAGTTTATCTATAAAATTCATAATATATCCATATGCCAAAATTTCCGACGGAAGAATGGGCATTCCAGTATGTTCAAAAACTCAACAACAATGCTTCTTATAAAGTATCAGGAAAGAATTGGGAGGGGTCCATAACTTTTGTAATTGAACAAGATATTGGCCTAAATCAGGACGCATTCCTGTACCTTGATCTCTTCCACGGAGAATGTAAAAAATACATTTTTTCCTTTCAGAAAGAAAATATTCCACAGTCTGAATTCAGATATATTGGAAAATATTTGAATTGGTTAAAGCTTATTGACGGAAAGATAGAT
>JAKAYK010000109.1 GCA_021826765.1 Thermoplasmata archaeon | reverse complement strand
GTTGCGATAGACCTTTCATGAGGCTTCTGGGAAACTCCCGTTCCCTGATCCAGCCCTCATAAGCTGGGGCAATATTCCTTCTGCAGTATTCCTCTAATGATTCCCTTATGATTGTTTCCTCATCACTGAGTGTGCCATTCAGATTCATAGATTTACCTCCCCTTCCATACTGGTTTCTTCTTTTTCATGAATGATTCCTGGCCGTGATGGAAGTCTTCAGAAGATACAAGTAAGAGAAGATCGTCGGTTGCAGACTTGGCGTGACCGGCAAATGTCTGTCTTACTGCGTTAATAGATGATTTTATTCCTGCAATTGAAAGTGGTGCAACCTTCGCTATTTTCTTGGCATACTCGAGAGCCACTGCCTGGAGCTGGTCACTGGTAACAACAACATCAACCATACCGAGTTTTAGAGCTTCCTCAGCAGAGAACCAATCACCTGTAAGGGCATACCTGGCTAATTTCCTGCTTATGAGTGCTATGCCATATGATGAACCCAGAGGTGGCATAGCGCCTATCAGTCCTTCTGGCAGTGAAAACACTGCTGTGCTGTCGGCGATTACAATGTCAAATAGCATGTTCAGTTCGCATCCCCCACCAAAAGCTATGCCGTTTACTGCAGAAATTATAGGCTTTGGGTAACGTGAAATGGTATCCAGTAAAGGCTGGGCCAGAGTGTTCATCCATATCTTGGCATCCATGGAACTCTTCCATTTTTCCATCATGTCAATATCGTCTCCGGCGCTGAATGCCCTTCCACTACCCGTAATTATGACTGATCTCACCTGTTCCTCAACAAGAGCTTCTTCAAGGGCCAGCCTTATTCCTTGCCACGTCTCTTCATTCAAGGCGTTGAGGCGATCAGGCCTGTTCATGGTAATAATTGCAAAGTTATCCACACTGATGTAAGATACGGAACCGAAGTCCTTTCTGACCTCATTCCAGTCCATGAAACCCTTTCCATTTTTGATTCCCGATTGCCCTTTGTCAAGCATTTCCTTTATCATAGGGTCTAACCTGTACCTCTCACTTCCAGATTCATTGAATTGCTTTTCCAGCATCGCTGCGACATTGTCAAGTCCAAATCTATCCGCCATTTCCAGTGGACCTTCCGGCCAGTTCATTGCCAGTTTCATGGATCTGTCAACATCTTCCCTGCTTGCTACTCCGTTTCTAACAATCCACGCAGCTTCATTTATTGCAGATGAGAGCAGCCTGACCGGACTGACACTGAACATGCCTTCGTTTGGGAGTACAACAGGCCTTGCATACACATTGGGCTTTGGATACGGGTAAAAACCGCTGCCAGACTTCATTCCTAAATTGCCTGACTCCACTTTCTCTCTTAGGGTAGATGATTCCTCAGTGGAAAATCCCCGACTCCTCATTTCCTTATTGGCATTATACACCGTATCTATTCCAACAAAATCGAGAAGTTCACACATGCCCATGGGAAAACCGAGCCTGAATCTGGCCATGGCATCAATATTGCTCATTTCTGTGCCCGCTTCAAGCATCTTCATGGACTCCAGTATAACACGGTCGTTAAGCCGGTTAATGAGAAATCCAGGAACATCTTTTCTGACAATTACATATTCCTTGTGAATACTTTTCACAAGATCCTGTGTTGCGGAAAGTGTTGGTTCGCTTGTGTTCTTGGCGAGAATTATTTCCACAATGGGCATCATAACGGGTGGATTGGAAAAATGCAATCCTATGAACCTGTCAGCTCTCCCGGTCATTGAAGCAAGTTCTGTAATGGGTATTGTGGAGGTGTTTGAGGCAAAAACGCAATCAGGTCCTGCGATCCTGTCAAGTTTTTCCAGTACAGCCCTCTTTACAGTGGAATCTTCTTTTACAACTTCAACAATATAATCTGCTGATGCAAATTCATTCATGTCTGTTGTGGTCCTGACTCTCGCCAATATATCTCCCGCCTTTTCTTTCAGGGCACCTTTTTTGCTGAGGCTTTCAAGACTCCATCTCATTTTTTCCATAGCAGATGATAGAAAGGAATCCTGAACATCGGACAGTATAACATTGTATCCTGATGAGGCGAAAACCGCGGCAATTCCGTGACCCATAACACCCGCACCAACTACTCCAATTGTTCGGCTCATAAAAATCCTGAATGATATTATTGGATTAACCATATTTATTTTTGCATATTTCCTGCGATTCGGCAATAATCTATATCATTTGAGGAGCCCTGAGATGACATCCATAGAATCGTTTCAGGGGTTTATAGAATTTCTAGAAGCTATATTGTGCACCAGTGGTCTCTGATAGATGCACCCATAGAAAGTAATATTGAGTGTATATGCGGGACGTCGCCAATTCCATATGTCAAGAAGGCATCGACTTCTGTAGTATTGAATGATGAGAAATTAATGGCACGGAAAATTACTTTCCTCTTTTCACGGAAAGGAATATGTCCAGGGCTGAAAGCAAATCTCTAGGCTGAAGAATGAACGTTATATCAGTGAAAAAAGAAACTATCTGAAGAATGTTGATTCCCCGGTTGGAAAGCAGCCCGGAAGCGTATGATACGTATCCTTTTATACTCAGAATGGAGTTGGAACTTACAATAATTATTTCGCCAAGCCCTGTTGACTTGCTTATGATTTCTGTTTTGGGAATGAATCTTGATATCTTTTCAAGAAGTTCATCACCTACAACAATACCATAACCCTGAGTCGCTTGAATTATCCTGTAATCTGAATAATTCTCTGTCAGATTTTTAGTCAACTCTATGAGCAGTTTCAAATTTTCTGTTGTTGGCTTCAAGATTAAAACAGAGATAT
>JAKAYK010000108.1 GCA_021826765.1 Thermoplasmata archaeon | reverse complement strand
CACAGTATGTGCTTCCAATGTGCATCAACCATCAGATGATTGTACACACAAACCTGAGGGAATTATGTTACTTTGCAGAACTTAGAACAACCCCACATGCCCATGATGATATCAGAAATCTTGCCCTGTCCATGGTCAGGAATTTTATTTCACTCGAACCAGCATGTGAACCCATTTTTAAATTCATCGACAGGGGTTCATACCCCCTTGGAAGATTCTATCAGGAATACAGGAAGGAGAAAAAATTGGACATTAACTCCTCCTCTTGATGCCACAATCACATGACCGGATGAATTTTACCATGAGAATTATAATTTGAGGAACACTACCGAATATTCAATTTCCACACAGTGATTTATTTATGGTTTTCATAAAAAGTAAAAAATAAATGCATAATGACATACACATATGAATGGGAACAAAGCATAGTTATCTGGAAGATCATTACAGAAAAGAGGGAAGAGGCAAGGTTACGTTTGTGGAATTCACCGATATTGTTGTGGACGATTCCATATTATTTCCAACATCTTATGGACAGCCAAATGACAAGGGTTCTATTTTCATAGACGGAAAGGAGTTCGAGATCGTGGATGTATGGGATGATGGAGATGGTATTCACTTGATTTCACATGATACATATCCTCAGGATTCAAGGGGAAAGGAGATCGCGCAGCACGTTGACTGGAATATAAGGTATAATCACATGAAATTCAGGACTGCCATGAGAATTATGGCGGGAATTGCATTCGAGAAGTTTGGGGCCACCCACAGGATAAACCAGACCTATGAGGACTACGCATGGATAGATCTCGAATTTGACGGAATAACAGAGGAAGCAGTCAGGGAAATTGAGGCTGAAACAAATAAGATGCTCCTTTCAGGAGTTGAACCGGTTTACAGGTATGTTAAAAGAGAAGATTTCCTGAAAGATGAACACCTTATGTCCATAACCAAATCCAAGGTTCCAGATATCCCTGAGATCAGGATTGTGAAAATAGGGAATCTCCCGGAAATGATGGAAATGGGAACACTCACTGCTAACACAAACGAAGTTGGAGAAATAGCCCTTAAAACAAATCTTATAAAAGGAAAGGTTGGAAGCAGGGTAAACGTGTCACTGAAAAATTCACAATAATTTTTCCTTTGAAGGAAAAATATTTTTTTACTCTATCCGCGTAAAAGATGCATCCCTTCGGATTTCATCCTGCTAATTCTGGTAATTTCTTCAATAATGATGGCAATTCCAATCAATATTGCACTTATTCCTGAGTATATGAGTATTGGCTCAGTAAGCTGATTAGAGGGGCTCTCAATAAAGACATTGATAGTGGCATTCTGGGGTTTGCCCTGCTCATTCTTCAATACTATGAAAAATAGACCATTTCCCAGATTTACTAAATCTCCAGCTGGGAAGTACTTGCTGTAAATTTTTGAATTCGTGATATTTGCGAATTTCTCTACTGTAGTTGTCACTGGGATTCCTGTGCGGTTTTTATATGTGGAAGTGTACCAAATGCTCCATGATATATTTCCATATTGTGAATCTATCTGTACAAGAGTGGCAGTATTATATGAAATTCCAAGTCCTCCAGAGAGATTTTGGGAAGTGTTCATAGGTCCCTGATAATTGTATGTAAGGTATTTAGCAGTATAACTTGAATTGCTTAAATATCCATAATTTGAGATCACAACTCCTGACAGTATTAGAACTATGGCTATCAAGACCGGTTTCGTGATTGATGGTTTTAATTTCTTTTTAAGAACTTCAATCAAAGGATTTTTTCTTGACGTAACCCTTAAATTGTTCATAAGAATATAATCTAACCATTACAAATATATTTATCGGTTTTCAGTATGCGCAGTTATGAAGTTAAGAGAATATCTGAATGCTGCTGACATCTATCTATTCATGATCATTATGTCTACAACGTTTCTCATTTCAATATATTCAATTTCTAATTACATTTTCAGCAATTCTGGAGGTTTCAACAAGACAGTTATGCTGTATCTGTACTTCACAACTGGTACGGGGAGAGAAACCGTCATATTTACTGGTATATTTTTCATTTTATCACTGTTTATAATTCTATATTTTAACACCACCGACTCTGTAAGGAAAGAGATGAGCGACGGAAAATCAACATATTCAGAAATATTTCTTCTTACCTTTATCGGGCTAATTTTTTTATCCTATAATGAGACAACAGTGCCAGATCTTCAGTTACTGTTTGGAAATGTTGGAGTGACAGCATACTATGAGCAAACTGCAATATTTTTTTCAATTATCATGATAACAGTAGGTTTGATATCACTCATTCCTCTTGCGCTTCTAAAGGATACTCCTGTTGTAAAAACTATCATGTCTGGAAATAAATATAAGATTCATTACTATCTTTATTCTTCAGTTCCTGCTGTAATTGCAACATTCATTCTGTATCTCAACGAAATTCTGAACTTAAATCAGTTTGTCATAATGTTCCTTATATTTTTCATGCTTTTTGTTTTTATGCAGCGAAACGGTCTTTTCAGAACAATATCTGCTGTTTTTCTGATATTCGGAAGCCAGATTATATCATCATATTTCGTGTCCATTACAGAAACTCTATACCTGTTATTTGTTATTTTACTCCTGGGATTGGGCTTTGCAACATTATCAATTCCAGAAGTCCGCCAGGTTCATCACGATTCATCAAATGAAGAAATTCATAAAACAACCGATCCAGAAAACGCAACGACACAAAATACGACTTTGAAGATGAAGGATTCCCGCAGTATTCCCGAAGCACTTTTTATAAGGGGCTCATGCACACATTGTGAATCCGTGGAATTCTAC
>JAKAYK010000107.1 GCA_021826765.1 Thermoplasmata archaeon | reverse complement strand
GGATATTTTCTCACGACCTGAGGAGACACAGGCCTCCATGATCACAAGGAAACAGAGAACTGTCTTCCAGGACACGCCTATTGATGAAGCGGCAAGGTTGATGATGCTTGAAAGGCGCAGGCACATGGTTGTCCTTGACGGTGATAAACATGTATGCGGAATCCTGACACCTCATGATTTCCTGAGGACAATAGAAAAGGACCATGGATCAGTGCTGGTGAAGGAAGTGATGGATTCCATCACGTTTCCCATATGGGAACAGACACCTTTGCCCGTCATTTACAAGACAATGAAAATGACTGGAATATTCACATATCCGGTGGTGGACTCCTCCGGAAATTTCAAGGGGCTGGTTACAGACAGGGATTTCTTTGACAGAATAGAGATTGGGTTAGTGAGAAGCGAAAATTCACAGATGCTCAGCGAAGATGATCCATGGTCATGGGAAGGGGTGAGGAATGTTGTCTCATATTTCATAGAGAAGAATATGATAAAGATTCCTGACGAAACAGTTGAATCTATAACAATTCACAACCCTGTTGTTGCACACCTCAACGAGAAACTGCAGTTCGCAGCAAGAAGGATGAGGGATGGAAACTACAACCAGCTACCTGTCATTTCTGGAAGAAACGGGCTGGAAGGCATCCTGCTGGATATAGACATACTTTCCGTGTTCAGCAAGAAGCATGTATGATTCATATAGAGATTCGATATTATGAAATAATGCGAATGATTCACTTCTTTGCTGATGCTGATGGGTGAGATGGAAGATCTTATTGAACTTGCAAAGAGGAGAGGTTTCTTCTGGCAGTCTTTTTCAATATATGGCGGTTTTTCGGGGCTTTATGATTACGGGCCCCTGGGTTCTATTATCAAGGAGAGAGTATACAGGGCATGGAAAGACATCTATATGGGGTTGGGTGCTATTGAGATCGACACACCGTCTCTGACTCCTGATCCTGTCCTCAAGGCATCCGGACACGTGGACAGATTCATCGATATGGCAGTGGCATGTACACAGTGCAGGACAAGGTACAAAATTGAGTCAATTTTATCCGATAAGGGAGTCGATGCAGTTCCTCAGAATGTGGACGAGGCAAGGAAACTTATGGATGGCCTGGATCTTAAATGTACCAGATGTGGGGGGAAACTTGGGGAGCCGTTTGAGCACCATCTCATGTTCATGATCGACAGCCAGGGAGAGAGGATGTATGCAAGACCAGAAACTGCGCAGGGAATTTTTGTGAACTTCAGGCTGCTTAAGAATTACAACAGGGACAGGCTTCCAATGATTGTTATCCAGCAGGGTAAAGGTTACAGGAATGAAATATCTCCAAGGCAGGCAATCATAAGACAGAAGGAATTCAACATGGCAGAGGTTGAGGTTTTCCTTGATCCTGATGTGAATGGGGCATTCACGCCCACTCTGCAGGAGGAGATACATATGCACGACATGGACGGGAAGGATCACTTCACAACACTTCCGCAGGCCCTCGAGAAAAATATTATAAAATCCCCTGATCATGCATTCTTCCTGGAAATCACATACAGATTTGCAATGGATATAGGAATGGACAGGGAGAGGCTGAGATTCAGGCAGCACAGAAAGGATGAACTTGCACATTATTCATCGGATTGCTGGGATCTGGAAGCCAGAATAAATGACTCATGGCTTGAAATCACCGGAATCTCTGACAGGGGAACGTATGATCTTTCAAGGCATCATGGGGCCTCAGGGGAGAAACTTTACATTGACGGGACAAGATTTGCAAGAGTCATAGAGCCTGCCAGCGGGATTGACAGGATCATCGCATCTCTACTTGCTTCATCCATGTATAAGAGAGAAAGTGGATATTCAGTGCTGAAACTCAAACCCGAAATAGCACCCTATCCTGTGGCTCTCCTGCCTCTACAGAAAAAAGACGGGTTGCAGGAAAAAGCCATGGAAATTTATGGAAAACTTAAGATCCTTGAGCCATATGCATACTATGACGACAGCGGGGCCATCGGCAGGAGATATGCGAGACAGGATGAAATAGGGACCCCTTACTGCATAACAGTTGATTATGATACACTTGAGAAGGATATAGTAACCATAAGGGAAAGGGACAGCATGGAGCAGATCAGGGAAGTGAATGTTGATCAGATTCTGAGCACAAAAGGTTTCCTGAACAATCCCGTTCTCCAGGCATTCACTGTGAAAAAATAATCTCAATTTCCTTTTTCAATCATTTCGAGCGCTTTCTTAGCCTCGTCAGGATGCTGGTTGAACTTTGTCTGTGAATTGAATACATGCCTTATGATTCCATTCCTGTCTATCACATAGGTGACTCTCTCCCCTATAATGCCTGATTTCACATCATACAACCCATAAATTCTGGATCCCGAATCAACAATGATATGGAAAGGAAGTTTTCTCTCTGAAACGAATTTTCTGTGGGATTCTGCACTTCCTCTGTTGACTCCAACTATGACTGCATCCAGCCTGTTGAAGTCATCGATCTCATCCCGGAACCTGCAGGCCTCCCGGGTGCATCCATACGAATTGTCTTTTGGGTAGAAGTAAAGAACGATATTGTTTTTGCCAAGGTGCTCTTCCAGGCTGAATTCTGTATCATCCTCAAACTTTGAGCTGAAAACCGGGGCCCTATCGCCAATATTAAGTGTCATGAAATACCATGTATGGCTGTATAATAGTCTTATCTAAATTTTACCGACTAAAAAGTGAAACATTTCATAAGGTTAATGTACAAGATATTGATATCAGGTTGCGACGGCCATAGTGGCAGGGTCACACCCGGTCTCATTCCGAACCCGACGGTTAAGCCTGCTACGTTTCTTGCCAGTACTGTATTCCGCGAGGGTACGGGAAACTTGATTCGCTGTCGC
>JAKAYK010000023.1 GCA_021826765.1 Thermoplasmata archaeon | reverse complement strand
GTTATCGCCTGATCTTTCCCAAGCATCTAGGCTGAATATGGCCGTGCCTATCTGTGCACGCACTCGCAGTTCTTTATCAAGAACTTTCTCCAGGTATTGGGAAACATAATACTCCAGGTTTTTGTCTTGTGCAAGTCTTGTTGCAATCTCATCTTCAGAGAGTAAAAAACTTGATGTTCCGACCAGTGAATAAGAAGGCTTGAAAAAACCGCGTTTAACTGGAACAATCTGTATTTTCTTGATAGTCTCCAGATAGTTGTTAAGGTTATTTTGAAGTTCGGTAACTTCCTGTTGAATCTGGGGGCTAACGGTGCCTTTGATGTTGAAAGTCTGCCCATTCCAAAAAAATTCCACTCTTTGATTTGGTTCCTTAGACATCTCTATGAAGAAGCTAACAGGTTGGTTCAAAGGGTATGGGAAGGTTGTTTTTAAATTGACATTAACTTTGTACTTTTCATTAGTATAAGTAAATTGCCCCTCATTTTTTGAAAGAAATTGAATTTTAAAACTGGATTTAACAGGTTCGTCCAACTCTATCTCTATTCCTATGTGATTTTTTGAATTGTGCGAATAAACAACCTGATCATAGCCACCAATTGATATAAACTGATAATTAAAAAAGCCGTCAAGAGACTGATTTGGATTTAAAACCAGATTTTTCAATGTCATCAAAGAATACATAAAACTTGATTTTCCAGAACCATTGCTTCCATACATAATCGTAAGAGGTGCAATCTCCAGAGTCTCTTTCTTTATAGAGCGAAAATTGTTCAAAAGAAGTCTCATATAGTATTAGTAGGCTATGCACATACTTTAAACTTACTTCCCGCGTGATTTGATCTGCTTATTCCCGATTTTTCCATCAGTTTCTTGAATACCTATTTTTCTGCTCCTGGAGCAGTTTTAATTCCTCGTTATTTAGCTCAATCATTCTTCGATCCACTTCTGCATTCCACTCGATCAATAATTTTATGACATTTTTCAAGTTGCTCTTCATATAACAATGACACCATGCAACAGCTTCTGGTCGGGGTGTTGAGGGATGCTGTCAAGAAATCGGTTCATCCAGTACCCTGCTGCAATCCGGAAAAAGTGCCTTTATATTCTCTCTCTCATTAAAATCCATCTTTCCCGGTATAACAACGCAGTATGGGCTCCTCAGGTTTTTTCTGAGAATATTTTCAAGTGAATCCAGATGAACGGCCTCATCATTCCATCCTGCTCTCTCAATGGAGAAAACTGCCCTCCCCATAAGGTCATCCAGGCTATTCCTGTCCCTCATCATGATGAATATTTCCATGAGTCTTGAAGAATCTGTGTTTTTTCCATTCTTCAGGTCAACAAGCACTAATGTGTGCAGGCCCATGGTTATGTTCTGGAGTATTTTCTCATAGGGGCTTGCAGGAATATATTCATTTCCAAAATCTGGAATTGAAACGACACTGCCTGACCTGTATGCGGACAGACCGGTTCTTCCCCATATGATGCTGATTATTGATGCATTTTCATATATTTTCAACTCGATCTTATTATCAATGCACTTCCTTGCAATACTCATATGCGTTGTGGAGCCAAAAGGATCACCTGAAACAATCAGTGCTGAATCATTATTCTTATTTTTAATAAAAGCCATTGACTCCAGCTCCTCCCTTTCAAGAGGAATTATTTCTCCACTGTATATGCCGGATAGATCATTTATAAAATTTTCCGGAAAAATGGATGTGTAGGTGTCGATGTATATTTTACTGCATTTTCCCAGAACTTCATTCTCTTCTACAGTTATTGACCGTGTACCCCTGAGGCCAGCACCAAGGAGATGAAAGGTCAATCCATATCCTCCTGGATTCTAACAAGTTCGTTGAGCTTCGCAAGCCTCTCTCCACCAATTGCTCCAGATTTGATATAGTCCGATGAGAAGGCAATGGACAGATGTGCAATGAAGTTGTCTTCTGTTTCTCCACTTCTGTGTGATATGACATTCTTCATTGAAGCTTCAGTTGCTGTTTTGACTGCATCCCATGTATCTGAAAGTGTGCCGATCTGGTTGACCTTTATCAATACGGCATTTGTAGATTTTTTCTTTATTCCTTCCCTGATTCTTTCTGCGTTGGTCGTGTAAAGATCGTCTCCAACTATCAATGCATTCTTTCCTATTGCATGGGTGATGGCAGCATGCCCTTCGAAGTCGTTCTCATCCATTGGATCCTCTATTACAGTAAATCCAAACTTCTTATGGGATTCTATTACAAAATCTATCTGCTCATCCCTTGTTTTCTTATGGTCCCTGTAAACATATTTTCCATTTTCAAAGAAACTGGATGCTGCAGCGTCAAAACCAAGAATGTAGTTTGCCTTCAATTCCTTTGATACCTGCATGGCAGCCTCCTTAAGCATCTCCATTGCTCTCGTGTCATCAATGGACAGGGTCCATGCTTTTTCATCCCCAACACCTATGCTCACGTCCTTGAATATTTCCTTTGCCATCTGCCCTATTCTTCTGTGGACTGCCACATTGAATTCCATGGCCTTCAGGAAAGATTTTGAATCGTTGGATATGAAGAATTCCTGAATTGTTGTGCCGTTGATTGCGTGTTTTCCCCCTCCAATGACATTTCCCAGAGGTTTTGGCATCTTACCTCTAAATGAACCGCCTGCATACCTGTAAAGCGGAATTCCAGATTGTTGGGAAACAGCCTTTGCAAGTGCTATGGACAGAGCTGTGGAAGCATTTCCTCCCATCTCTGAAAAATCATTTGTACCATCAATTTTCCTCAGAAGATCATCAAATCCTGACTGGTTCAGCCCATTGAAACCAGATATGGATTGCCTTACTGTTCTGTTGAAATATTTAACACTCTCCTCCGCGCTGGAGTTTCTGAATGATTTCACTTCAGTGGCCCCTGTGCTTGCCCCTGAAGGAGCAGAACATGTTCCTGTTGAACCGCCTTTCAACCTGATTGTTGCCTCAACTGTCCTGTTTCCTCTTGAATCCAGCACCAGCCTCATGGATGAGTTTTCTATCTCAAACTGATTTTCCATGATTGGTTAGTTTTTTCTTTACTTATATCTTTTTCCCGCTTTGAGAGAAACTCTATAAAATTAAAAGATGAATTTTGTTATTGGTGAAATTCAATCAGGTTTTCCCTGTATCTTTTGCAAAATGATATATACTTGTTTTTATACTCGCCCCAGAGTTTTTTGTATTCGTCATCAACACTCTTTATGAATTTTGACGGGACTCCTCCCACTATGGTGCCCTGTTCCACTTTCTGACCTGTCTTGACCAGGGCATTCTCGGCAACTACGGCCCATTCCCCAACTTCCGCAAAATCGGTGATTGTTGAATGCATGCCTATAACTGCACTGTCACCGATTGTTGCAGTATGTATCACAGCAGAATGCCCAAGCGTGACTCTTTCTCCTATGGTTGTTGTTTTGCCCGGCCTGGCATGTATCACGACATTATCTTCAACTGCCGTTCCAGAGCCGATAATTACAGTACCGTAATCACCACGGATAACTGCACCGGGGCCAACCCAGACTTCACCGAGTATCCTGACGTCCCCGATTATGGTCGCATTATGAAATATGTATGCTCTCTGATCAATCTGTGGCTTCCTGTCCTCAAAGGAAAAAACTGCCATGATCAGGGAATTGTTTTATCACATAACATCTTTGCCCTGCTTATTATAGACTCTGCTGACAGAGATATATTCATTATTCCATCTGTAACTGCTTTATATGCTACCACATTTCCGCATGCGATAGAATGCTCCATGTCCATATTCCTGAATAAGCCGAAATAAAGACCTGCCCTGAATGAATCACCTGCACCAAGAGTATTCACTTTGCCTGTTGCATTTATTGAAGGGATCAGTGATTCCTTTTTTCCATGAAGGAATGTGCCTGAATGGCCCCTGGTTTCGATGAATATTTTTCCTGTTGAAATCTCCTGTTCCAGTGAAATTTCTCCTTTATCTCTCATGAAATTTATCTCGTCCCTGTTGCCTATGATTATGTCTGATTTTTTGACGAATTTCTGTATCTGCTCCTTTCCATATTTATAGAAAATTTCCTGTGAGGGATCAAAAACAGCCCTGTCATGGATTGATCTGTCCAGAAGGTCCATGTTGGTATCAGGGTCTCCAGTGCTCATATGAAGATATCTGTAATGTTCATCCTGTAGATTATACCTTATTCCAGTCATGGGCCCTTCTGCCATGTAATATTTCTGTTTCTTTCCATCATTGACTGCATAACAGATGGGGCCAAAACCGTTTTCGTTAATTGTAATCCCTTCCAGGCTGATTCCCAGGTCTTTGAGAAACTGAATATATGCAGCATGGCTCTTTCTTGATACTGTTGAATAAATTCTGAATGGATAGTCAAGCTTTGAAGCGACAATGGCAAAATTCCCGGCAGTGCCCCCAAACTGTTCATCCACTCTGGAAACTCTGTTTGTTATGTCATCAGTCAGTTGATCAACACTCATCACCACGTCCACATTTATGTGCCCTGCATAGGCAAGAAATTTACTGTCTGTCAATTTATCAGCTCCATTTCTGTCATCGTCATCTGTCCGTATATTCCCCTGCTGTCTGTGGGGAACGAATATTTTTCCATAATAACCCCGCAATTCTTCAATTCGATTTCATGACCTGATTCAAATGCCATAAAAGCAACAGTATCATTCATCCCGCATCCCATGATCTTCATTGCATCGGAGATATTCCTTCTTCCTGCAATGAGGCACATAAAATAAGCACCCCTGTCTCTTATTGGCGATTGGCTGAATTTTTCTGATCTCCTGCATGCTTCCAGAAGGTATTCTTCAGGAAGGGGACTGTCCATGAAAAAGAACTGATGAAAAAAATTGTGGTTTTTCAGGCAATCCAGTGTATTTCCTATGCCTGATGGTACCGTTACAAGTGATACTTCATATGGCACTTGGGCCGGCCCTTCCCTTGCTTCCCTTGTTGGTTGAGGCTATAAAAAGTGCTGCAATCCTCTTTATGAGATTATCTGTGGAGTCTGATTTTACAAGGGCCTCCTCCAGAACCTCTTCGATATTGGTAACAGGAATTATGATGATCCTGTCCTTATGGTTCTTGTCCAGTATAATATCCTGCATGTTAAGCAGTGGAACAATTACCTTCTCAATTCCTGCATCTATGGCTGCCTCCACTTTCGCAGTTACACCGCCAACAGGCAATACATGGCCCCTGACGTTAAGAGAACCTGTCATTGCTACATTCTGGTTTATAGGTATATCCTCTATGGCTGATATGACGGCTGTTGCTATGGAAACACTTGCACTGTCTCCTTCAACTCCTTCATATGTTCCCACAAACTGGATGTGCACATCAAGGTCAGATAGATCTTTTCCGCTGATTTTCTTGAATACTGCAGATACATTCTGCACAGCCTCCTTTGCAATTTCCCCAAGTTTTCCGGTGGCTATGACAGATCCATGCCCCTTGGTCTGGGTTGGTGTGACTTCAGCAACGATGGGCATTACTACACCTGTGAATTCTGCCATTCCTGAATTGCCTCCCATGACTGCAAGTCCGTTGACCATGCCAACTGCAGACCCTTCATTCCTGAATGTGTTGTAGATCTTCTTAACTTCCATTGCCCTGTCGGCAATCTGCTGTTCAAGTGGTTTGCTAAATGCCTTTGCTGCTATGACATCTTCTCCCGTGACAATTGATTCTTTCTTTCCTATGGCCACATCTCCTGCAGCCCTTATGAGGCCCCCAAGCTCCCTTAGCCTCAGTGTAAGCTTTCCTCTTCTTCCTGCCCTTTTCTGTGCTTCCTTTATAATTTCAATAATGGCAAAATTGTCAAAATGTGGTATTTTCTTATCTTTTATGACTTCCTGGGCGATGAACTGAACTATTTTCCTCCTGTTTTCATCACTGTCCTCCATGGAATCATGCACGTATACCTCATACCCATATCCCCTGATTCTTGATCTCAGGGCAGGATGCATTCCCTGTATTGCATCCACATTTCCTGCAGCTACAAGCACAAAATCGCATGGTACCGGTTCTGACTGGACAAGGGCACCTGTGCTTCTTTCGCTCTGCCCTGAAATCGGGAACTTCTTTTCCTGCATTGCGGTCAAAAGGGCCTGCTGGCTTTCAGGCCTTAGAAGATTTATCTCATCAATGAAAAGCACGCCCTTGTTCGCCTTATGTATATTTCCTGCTTCAACCCTGTCATGAGATGGTGTTTCCAGCCCACCAGACTGGAACGGATCATGCCTCACGTCCCCAAGAAGGGCCCCTGAATGTGTTCCTGTAGAATCTATGAAAGGCGGTTTGTCATTGGGGGTATGCGATACAATAACTTTAGGCACCATGGCCCTTTCTGCTCTCATTGCGGGATTAAATGCGGATAGAATATAGATGGATGCAGCCGCTATTACGGCAAGAAATATTATGTAATACTGCCCTGACAGGATTGCCATTATTATCCCGATAAGGATGATTCCAAATACCATTGTGACAAAGAGCCTTGATCTGTCTTTTTTCTCCTGTTCTGCTCTTATCTGGTACTGCCTGACAATTTCCTTTCCCTTTCCCGCAGGAAATGTTTTTATTTTCGGCTTGTTGTTATCCTCAGTATTATGAAAAACTACTATGTCTTCAAGCTCTTCTTTTGGAAGGAAATCCACCATTGACTGTGCAAGCATTGATTTCCCGGTTCCAGGTTCGCCTATAAGCATAATGTGCCTCTTCTGCAAAGCTGCTTTCTTCACAACTTCACGGGCATCCTCCTGACCTATTACCTGATCAAAGAGTATCTTGGGTACCTCTACGTCTTTTGTGTTGGTGACGCCTTCCTTCTGTACCCATTCTTCAACTGATTCTATTTCCGTAGCCACCTATACTGATTGGAAAAAAAGTATTAAGACTTTGCTTGAAAAATAATAAAAAAATTACAAAAATGTGTTAATATTTGCTCTCATAGAAAAATGTTTATTTATTCTATAAAATTTTTCTCAAATTGCAGATTTATTTAGAAGCATTCAGTCCCTGATCTCTTTTTCAGACACAAAATAAACGAGCACCAGCATGAAAATAGTCAGCAGAAGCAGGTATAGCATGTATTCAAGTGTTGAATTCAGAACTGATCCGGTTAGTGTTCCATTCAGGATCACATTCCTGATCGCCTGGGATGACCATGAAACAGGATTATATGCTGCCACATTCCTGAGCCATGCTGGCATGAAACTGGGTGGAAACAGAGCGTAACTCGCAAAAAGAAGAGGCAGATTTATGAGATTTATTATACCGAAAATGGTTTCCTGCCTTTTCAATCTGATTGCAATTATACTGAATATGGAAGAAAATGAAAAGGCCACCATTATGAGAGCAGCAGTTATTATGAAAATTCCAAGCAAACTAATTCCGTTGGATAGGATAAGCCCGTTTGGGATTATGAATGCCACACCTATTAGAATAACAGCCTGAACAAGTATCCTCACTGTGGTAGATAGTACTTTTGCAAAAACGATAGAACTCCTGTGAATTGGCGATACAAGAAATCTGGCCATGTTGCCGAGCCTTCTGTCAAATATGATGCTTGTTCCGGAAAAAAGTGCAGTAAAAAGGCTGGTGGATGTGAGTACTCCCCCAATTATGAAGGTAATGTAACTTGTAGTTCCAAAGGTGTTTTCCAAAGCTGAATGTGGGAGAAACTTGGCAATATCGAATGCGCTGCCGAATAATGCGATCCAGAAAATGGGTTGCAGAAGGCCGGTGATGAAAAATACCATGTTTCTGTACCACTTCTTCAGTTCCCTTCCAGTAAGTGGCAGTAGGCCGCTCATTTTCTCAACCTCCTCATGTTCATTTGCGCCTTTCTTGTATCTCCTGCTTCCTCCTCCCTGATTTCTCTTCCAGTATAATCGAGGAACACCTGATCAAGAGATGGTTTGCTGATGCTGAATCTTATAGGGGAGAGGTTGTTATCAGACATATATTTCATAATATGCGGAACCTCCATGTCAGAATCCTTAACTTTCATTCTTACAACATTCTCCTTTGGATATGTCACATCAACACTCTTGCTGTATTCTCCGAACTTTTTTGACTGCATTGAATCAGAAAATGTAGCTTCGATTATATCACCCTGAAGGCTGTTCTTCAACTCTTCAGGTGTTCCAGTAACAACGATCTGGCCATGATCTATGATTGAAATAATATCTGCGAGTTCGTCCACTTCCTCCAAATAATGGCTTGTGAGAACAATGGTCATTCCAAACTCTTCCTTCACCTTCCTGATATACTCCCACATTTTAGTTCTTGTCTGGACATCAAGCCCAAGAGTTGGTTCATCAAGGAAAAGTACTTTTGGGTTGTGTATGAGTCCAACAATCAATTCCAGGCGTTTTCTCATTCCGCCTGAGTATGTGCTCACATATTTATTCCCGAATTCCGTGAGATCAACAAGATCCAGAAGTTCTTCTGCCTTCTTTCGCGATTCCCGGGGTGGGATATCATAAAACCTTCCCACAAGTTCCATATTTTCAATGCCCTTGAGGTCCTCATCAGTCGTAAGGTCCTGTGGCACCACGCCAATTACTTTCCTTACCTTCATTGAATCTTTCGAAATATCATAACCCATAACTCTGGCAGTGCCGGAAGTGGGTTTAATTGAAGTGGAAAGCATCTTGATTGTGGTTGTTTTCCCAGCTCCGTTAGGCCCAAGAAAACCATAAATCTGTCCCCTCTGGATTTTCATGTCTATGCCTTTGACTGCCTTTATTCCTCCAGGGTAAGTTTTTGCCAATTTGTCTGTTTCTATAACATATTCATCCTTATGCATCAATTCACCATAATTTGAAACAGGATATGCTAATTTCACTGTTAAGTACTCATAATCGCTAATAAAATATAAAGCCTCTCTGAAAAAATGTGATCATTGAATGCATGTTTTATCTGTTAAGTTATTTTCCAATTTTACAGGCAAAATTCATTAATCATGATTTAATTATATTTATATGGTGAAGTTAGGAAAGACCATATTTATCACCGCTTTTGCAGCACTTGCCACTTTTCTGGTCATTTCAGCCTCGTCGGTCTATATCACCACCGAAAATGATCTCAAATCACTTGAAGTGGATTTCTCTCATCTGGTCTTAAACGGCAATGGCACAACTTATGCTGTGATGAAGGTAAAAGGGTCAAATTCCGGATTGCTTCCATCCACTGTAATGGTAATGAACAATAAATTTACTGTTAATCCAGAATCAAACCTTTTGAGCAATTTTTCAATTCCTGCAAACCTGACACAATTCCAGGGCAATGGCTGGCCCATGAATGATTTTTCACTTTTTATGAATATCGTGATTTCCGAGCTGATGGGGGGATTCAATATTTCTACTTCCAACAAAACCTTCTCTGCAATCATCCCGCCATTTTTCAGCAGTGCACAGCTTATTGATGTGAACAACACTGGAAAATATCAACTTGTAATGACCAACCTTCTCCCAATTGTTTCTCAGTTCTTCTATGTGGCAATATATGTAGGAAGTGAATTTATGGGTAACATGACACCTGCAACCCAGTCAAACATGATATCAGGCAATGTGTCCCTTTTTGGAAATCTGGCCATGACTTCGAGCCAGATAAATAATGCAAGTTTTATGTTTGCAGGGTCCATGTGGCAGATCTAGATTCAGGAGAATCTTATCAGAACCCTTCCTACATTCTTCTTTTCTTTTATATTTTTCAAGGCAGTATTGACGTCCTTCAGGTCTATTCTATCCCAGATCACGGGTTTAATTTTTCCTTTAAGAGATAACAGAAGTGCTTTTTCCATGTCATTTCTTGTGGATGAAATACTCCCTGCAACTGTATTTCCCTTAAGGATCAATATTCCGAGTGGAATTTCAGGCGATGCAGGAGAAAGGTTTCCTGGCACAACCATCTTTCCGCCAAAAGCTAGTGACCTGAATGATTCTTTGAATGTAGCACTTCCGGTATTTTCCATCACAATATTTGCACCTTCTGCCCAGATTGCTTTTAGGTCCTTGCTGAAGGTATCAGAAGCTGTGATTACATGATCTGCACCAAGCTTGTAAAGCTCTTCAGATTTCCACTGCGAACTTGTTACTGCTGTGACCTCTGCACCGTATGCCCTGGCAATCTGGATTGCATGTGACCCCACTCCACCTCCCGCACCTGTTATCAATACCCTCTTACCTGGTGATATTCCTGCCACTGAATCCAGCGCATGCGTTGCCATGCCAGTAACGCATGCTGCAATTGTTGCAAGCTCTTCAGGAACGCCTTGTTGAACCTTCACAAGGGCCCTCTGGTTAATGGTTACATATTCCCTGTAAGTTCCCTGTATATTCTCCCCCATTGTTTTCTTGAATGCACAGAGATTCTCATTGCCGGAAATACAGTTTTCGCAGTGTCCGCAGGGTACATAAATCAGACCTGCAACGTGGTCTCCCTTTTTGAAGTATTCAACATCTTCTCCAATTTCTACAATGGTTCCGGATAATTCATGCCCCGGAATCATCGGCAGAGATACTCTGGGAAAAAAACCTTCCTTTGTGAGAATATCCCTGTAGCATATTCCAGTGAACTGTTGTTTGATAAGTATTTCATTTCCATCAGGAGTGGGAATTTTTCTTTCCTCAACTTCCAGATCTTTTCCTATGCCATTCAGGACTGCTGCTTCCATGATTGGCTAACCTTAATCTATATTTATCGATTGCCCATTACTTTTAATGATTGAAAGGGAAAATCAGCATTGTTGGTTGTGGAGGAAATGGTCTTCTTGCTGCCCAGGTATTGTCATCCATGGGATTTGAACAAATATCTGTAATAGACGGTGACACCATATCTGAGACTGATCTCGAAAGACAGAGTCTATATTCGAGAAATGATCTGGGATTTTACAAAGCAGACACTTGCAGAAAGAAAATAGAAAAATTGAATGGATTGAAAAATGTGGTCTCTTATGATGTTTATCTTGATTCATACAACATTGAAGAAATCCTCTCCGGGACAGATATTGTGCTTGACGGAACCGATTCCATAAGGACGAGGGAACTTATAAATGAATATTCTGTCAAGACAGCAATTCCATGGATAATGACCGCGAGCCATGGCGACATGGGACAGATCAAGTTCATATTTCCCGGAAAAACGTCATGCCTGGGATGCATGATGAGTGGGCGTACCCTGATTCCCATGAACTGCCATTATGACAGCGTGGAACCTTATGCTCCCCAGGGGGTATCTGTTCTGTCCACATCCATGATTGCATCATTCCTTTCGGATGAGCAGGTTTCCGGTGATCTCATGTTCATTGAATTCAGAAAAATGACTATTGAAAGAATCAGAATCGATATAAATCCTGAGTGTTCAGTCTGTGCCGGACATGAATATACTCTTCTGGAAGATAAAAAGATAAAGGGAAGACAGATATACTGAAAGAATGAAGGGCATCATATTTGATCTTGATGGAACACTCCTTGATTCCTTTTCCCTGAGAGTGGAATCATGGTATTCGGCATTTAAAAAAAATAATATTGAAGTGAATGCTGAAGAACTCAAACCGTTGATAGGCATTCCGGGACTTGTTCTTGCATCTTATTTCTGCGATATACCTGAAAAGATAGAACAGGATGAGGAGGAGATCTTCAAGGAAAAGATTCATGCCAATGCATTCTTTGAAGATGTCTGGCCAACTTTGAACAAACTTGACGAAACAAAAGTTCAATGGATGATTGTCACATCATCAAGAAGATCATTTGTTTCCCTTCTTCAGGTTAAACAGGAGAAAATCATCACAATAGATGATGTTGTTTATGGAAAACCGTCCACTGAACCTTATGAACTTGCTCTCAGCAGGATGAAGACAGGAAAAGACAGCACAATTGTTGCTGGAGATTCAATTAATGACATGATTCCGGCCAGGACAATGGGAATGAAAGCCATACTGGTGACTCACGGCATGGAAAGAGATATTGAAGTTTATGATGAAAAAATCAGGGAAATATCAGAGATTTTACAATTCGTTTAATTTCATGTGCGATTTCTCTTCTGTCATTTGTTCAGGAATGGCTTATTTTCCCAATGAGAAACCCTTAATATCAAAGCATGAGATACAAATTAAATCCGGAGCCTGAAAAATGAATCATGAACTTTATCTTGGCGACTGCCTGGAAATATTAAAAGAAATTCCTGATTCCTCAGTTGATATTATATATGCAGACCCACCGTATGGGCTGGCAAAGAAAAATGGGCTGGGGTGGAAATACAGCAAACATATCACCTTACAGGAAACATGGGATATTTTCAAGAAAGACGATCTTTTTAAGTTTAATCTTGACTGGATATCTGAATCGCTCAGAACCCTGAAAAGTGGAGGAAGTTTCTGGGTGAGTGGCTCATTTCACAATATATACCAGATAGGTTTTATCCTCCAGCAACTGAGTGTGAAGATAAATAACAGTATAGTGTGGTTTAAACGTAATGCCCAGCCGAATATCACCTGCAGAATGTTCACTGAAAGCACTGAACATCTCATATGGGGTGTGAAAAATGATTCAAGAGAGAGATGGATCTTCAATTATGAAGAAATGAAGAGAATGAATAATGGAAAACAGATGAGAAATGTCTGGGAAATACCTCTAACACCAAAAAAAGAAAAAGAATTTGGCGAGCACCCGACACAGAAACCAATTGCCCTCCTTGAAAGGATAATCCTATCTTCCTCAAAAGAAGGTGACACGATTTTAGATCCGTTTCTTGGCAGTGGAACAACCTCTGTTGTAGCAGAGGCACTCAAAAGGAACTCCATAGGTATTGAAAAAAATACTGAATATTATGAAATTGCAAAAAAGAGAATTGATTTCCTGAAAGCTAAAATTCCGTAAAATATATTGTCATTGCCTCACTTTTTTAGCCACATTCTCCTGATACCGGGAATGCTGTCAAATCCTTTATCTTCGCTTAGTATGAATTCGATAACAGATTTTCTCATGGATGCAGTGATTATGGCATCGCTTGGATGAATACAATATTTCAATATCTCTTTCATAAGAACGTAATCTTCCTGATCCAGTGGAATGATATTAACAAAAGGTAGAATCATTGACTCAATGAATTCAAAGGTATCCTCACATGGTATCTTGTATTAATTCTGGCTGTAACAGTTCATCAAGCACAATTATGTAAATATACAGCCTGTTGTCTCTCAATTGATCTTCGAAATAAGAGATATTCAAGTCATACCCTTTTTAGGAAGTGTTCATGTCAACTACCCCTCCCTGACCCAGCTGGCTT
>JAKAYK010000022.1 GCA_021826765.1 Thermoplasmata archaeon | reverse complement strand
GGCAATAATGGTGTGCCGGAAGATGTGATGACTTACTATGGATACAATTACGCAGTTGGAAACGGCTATGTAAGAGCAGAATAAACAGCACTTAAGGGTGTGAAAAATATGGATGATGACAGAACAGATAAATTGAATATGACCAAAAGGAAAATTCTTTCCTTCTTTGGTTCCAGAAAAATGAGAGAAGAGACAGTAGTGAATATCAGAACAATCGCAGATATACCTCCTATCATCGATGTGAGGCAGAAACTGGGAAACGGCAACTATATCGGCGCAATTAACTCTGCAATGGAATATATAGAAAGTGACATAAGCAAGTTTTTCAACGTACAGTTCAACAAAAAGTACACAACACTCTTTAATCTCTATAAACAGATGGTCGTGTTTGAAAAGGACGTCAGCCCAGATATAATAATTGATAAGGAAAGTTTTGTCATCGAAACCAGCCAGATACCTATCCCAAAGGAAACAAAACAGGAAAACCTCCTCTCATCACTCAGGAAATTTGGCATATTCATTTATGATGTCTACAATCCTATGAGGTATGCAAGGAAGATGGAATTAAGCATAGATGATGTGGTTAAAAGAATGGTGGATATTTACAGTTACATGGACCTCAAAGAGTTATACTTCCCAGATTCCAGGACAAAAAGATAATGACAACAACGGGCATTGAAGGAGAAATACAGACTTTTTTCTTATACCTGATTCAGAATCCATTTAATGATCTCAGGTTTTTGGTTCCTCTCAGCCTTGTTTTTGCATATGGACTCGTACTTAGGCACAACTCGTCAAAAAGTAAGATAGATTTCAACCCCAATTTATCCCAATCGAAGGAACCGTTTTCCATTCCAGATGATTACCTGAACAAGGAGATGTTGTATGTGACGAAACTTGACGTTGATCACGTGGTGAACATGATGTATAAAAGCTCAAAGGAAATAAAGGACCTTACCCATTATATTTCCAGCAACCGTTCCAGATACAGTAGAATAAAGTATAGACTTGGATATACACAATCCAACAGGAGAAAAGAAAAACTCGAGAAGAGAATGGAGGAATGTGCACGAAACATTCTCAATGCCTACAGCAAGTTAAGGAAAATTACCATGGATATTGAAATGGAACCAAAGGAGGTTTAAAAATGAGTATAGATGCAAAAGAATTGATGTATATAAGAAACAGCGTTAAATCCATCACAGATGAAATAGGACGAAAGATTATCGGATCACAGAACACAATCAAGTTCATGTTCATAGCCATGACCAGCAGCAACCACATACTTCTTGAAGGGGTTCCCGGACTTGCGAAAACACTTATCGCAAATGAGTTTGCATCTCACCTGAAGATGCCATTTAAGAGGATACAGTTCACTCCTGACATGCTTCCTTCTGATATAACCGGGAGCATAATATTCAACCTGGAAACAAGAAAACTGGAATTCCGGGAGGGCCCCATATTCACAAACGTGCTTCTTGCTGATGAGATCAACAGGACACCTTCCAAGGTACAGTCTGCTCTTTTAGAGTCAATGGAGGAAAAACAGGTCTCGGTTGGAGGTATAACAAATGATCTTCCCAAACCTTTCTTTGTGGTTGCTACACAGAATCCCATAGAACAGGAGGGAACATTCCCGCTGGCTGAGGCCCTCATGGACAGATTCATTTTCAGGGTAATCCTGAAATATCCCAAGAGAGATGAGGAATTGAGGATCCTTAACAGGAATCTTACGGGCAAATCAAATCCCACCTACATAGATCCGGAATTTATGATGAAAATGAGAGATATGGTGGATTCAGTATATGTTTCTGATGACATGAAGGAATACATGGTAGATCTGATGAGAAGGACAAGAGAAAACAACAAGGTGTATGTTGGGGCGAGCCCGAGGACAACTGCAAAACTTCTCAATGCTGCAAGATCCTGTGCATTGATTCATGGAAGAGATTACATAGTTCCTGAAGACATATATTACATTGCACATGCCCTTCTGAATCACAGAATTATCCTGAAACCTGAGGCCTTAATTGATTCAGCAGAGGCTGGAGCTGACACTGCAATGAAGATAGTTGATGAAATTCTTGGAGAGGTGCCTGCTCCACAATGATGAAGAAAATGGCGTTTGGAGTACTGGCAGCACTTTATGGGGGATTGTTTGAATCCTTCATCTATGGTTTGTATGGTTACCAGATACTCACGTTCATTTTCATGGCATTGATTATTACTGTTTGTGCAGACATAATTATGCTTCACAGGTACGTTGAGGAAACAGTCTCAAAAATACTTGTTATAAGAAAGATAAGCAGGGAGGAGATGAAAAAGGGAGATAAGATAAGAATTGAGTTGACATTTACCAACAAAACAAATAGAAACATGCACTTCTTCTTTTTTGACTTTATTCCTGATGCTTTTACCATATCAGGTGATTTCCAGGGCAAGATCAATCTTAAACCCGGCAAATCGGTGACAAAGATCTATCATATCGTTCCAGGAATTATAGGAAAATATGCTATAGGTCCAATTAAAATTGTTGCTTCTGACGGGCTTGGTCTGGCTTATGTGACACTTTCTGTGGAGAAATACACGTATCCTAAAGTTGCACCATCTTCAAAGGATGTATTCATGGAGAGGAGTGAAAGGATGAGCAACATGATATTCACCATGGGATTGCATTACTCCAGAAAAGCGGGGCAGGGTTACGATTTTTTCGGTATCAGGCCATATACAGAATCTGATGACATGAGACACCTTGCATGGAACAGGTACAATATATTTGGAAATGACGATCTTTTTATGAAGGAATGGGAGGAAGACAGGCAGATAGACGTAGTTTTCTGCATTGATTACAGCATTGGCAGTAATTCAGGACATGGTGTTTCCAGAATGTATGATTCAATGGTTTCCGCTGCGATCAACAGTGCTTATGCGGTGCTTAAGAACGCGGATAAGGTTGGGTTTATAATTTATTCATCCGCACTCAACTATTATATCCCTCCAACCTCAAGGAAGGAGTCAATTGAAAAGTTTGAAAAGATCACATCAGGCATTCGACCTGAAGGGACTTTTTCAATGGATAAATTAAATGAATACATCAAGAAATGCGTCAAAAAGAACGCAATGATTTTTGTATACTCATCCCCTTCATACGGAAAGTTCACAGGCCATGAAGATCCAAAACTGATGAATACACATAAGCAGGAATATTATTACATTATGAATCCTGAGGCGTTCTATCCTGTTCCTGATTCGGAAAGCCTTGTATGGTACAGGAAAGGAATAATTCAAAACGAAACTACGAACATAAGGAAATCAGTCTATTCTATACGAAGTTTTGGCGTTATTGCAAGGATGGTTACTAGAAATAACATATTCACCACAACCATGTCAGATTATATCAATGGCAGGGAAGGAAACAGAGGTGCCTGATGGATAGAAATGACATTTACGGATATGTATTCAATGGGATGATAATGATGCCACCAATCGCAATGTTTGCATATGCAGCACCGATGGAAGCTGTATATTGGCAGTGGTGGGCCCCAGCATTCTTCATCCTTCCAGTGGTAAAATATTTCTCACCCAGCAGGGTAAGGCCTTATGTTTACCAGGTCTCGCTCATATCTGTACTCATCTATATGGTGATCGGACAGGTCAGGATAATGTTCGGATACACATTCTTTCCATTCTACCTTGATAATTTTTCTCCTTTCGACTTTACACTTCCATTTATTTTCACCCTTGGAACTGTCATTGCTTTCCCTATTATTTTTGAGGGAATACTTGCCAAAAAGGTACAGAAAACCCTTGCTTACATGATATGGGCCTCGGCGTCCACCATATATTTCATCACTGCAGTTGCAATCGCTCCATTCTTTTCCAGTTCTGTATCCTCATCACTCACTTCTGCAGCACCTGGATTTCCACTGGCAAACGCATCCGGAATCCTTTATGCATACGAAGTCACAGGAGATCTTATTTATATCAACATTTACCTGTTATTCACCCAGGGATATGAATTCATCACACTGATATTGAAACCATCACCTGAGATTATGGAGATACTGACAATATCCTTCATCGTTTCAACAATAGGATTCATCTCAAAATTAAGGATAAGCAATTCTCCAGAACATCGTGCACCATTGGAAGATATGGCATATCCGCTCATTGTTGGAGGCACAGGGGCCCTTGCCATAACTATGCTGGTTAATCAGGTTTCTTCCACGTATTACGGGTTTCTGATAATCACCGTGATTCTATTGGTGATTACTTCATATACGAAATCCCTGGACAGAAAGAAAAATTACGAGGTTAAGATTAAGGATAATGATGAAAGAGCTGATACTTGAAGATGTGAATTATTATTCACATAGCAGGAATAGATTCATTCACGGAAGCATACAGATCAGGGACGGACTTATCAGGAAACTTGAAGAGTCTGAAGGCAGTTCAGGAAATTATGTCATACCCGGATTCGTTAATACCCATTCACATGTCGCAATGTCCCGGTTCAGGGGCCATCTGGATGATATGGACCTAGAGCAATTCCTCCAGAAAACATTCAAGATGGATTCTGCAAGATCAGAAGAGGATATCTATCATTCTTCCGTTGCAGGCATATATGAGATGCTCATGAATGGAATCACATCATTCATTGACCTTTACTATTCAGAAGATATCATATTCAGAGCTGTGGAAGATATGGGAATCAGAGGATTTCTTTCATGGGTCACACTGGACAGGAACATGACAACCCAGAAAGGCGATCCGCTTGATAATTGTGAATCTTTTATAAAAGAATTCAGCGGAAAAAACAGTCTTATTTCACCATCTGCAGGAGTTCAAGGTGTCTACGTTGCTTCACATGAGACAATAAACTCCGCCGGCCAGATCGCAAAGAATCATGGCACCATTCTTCACATGCATGCAGCAGAAACAAGGAAGGAAGTGTATGATTTCCTTGACAGAACCGGCATGAGGCCTGTTCAGTATCTTCTCGACAATGGACTTATTGGAAGCAATACAAACGCTGCACACTGCGTATGGATAACAAAGGAAGAGGTGGAAAAACTTGGGAAGGCCCATGTGAACGTTTCATGGAATTCAGTGAGCAACCAGAAGCTTGGAGTCGGTGGGATTCCCCCTGTCCCTGAACTTTTGGAAGCAGGGGCAAATGTGACAATAGGCACGGACAGCAACGGAAGCAACAATTCCCTGAACATTCTTGAAACTGCAAAATCAGGCTCAATTGCGGTAAAGAATGCAAGGTGGGATGCCTCCAGGATCAGGGCAGAGGATGTATTCGACATGCTCACAATGAATGGCGGTACAGCCTGTGGAGTCAGGGGACTTGGAACCATATCCGAGAATGCGCCTGCAGATCTTCTGATTATTGATAGGGAGCATTATTCCATGCAACCCTATGGAAATGATAGGATCATCCGCAACATAGTCTACAGCATGAGTCCATCTGCCATAGATGGAATAATCATAGGCGGAAAATGGATCAGGAAGAATGGAAAAACAGACAGTGAAATTGAAGAAAATTTCAGGAAATCCTCGAAATGGATAAACCAGAATTTCCATTCTTCATAGTTTTATTTTATAATTCTGCAGCCAGTTAAGATCACTGTTGTATATTTTCCTCACATCATCAATATCATAATACAGCATTGCAAGCCTTTCCAGACCGAGGCCCCAGGCAATAACATTATGCTTCAGGCCCAGCATCCTGTTCACTTCAGGCCTGATGATTCCCGAACCACCCATCTCGACTTCCTTCTCGTTGATCTCAACCACTACATCCATGCTTGGCTCGGTGTATGGATAATAGGAAGGTATGAGTTCAACATGGTCAAAACCAAGTTCCCTGTAGAACTTCCTAAGCACCCATTTCAGTGTCTGGAGCGTTGCATTGGGCGAATGGATGACCCCTTCAACCTGGTGGAATTCTGAAAGATGTTTCCAGTCCATGCTCTCATGCCTGAAAATCCTGTCCACGGAGAAAAGAGCCTGTTCCTTATCAGGGAATTTATGGAGATGCCTCATGGTACTGGCCGTAGTATGCGTTCTCAGGAGAAGTTTTTCTGCTTCTTCCATGGACCATCTGTAACCCCATCCAGAATATCCCCTGAATCCATGCTCATGTATCCTGCCAATCTTCCTGAAAAGATTGGTATCTTCAATATCGGGCTTTAATCCGGGGTTCTCAATGAAGAATGTATCCTGCATATCTCTTGCAGGATGGTTCTGAGGTATGAAGAGTGCGTCCATGTTCCATCCTGCACTTTCAATGTAATCGTCTCTTATCTCCTCAAATCCAAGGGATATGAAAATCTGCCTAACTTCATTAATCAATGTCCTGAGAGGATGAGCTGTGTTTTTGTGAACCATGATTCCGGGCATGTTCAGATCATATGACCTGAATCCCTTTTCATTGTAAGTTCCATTCAGAATTATTTCTCTTGTCAACTGTCCGATTCCGGAACTCTCAACGAGTTCATTAACAGTCTTTTTCCCCAGTTCGTTTATAGATACAAATCTTATCTTGCGTAATTTCTTTTCAATCATCCCGCTTCTTTTCAGGAGCAGTTCCACCTGTTCCTTCTCTCCTTCAGTAAAATCTTCCTGACCTTGAACAATCTTGTGCAGTGCAGACTGCCTGTCAATAAGCACCTTTTCAATTCCTGAATCTGTGTTTATAAGTAAGCCATTTACTGGTTTAATTCCCAATCTTGAAAGTTGAGCAATCGCTATCCTGCCTGATTCATCTCCAAGAATCCTGTAAACTTCATCAATGCCCATCTGCTGTGTTCCGGATAATTTACGGTAAATGACAAGCTCAGGAAGTCCATTCTCATCATAACCGGAAGCTTCCTTTCCTGGAACGAACTGGATATTATCCACAAGCCTCACCGCTAAGAGTTTCTTCTTTTCCAGCCAGGATATGGAACTCCTCACTTTCTCCCTTGTCATTCCATCGGGGGAAACAAAATCTTCCTGTATCTCTCCCGATTCAGCCAGTAGCCTCAATACTTCTGTTTCCTCAAAACTCAGCTCCACATCTGTAAAGTTAAATTTCATTAAAAAAGTTATGCGCATTGAGCCTGGACGCAATTCAATTTTTATCAAAAATTGTTGTAACTTCTTAATCATTATATTGGAATGAATCATGTACAGCAACTTGAAAGAGATAATGGTTGACAGGAATGTGTACTTCACAGATCTTTACTGCATATACCTCGCAGATCTCCAGGCTGCAGTTATATCTGATCTGCATCTGGGATTCGAGGAGGAGATGAATATGAATGGTCTATTCCTTCCCAAGCTGCAGAGGGATCATGTGGAAGGAATTGTGCAGAGTATTGTGGATAGATACTCACCTGAGAAAATCATAATCAACGGGGATTTTAAGCAGGAATTCAGGAGGAATCTCTCACAGGAATGGGATGACGTGATTCATTTCATAGATCGTTTTTCAGGGGAAACCGAACTCATATTTGTGAGAGGGAATCATGATAATTATCTCCAGACAATTCTGAGCAGGAGAAACATAATGCAGATGGATTATTATGAGGATGAGAATTATTTCATATATCATGGAGAGAAAGACAGGGGCCTCAAAAAAACTACCATACTGGGCCATGAGCATCCCTCTCTTGTACTGAGAGACAGGGTGGGTGGAATTTACAAGATACCTGCTTTTGTTTATAACAGGGAGAGCAAAATTGCAATAACTCCCGCAATGAGTATTTTTTCCTCTGGTACAGACATTACCCAGTCTCTTCTCAGCGATGAACACTTCACTCCAGTGCTGAAAAAAGTCAATACGAGGGATTTCAGAGTGTTTGGAATAACCGATGATTTTGGTCTTGTTGACTTTGGTTTTCTATCTGATCTTCATGATCGTGCGAAGAATCATCAGGTATAAGATTCCTTGAAGAATTAAGAAATTCCCTGATAGTCTCTGTTTTCTTCTCCCTTACCATTCTCTTAAGCACAAGAGTCTGTGGAGCAAGAATCTTGTTGATAATGGAATTTCCCATGGCTTCAAGAGAAGCTTCCATGGAGTGTCCGTTGTTGATTGCAGAAATGCATTTATCTATCTCGTTTATCAGGACTTCTCTCCCTCTACCGTAAATAGTTGAAATATACTCTTCAATTTCGCTTTCTGCTATTTTCGAATAAATTTTGAGCATCTCTGTATCAATCATATTCTCTGCAACTACAATATCGCTCTCTTTTCTTTTCCTGTTTTCATTCATTATATTGTTTGCTACCTCGAGATTGATCAATTCAATCAAATCATTTGTAAAGTAATCTTCTACATTCTTGGGGTTAGAAATGTCTATGAAAAGCATCCTCTTCTTTATGTTCTCAAGGACATTTCTCATGATAAGTGGTGTTTTAGAGCTTGTAGCAGTGACAATGCCATCACATTGGTTAATAATATCATTCATGTCAAGGTTTCTTCTGAAAGAAACTCCGAATAATTGTGCAAGTTCCATTCCTGCCTCATCATTCCTTCCAAATATGGTAATTTCTGCTTTTGGTTCCTTAATAAGGTATTTGACTATGGTTGCAGCCATTTTTCCAGTTCCAATCACACCAATTTTCTTTCCATTTACAAAACCGCGCATGGCCATCTGTTCTACCATTATGGAAGGTATGGAAACTTTTCCGTGAGAAATTGCGGTTTTTTCCCTGATCTCCTTGCCAAGTTTGATGGCCCTGGTAAAAATCATTGACAGAAATTTATTACTCCTTCCTCTCTTCATTGCAATATCCAGAGCTTCCTTTATCTGCCTGAGGATTTCGTTTTCACCAACAGACATGGATTCAAGGCCAGCAGAGACTCTCAGTATATGCCTGATGGCATCTTCTCCCCGAATAAATTCTGCATTTTGAAAATCATCCATATTCACATTTACGTCCACATCATAATATAACTCAAGTCTGTTGCAGGTTCTAAGTATTACCCGTTTCTCAATTCCATTCCTTGAAAGTTTGCTGTTAATCTCATCATCTTCAATCTTCAGTATATTTTCGAGTTTTTCATCGTCCATTCTGAAATCCCATCTTATAACCCTTAGATCGGAAACTAACATTTACCTTACATTACACTTCTGCAATTAAGTTTTACTTAACTGGTCAAAAGTCGAATGATTAACAATCATATGTTTTAAATAATGTTTAATTTTTCACACAATTATGCGATTTTCATTTTGATGTATTCACCTGTCTGCGCGGCATAATTTCAGCGATTCCCTATGGGCATCTTTCAGAATTTGTGGGTAATCGTCAGGAAATTTTTCACCCAGGAAGTTAACTGCTCTATTCAGGGTTATCCCCCAACCCTGGCTAACAATATATTTCTTCCACATAATCCTCCCAATACTGTGACCATCTTTAATGACAGTGTTGTCTATGATATTCCCAAACATAAGGGATTTTGCGATTCCTATTGTCGGAAGATCCATAAGTTTCCCAGACATTGTGGCAAGACCCATCCTCCTTGGATGAAGCATTCCATTTCCATCCACAAGAATTAACCCTTTGAAATCCTGCACCAGTCTTCTGATGAATGGAAACTCCCTGAAAAAAAGATATCCCGGAATGTATGGAAACCTGCTTTCCATGACGATATTTCTTGTCATTATCTTTCCACATGACGTGTAGACAAAAACACCGTAGCCTTTTTGATCATAATATGAAACATCTACGGCACCTATTTCCTCGTATTCAGACAGATCGTATAAGTCACTGTTTAACTTCTCTATGACATTTTGGAAAAGTTGTATCTGAAGATCAGAAAGATGTTTTAGCGGATAATCAGATTTGAAATCATCATAGCACTTTTCTCTAAAATTCACAACTGATCCATTTTCTATTATAGCACCATCTTTTTCCAACCTTCGTATCTTCTCTTCACTGCCAAGAGGATGGGTGAATTTTCCAACCCTTCCATCAGAATGCACCACCTTGTAGCACTTTATTCTCTCTCCGTCAGTGTTTCTTGAAAGCATGAATCCCACTGCCTTTGCACTCTTGATATCACCAAGGGCCCTTGCAATGGCCCCATAGGTTGTGATGGAATCCTGTGGCAGCTGAAGCATCAAATTTTCATAATCTCTGTATAGATCATAATCCTCAGTCATGAAATATTCAGGGTCCATGGATCAAGTATGATGTCTACTTTATTTATTTTAGTGGAAGATAAGCCATAATACGTATTCTACATCTTTCAGCAATTGAGAGATTAGAATACTTAACATAATAAAATATTAATAGGTTACAAATATCTCTTATCGAAATCAATGTTTGAAAGCACTTTTGAAAAGATAGGAAGAGGAGTATCAAAAAATAGTGGCAAAATCATAATTATATGGCTAATTTTTATCCTTTTAATGTCCTATGGGGCCACTCTTGTTTTTTCCAATACAAATTTCAATATACAATCTTCTTTTGGAGGTGGAACCAGTGAAGCACAGGTTGCACAGAATCAACTTTCACAATATTTCCCATCAGATCCAAATGGAAGTTCAAACGGAACACAGATTTTAATTGTCACGCAGAACACATATGTCAACAACACCAGTGATTTCAGCACTCTGGTTAAATATGAACAATCTCTTAGCAGATCATTGAATGGGACTCCTGGTTTTACGGGAGTTCAAAGCATCATATCCACAGAATCCTCTTCAATGAATGCTTTTTCATCAGGAATGAAAACACTTCTCCAGGGGAATGCTGGAGCAGTTCAGGTGGATAATGGCATCATATACCAGATAAACGTTTCGTCTTCTCTATTTTTGACTGTTGAGGAAGTATATCTGAACGCTTTTAATACAAGCCATAATCTGAGCATTTCATACAATAGCACACTTTCATTTATTAAGAATATTCAAACTCCGTTTGAACCCATACAGATACAATATCTTGATGCATTTTCGCACAATGTTAATATCTCAGGAAGTTCAATTATAAGCAACCCTGTAGGTGACATTCAGAAGAGTTCTCAAGACACGTTGAAGAACACATCTTTTGTTCCATATCTCCATTCTCTCGGCCCACTAAATGCCTCATCCATATTTGTGATTGGAAATCAAAATCTTTCTGCTTTTATGTCCAACAGTATATTATCCACCCTGAACCTTTCATCACAATTTTTCCCGTCATACGTGTTGCCAACAGGTTCAAACACATCTTCTTTAATGTATCTCATAGAATCCGTAGACAAGTTCACTTTGTTCGGATTCACTTCACAGGTCTTTAATACAACACACGGTTCACTCAATATATCTGGAAATACCACCGATTATCTCTCCTCTTTCTTCACTTCAAGAGCTGCAACAATACAGTTTGATGGCAATCCATTTCTTGAAATTAACCCGACGGCACTTTCTTCATATTTCAAAATGCTTGCAAATTTCAGTGCTGGTTCAACCGTACAGTCATATATGACAAGCCATTCCATTTATGGGCAACCTATCTATCCAACACCATACCTTATGCACAATTTCGTTGGAGTCAATAACAAAACTGCGTTATTTGTATTCACATTCAATGGAAATTACACAGCTCAGCAGGCAAATATTGTCACTTCATCCTCAGGAAATTATTCTGCACAGATACATGGCTCAACATTCCTGATTGCAGGAACTGAACAATTCGCATCCCAGCTTTCAAACGAGATATCTTCTGGTCTGGTAAAAGCACTTGCAATAGGTGTTGTATTATCCATAATTGTCATAGGCTTATTCTTCAAGTCCATTAAGGCTGCCTTCATACCAATTTTGCTGTTCATGATTTCTGCAGTAATCTCCCTCGGAATTATTGGATTGATTTACACTTATGTGTTCCATTCGCAGATATCTTTCATCACTCCGACACTGCTATTTATATTCATACTGGGCCTGACCAGTGACTACACAGTTTATATCATGGCAAGGTACAGGAGAGAACTGATCCATAAGACCGAGCACCCCACAATTATTACTTCGAGATGGGCAGGGCATGCGGTATTCACCTCTGGTTTGACAGTTATTTTGTCTCAGGTTGTTCTCTGGCTCATCAATATACCCTTTTTCAGTGACTCCGGCTTCGCAAATGCAATAGGCGTTTTTGTATCGCTGATGCTTGCGACCACGTTCCTTCCTTCCTTACTTCACCGGTATGGTAAAAGCATATTCAGGAAATCTGCTGAAGGCAGGTCTGCGGAATCAGAACACCTTAGAATGCAAAAGGTTGGAAAATTCACAACACAAAACAGATATGCAATGATTGCAGTGTTCTTTGTCATAATAATCATCGGGGTGTATATTTACCAGGCAACCCCTGACAGCATCAATATACTGAAACTGTTGCCTCAGAGCCAGGCAATAACTGCAATTGACCAGATAAATAATTCATTCAATGGTGATTTCCTTGACAGAGGTTTCATTGTTGTGGGACTATCAGCACCACTCATTGTAAATGGAAAGGTAAACTTGACGGAGATGTCCACAGTAAACAGTATAGAGAATAAGACTCTATCAACTTCAGGGATATCAGAAGTTTACGGTCCGGGAAGGCCTTTTGGTTATTACACAGGATACAATCCATCAGTTCCAGTATCTCAGGCACCCTTATACGTGAATCAGTCCAACTCGTTCATAAGTTCAACTAATTCGAGATATGTCGAGATCGTGTTCCAGACTTCCATACTCGGATGGGAAAACAAGGCCATCTCTACAGTAAACGTCCTCAACAGCAATATTCAGGCATCTGGAAATGAAAATTATACAATAGCAGTAGGTGGTCTGACTGAATCTCTTTCAAATGCATACTCATCAACCCAGTCAGCATTCCTTGAGCTTGTGCCAATACTTTCCATAACTATTTTCGCACTTCTTGCTATACAGCTCAGTTCTGTCATCTCGCCCACAAGGCTGATACTCATGGTAATTGGAACCGTAGTTGTGGCCCTTTCCATAGGTTATGGAATTTTCCATTATATCCAGGGTTATCCTGTGATCATATTCCTGCCAGTATTTGTGTTCACAACACTGCTCGCTGTGGGTGTGGATTATGATGTTTTCATGATCACGAGGGTGAGGGAAGAGATCATCAAAGGAAACGACATTGACACCAGTATAATCACAAGCGTGAAGGAGAATGGTGCTGTGGTCATGTTGCTTGGAACAACACTTTTCGTGACCTTTGCCGCTCTATACTTCAGTTCAATACCCTTGATGCAGCAGCTGGGAGTCGGCATAGCCCTTGGAGTTCTGCTTGACACCTTCCTCAGCTGGCAATTCTTCATACCTGCATTCATGAAGGTTCTCGGAAAATCAAACTGGTGGCCCGCAAAGTTCGGAAAAAGCACGCAGAAGAAATAATATTTCTCTGCAAAATATTTTTTTTCAC
>JAKAYK010000106.1 GCA_021826765.1 Thermoplasmata archaeon | reverse complement strand
ATACTTCTACTATAGAATAGATTACAATAGATAGGATTGAAATAGCCAATATAATAACATACCTGGAAGAGAACATATTGTGGCCATTTGTGTTGTTTTTTCCAAGAATCTCTTTGTTTTTTAAAGTTATTTTAATAAACACGACAGTCGCTATTATAGTGAAAAGTGGGAAAATAACGCTTAATAAAGATATACTCAATTTATCACCTCAAGAAGTATCAATTTACAATTATTTGAAAAGTTGCATTTTCTATCACTCTTCAGGTTCACTGTTCCTGATTTCCTTAAGGGCCTCCTGATCCCTGCAGTAAAGATATGGTGCAAGATCAAGTGAAGATGGAGATTTTCCAAGCGTCCTGCTATAAACATTCCTGAGGTTTTTATCCACCTGATCACAGTACCCCTTCCAGGTCACACCAAGATATTCAACATATTTCTTCTCAATTCCTGTAGCGGTTTCATGTGCGTATGGATATTCGTATTTCTCATCAGACATCCATTTTTCAGGCAGTTCATGATGATAGCCGATAGTGTCCTCTGCGTTGATTTCCTTTCCTTCCACCTTCAGTATTCTGGGAAAATGTTCATCAAGATATATTATTTTTCCGTCAAGCGAATAGCCTCCCGTGTATTTTATATCATGTTCTCTGTCCATCGTAACATCATCCCTGCTCTTTTTCTCAAATGCTTCACCCACTCTGTCATTTCCATGAAAAACTTCTTTATCATTCAATGTGAGTTTGTCGCCTTTCTTCAGGTGCACCGAGGATCTGAATTTTATCATGGTGGGTTTCACGAATTCTATAGCCAGTATGTATGTTTCCTTTGTGCCTGCTTTCTCGATTCTTTCTATAACTTCAAATTCATCCATGTTGTATAATGAGTGTGTAAATTATTAACTTTTCATAAAAAAGAAATTTTTGGTATCCCTTCGAGTTTTTTCAGTCTCTCGCTATGATGCAGTAGTGGTACAGCCCCAGGTCAAATGCCCGTTCTACCCTGAAATCAAGATTTCTGAAAATTTCCTGAGCCCTGTCCATATCGATCCTGATCTCATTCGGTGGGCCAAAACCATTTTCAGATTTGCTCCAGTCGAAATCAATTATCTTTCCACCTTTCTTGAGAATTCTTTTTGCCTCCACAGCGAATGCAGCTGTATCCTCAATATCATGGAAAACGTTTGCAAGGAATATGCAATCCACTGAGTGATCCCTGAGGCTTGTGTGAATCATGTTTGCGTGGTGAATTTCAATTGTGCCGTGTAACTCAGGCCTGTCCCTAATGTGCTTTTTCAGCATGGATAGAGCCTCATAATTAGAGTCTATTGCATAGACCTTTCCAGATGGAAAGACTCTCTCCGCAAGAGGAATTGTGAAAAATCCGGGGCCACATCCAAGCTCTGCAATGTGGCTTCCCTCTCTGATGTTAATTTTTTCCATTATTTCTGAAACGTTGTACATAGACCTGGATCTTTCATACATTTCGGCATAATTGAAATGGTGATTATGCTCATGGTTTTCTCTATGCATACTATTCAATTAATAATAAATGTACCCCTTATAATAATTTTGAATTTTCAGACGTCAAACCAGACTGGTTCAATTTGGTAATGATTAAATATATTGTAATTCTGAATGCCTGCAATATGAACAATTCCAATGAAGACAGGGCCCTCAGGAAAATGAACAGGATAGCGCTGGAAAAACAATATCTTTCAATGAAAGCACATGGCAGAGGAGCTCTTGAGAAAATTGCGGATTCATGCTGCGGGATAAATTCCCAAGATATCAATTCAAGTTTTTCTTCATTCTGGGCAAGAATTGAAAAATTTTCCCCTGATCACTACAGGAGGGAATTCCGGAAAAGAGGATCACTTTCCAGAACCTGGACTGTGAGAGGCACAGTTCATACCTTTCCCTCGAAAGATTATTACACGTTTGTGTTTGGATCACCTGTATCAAGATACTCAAGAAGTTTTGACAGATATGCAAAACAATTGGGAATTCCCCATAAGGACGTGAGAATAAGGAAAATGTATGAGCCCTTTCTTGAAACCCTGGGAAAGGAGTCGATCTCTTCAAAGGAAATTGGCAAGTTCATGATTGAAAAGCTCAACAATATGGGAATTACAGGAGAAAGAACAATGACTAGAGGATGGTCAAGCACGCCTACCACTGGGCCAGCATGGACTGGAATAATGGAAATGTCATATCTTGGACTCATAACCAATGCGGGCAAAAACGGTTCCAGCACCATGTGGATAAATACAGACGTCTGGTTGAATCAGAAAAGAGATAATCAAAACCCGGAAGAATGCAGGAAGAAACTTGTGCAGAAATACATCCAGTTCTACGGACCTGTAACCTTCAATGATATAGCTTTCTGGACGGGCCACGCAAAAATTGATCTTAGAGGGACCATTGAAGAATTGAAAAACGATCTGACAGTGGAGAATTACTCTTGGAACAGAAATGAATATTATTCACTGGATCCGCCAAAATATTCGAAAGGAAAGATAGATGAAGTGATCCTCCTGCCAAGGTTTGACAGCCTTATGATGGGATGGGAAAACAGGGACAGAGTAATTCCAAAAGGCAATCTAAAAATGGTTTCAGCAAATGCAGGTATCATAAAGGCTACTATCCTTGCAAATGGTTTTGTGTGTGGAATTTGGGAACAGCGGAAAAATGGGAAAAAGATCAATGTTAAGGTCACACAGTTGACAGAAATCAATCCTGACTTAAAACCCTTAATTATGGAAAAATTCCAGGAGTATGGAGATTTTCTATCATCAGAAGTGAACATTACCTTCAATTAGGAATGTTGAACTCAATGCACACTTCAAGCTCTGAATAAACAGAGTGATTAGAAACAATCTATGTATCTTTGTTGTTTTTAATGTGCAGATTGCGGAATCACCGTTAGATTTTTCAAACATTTGTGAACAAAAAG
>JAKAYK010000105.1 GCA_021826765.1 Thermoplasmata archaeon | reverse complement strand
GCAAGTATCCTGATCACCACACCTGAATCGGTACAGATACTGCTCGTGTCAAAGAAGATCAGGGAATCTCTGAAGAATCTGAAGTATGTCATCGTGGATGAAATTCATGAGCTGGCACAGAGTGAAAGGGGCACTCAGCTTGCAGTTACTCTGGAGAGGCTCCGGGAACTGGCAGGTGATTACCAGAGAATAGGGCTGTCTGCCACTGTGGGGAATCCCAAAGAACTTGCAATGTTTCTGAACCCTACAGGGGAAGTTTCCATAATAAAAACAAACCTTGTGAAAGCAATGGAATTTTATCTGGTCATACCGGAGAAATCCACGGAAGATGTAGCCGCAAAAATGGGGACAGACAGTTCCTACGCAGGGGCCATAGTGAAGATTCATGATTTCATCGAGAAATACCATGGCACCCTTGTGTTTGTCAATACCCGGAGTGTTGCGGAGGATATCGCATTTCGAATATCGCTTTTCTACAGGGACTTCCCCGTAATGGTGCATCATGGCTCACTTTCAAGGGAGGCAAGGGAGGAGGCAGAGTCGAAGTTCAAGAATGGGGAAATAAAGGGGCTTGTTTGCACATCTTCCCTTGAGCTTGGCATAGATATAGGAAGTGCGGACCTTGTAATACAGTTCAATTCCCCAAGGCAGATCAACAAGCTTGTGCAGAGGATAGGGAGATCGGGCCACTGGATAGGTAAGGTTTCAAGGGGAGTCATTCTGTGCGGTGATATCATTGAACTTGAGGAGGCAAATGCCATAATAGAGCAGGCAAACAACAGGATGCTTGAACCTGTTTCAATCATAAAAAAATCACTCTCCACAGCTGCAAACCAGATCATCCTGAGGGCCTATGAGAAGAGAAAATACAATGCAGCAGAGTTTTACAGTTCACTCGTCAGATCATACCCTTTCATGGAAATCACCATGGATGAATACATAGAAATGCTCAAATTCCTCAGCGATTCAAGAAAGATAAGATACGATGGGATTGAGGTCATGGCAGGTGCAGGTTCCCTGGACTATTTCATAGGGAATATATCCATGATCCCCAGCGAGAAGAACTACAGGGTCATAGATATTGTCAACAGGAAATTTGTAGGCACACTGGATGAAAGGTATGTGGCAAACGAGATAGAGCCGGGCTCATACTTCGTCATAAAAGGTGCAACATGGAGGACTGTGAGGCTGGACGGTGAGAAGATACTTGTGGAACCATTCAGGACTGCAGCCCTCGCACCCAAGTGGACAGGAGAGGATATACCTGTGCTATACGATGTGACTGAAAGGGTTTCGTACAACAGGAGACACAGGGTCATTGAAAAATATGTGGATGAAATGTCTGCATCCATCCTTGGAGAATGGTATGAAAACAGGCTGGGCTTAACAGACAGAATCGTCATAGAGACACGGGGCAATGAGGTACTGATCCAGATACTGCTGGGAACCAAGGCAAATTTCACCATGACGGGTCTCATATCATCCATACTCACATCCATGACTGGAGAAAGCGTGGAGAGCGATTATTCACCATACCATATATACATGAGAACATCAAACAGGCTCAAGGCAACACAGTTCAGGGACATACTCCTGAGCCTGAAGGACATGGACCTTGCACCAATTGTTGAAAGCAATGCAAGGAGATCAAGGTTCTTCAATGGCGTCTTCATCTATGAGGCCAGGAAGTTCGGTATCATAAGGAGAGATGCAGACATCACAAGGATAAACATGGACAAGATAATTCAAGCATACAGGGATACTGTGGTTTACAGAGACTCCTTAAGAAAGATGATTGATGACTACATGGATATTGAGAGGGTCATGGCATTCATGTCAGGAATCGACAGTGTGGAATTTGTGACTGCAGAGAATTTCGGCAGTTCATCAGAGAGTTTCCTCTCCCATTATTCTGATATGATGTCACCGTTGAAGCCGACGAAAACAATCATAGATTCCATCCACGAGAGGCTGTTAAGTGAGGAAATGACACTCCTGTGCACAAAATGCCTCTGGACTCACACAGACAGGGTGAGGAACATAACAAGAATAAGGTGTGGGAACTGCGGAAGCAGCCTTGTCAGTGCAATTTCACCCTTCGAAAAGGATGACGTGATGAAAGAGATAAGCCATGGAAAGATAAGCGCAAAGGAAAAGAATGCGCTTTCCAAGTCTGCACACCTGGTCAGGGAGAGGGGACAGGAAGCGCTCATTGCACTTGCTGGAAGGGGTGTGGGACCCGAGACGGCTTCCCGAATACTTTCTGTCAGGTATTTTTCCATTGATGATCTCATAATGGAAATAATAAAGGCGGAGAATGATTTTGCAAGGAACAGGAGGTTCTGGAATTGAAGGAACCATATATTATCAGGATGCTTGATCTGACCATCAAGGAAAATATGTCGAACCCGGTTCTGGTGGAGGGTGAGCATGACGTTTCTGCCCTGAGGGAACTGGGATTCACTGGAGAGATAATAAAGATAAACAATGGACTCAGCCTTCCTGTATTCTGCCAGTATGTTGCAGAAAGAACCAGGAGAGTCATAATTCTTGTGGATTTTGACAGGAAGGGCATATCCATAGAGGAAAAGATTTCAACCACACTGGAATCCCTGGGATGCAGTGTGAGTGATACCATGTGGCGTTATATCAGGAAAAATTACAAAATCAAGAGCGTGGAGGATCTTCCATACCTCATAAGAAAAACAATCTGGAACCCTGTGAATAAAAATCACAAATCTTCAGGAAAAACAGGATAGAATCTCAGGCCTTCAGGCGAGGAATATGATCTGAATTCCGCATCATATGCCTTCTCCATATTTTCCACGGTCATGATATCTTCTTTTCTTCCGTAGGCTATGGTTTTCCCGTCTTTCAGCAGCATCATGGAATCGCTTATTGATGAGGCAAAGTTCACATCATGTATGACGCAAATGATGCTCTTTCCAACATTTTTCATCCTCCCAATTATTTTTGTGAGCATGTGTATTCTGTCTATATCCAGGAAGGATGT
>JAKAYK010000104.1 GCA_021826765.1 Thermoplasmata archaeon | reverse complement strand
TTTTCAAAATGCAGATAAATTTGTTAAAGAATTGCGGATACCAACAACCCAATGCATACAAGTATTATACCAAGCATTTCTAATTTCACGTATCTCTCTTTCAAGATGACCACAACAAGTATGATAGAAACAGGTACTGATATGAGCGTGATCAGGCCTGTTAGCGTAGTTCCATAGTAAGTTATGAAAATCCCATATGCACCGTTGGCAATTCCTGAAAATAATCCGCCTGTAAGTGCATATGCCCTTATCCGTGGAGAACTTATCAAGGGTGGTTTTGAAATGATATTCATGGCAACAAGAACCAAGAATATGGAAAAGTAGAGGACAAATGTGAAAAATATGGGTGCTGCGTAGGAAACAAATGAGAAAATCACCCATTCAAGGGCCCAGAAAAGAGGAGACAGGCTGAGCAATATGAATGGAATGTTGAATTTAATCTCTTTTCCGGAATTTCCACTGCTTCCCATCATGAAAAGCCCCACTATGGCGATTGCAAGGCCTGTAAGAACCAAATTCCCGGGATATTCCATATAGAATAAGGCCCCAAGCAGAGCAATCAGGGGCCCCTGCAGATTGAAAATGGTGCTGGAAATTCCTGCATTGGTATTCTTAAGCCCCACATATCCAAAAAAATATGCAAAAGCGCCAAAGAATGCAGCAACCAGTATTATCCAGATATTCACCCTAATTATTATAGGGGCTTTTCCAAGCAGATGGAATATGGAAAATTCAATGAATATGACAAAGGATGCTCCCATTATGTAAAGCATTGCAAATCTTTCAGGACGTATGTGATTCAAAGAGACCTTTGAAAACAGCACTGCGATGGAGAAACCCATCGTAATCAAGATTATCAGCGCCACTTCAAACAGTATCATCTACGGTAAAATAATATCAAATCAATAAACTTTATGAGTCAACTGAAGTGAGGAAAAATGTTCCTTCTTTCATTTAAATTTCAAAATGAAGTTAATTGAGTTTTTTAACTTCTTCCTTTATTTTTTCATAATCAGGCTCAACAGTTGGAACTTCTGAGACCCAGGCGTATTTGACCTTTCCGTCTTTCCCAACTATGAAGACAGATCTTTTTGCTACATCAAAGTGTGGAATGTTGATGAATCCCTTATGAATCACGTCATATTTTCCTACGGTTTCCTTGCCATGATCGCTGAGAAGATCGAACTTAAGATTGTTCTCTGATGCAAACTTTGCAAGGGTGAATGGTGTGTCTACGCTTATTCCAACGACTTTCGCATTCATGTTGTTGAAAGCGCTCATGGAATCCCTGAAAGTGCACATTTCCTTTGTGCACACGCCTGTAAATGCTCCTGGGAAGAATGCAAGAACCACATTGTTTTCCCTGAATTCAGAAAGCTTTCTCAACTTGTTGCTGGTGTCTGCAAGCTCAAAATCTGGTGCCATATCTCCTACTTTTATTGTCATTGTATCACCGAAAAGATATAAGCAGACGATATATAATGTTATCATGAAATCAATAAGCCTTTTTTCAGGAGGAAAAGACTCCTTTCTTTCTGCGCTGATTGCAATGGAACAGGGGCATGACATCATTGCAACTGTCACTGTGTACCCTCATGAAGATTCAATGATGTTCCACTTTCCAAACCACATCCATGCAGGGGCCGTATCCCAACTTCTCAACATCCGGAATATAGCGATAAAAGAAGATACATTTCGTGAAGATATTGAAAGAATCGTAAGTGAAACAAACGCAGAAGCACTTATCAGCGGGGCCATTGCGTCAAACTACCAGAAGACAAGGATTGAGAGAATGTGTACAGAAATGGGAATAGTCTCTATCACACCACTCTGGCTTATGGATCAGGAAAAAGAGCTGAACTCTGTCATATCTGCAGGCATCAGGGCAATGCTGGTTTCTGTTTCTGCGGAGGGACTGGGAAGAAAATACCTTGGAAGAACTATTGACCATGAACTCATTTCTGAACTGCTCAGTATTAAGATCAAGCATGGCATCAATATCTCTGGAGAAGGTGGGGAGTATGAATCTTTTGTTCTATCCTACCTTGGAAAGGATATTTCAGTCAAATCATACAGGGATGTATGGAACGGCTCCACAGGTTTCAGGGAACTGTACCTATAGAAATCATGAAGATGCATGGGAAAGCTTTTAAAATTATACCTTATTCACTGATGTGACTGTTTCTCCTCTTGAAAATAGATACGGAAGAAATGAAATAAGACATATTTTTGACGATCAAAACCGTTCCAACCTTATGCTCCAATTTGAGATCGCAGTGGCTGAAGTCGAATCATCACTTGGAGTCATTCCTTCAGAAAATCTTGAAGGCCTGAAAAAAATTCTGAAGAATGGGGTGGATATCTCAAGGATGAGTGAGATAGAGAAGGAGACTCACCACGATATAATGTCTTTCCTGAGAACCGTGAGGGAGCAGTCAGGTGGAAGTTTTCCATATCTTCATTTCGGGCTCACATCCAATGACGTGAATGATACTGCCACTGCGCTTCAGCTTAAAGAGTTCTATGATTTTCTTTACAAAGATTTGCGTGAAGTGCAGGACGCAATGATATCACTCATTGAAAAATATTCAAGACAGCCTATGCTTGGAAGAACACATGGACAGCATGCAAGTCCAATTACATTCGGCCTTAAGGTTGCTGCGTGGCTTGACGAAATGAACAGGCATTATGAAAGGATCAGGGAATCGGAGAAAAGAGTCCTGGTGGGAAAGGCCCTCGGGCCCGTTGGCACAGCAGCCGGAATGGGGGGAAAGGGTCTGGAAGTCAATGAACAGGTCATGAAGAAACTTGGTCTTTATGCCGAAGGGGCCACAGGACAGATAGTGGCCAGAGACAGATATGTTGAGTTTCTTCAGGTTCTATCAGGTATAGCATTGACACTTGAAAAGATTGGAACAGAAATTAGAAATCTCCAGAGGCCAGAGATTAACGAGGTCATGGAATATTTCGACGTGAAGAAACAGGTGGGCTCATCGTCCATGCCAAGCAAGAGAAATCCAATTACAAGCGAAAACGTTTGCAGTCTTTCCA
>JAKAYK010000021.1 GCA_021826765.1 Thermoplasmata archaeon | reverse complement strand
TCCCAGGAGGAGTTAACTCTCCTGTGAGGTTCTACGAACCGGGGCCCATTTATTTTTCAAGATCTACAGGCACAAGGCTTTTTGACGTTTCAGGGAAAGAATACCTTGATTTTTCCATGGGATTCGGGGCTGTTTTTGGAGGCTATGCCAATTCTGAAATACTTGATCATGCCATGGAGGTATTTGCAAATCCTGTTCCTGAAGGTGTGGTGTCAGAAAATGAAATTATTCTTGGAGAATTGATCAATGGAGCTGTCCCTTCCGTTGAGATGATGAGGTTCACCAACTCAGGCACAGAGGCAACAATGCATGCAATCAGGCTTGCAAGGGCATACACCGGAAGAAAGATCATAGTGAAGATGAATGGTGGATTCCATGGGGCCCATGATTATGCGCTCATAGGAGCAGGAAGCGGTGCAGCCACCTTCGGAACTCCAACCAGCCCGGGAATACCAGAAGAGGTTAGCAAAACAGTTCTTGTGGGAGAATTCAACCACATGGATTCCATAGAGAAAATATTCTCAATTCACGGGAATGATATTGCTGCAGTAATCGTTGAGCCCATCATGGGAAACATGGGCGTCATAAACCCTGAGGATGGGTTCCTGAAATTTCTCAGGGAAATAACACAGAAATATGGCTCACTTCTGATCTTTGATGAGGTGATAACAGGATTCAGGTTCAGGTATGGTGCATATCAGGATATGGTGAATGTCAGGCCCGATATAACTACCATGGGGAAGATTATAGGAGGTGGAATGCCTGTTGGCCTCTTTGGGGGCAGTGAAGAAATAATGAAAAATATATCACCAAGGGGCAGGGTATACCAGTCAGGAACATTTTCCGCCAACCCCTATACAATGGCCACAGGAATTGCAGCATTGAAATACCTCAAGACCATAGATTATGAATCAACAATAAGGCTTGCAAAATGGATTGAGGGAAAGTTGAAACCCTATAGCGAAGCTGGGATAATAGTGAACAGGGCATACAATATGTTCACACCTTTCTTCAATACGCAGGAAGTGAAAGATTACACTACTGCAAAGAACTCTGATTCTTTAAGATTCATGAAATTCTTCAGGGAACTGCTCAGGTATGGAATATATCTTTCACCGGGACAGTTTGAAACTTCGTTCATAGGCCCCGCACATACCCCTGAAGAAGTGGAAATGGCAGCATTCAAAATGGTTTATGCTCTGGAGAATGAACTTAATGAGAGTGGGCACCAGGAAAAGTAAGCTTGCACATGAGCAGGTCAGGATGTTCTCTTCAAGGCTTAAAGAAGAGATTGAGATTGTGGATGTATCCACTGAAGGAGATGCTAACAGGAATATTTCCATAAATGAATTTGGGTCCCAGGGCGTATTTGTGAATGCACTGAACAGGAAGGTGCTGGATGGTGAAGTGGACTGCGCAGTTCACAGTGCCAAGGACCTGCCTTCAGAGATTGAACCTGATCTTTCAATAACAGCCCTTTTCGACTGGGAACATTTTCATGATATATTCATAGGCGTGGACAGGAACGATGCAGTGGTGGGAACTTCATCTCCAAGAAGAGTATCACAGATTGCGTATTACGGAAAGAAATGGATTGCAAGAGACATAAGGGGAAATATAGATACACGGATGGATAAGGTAAAGAGAGGAGAGTATGACGGAATAATACTTTCTGAAGCTGGAATAAGAAGGCTCTACCCTGACATGAAATTCATGCAGCTCCCATATGATGTGTTTGTCCCTGCACCGACCCAGGGGATAATCTGTGTTGTCACAAGAAAAGACAGCGAATTCCGTGATAAAATCAATAAAATAGATCAGAACGAGTCGAGAAAGAGATGGAATCTTGAAAGAAGGACTGCAATCACGCTGGAGATTGGATGTTCATCTTCCACTGGTATATTTTATCATCCTCTCACAGGAATGCTTCACATCTATCATGAATTACAAGGAAATGTTATCTGCAGGAAATTCAGGGCACAGACTGAACAGGACGCTGAAAATGCCGGAAACCATATAAGGAGAGATTCCACATGAATCATGTTGTCAGCTTCAGGCCTGAGATGAAATTCGTGAACAGGGAGAGATGCATTGATGTGATCAACATACCCCTCTTCAAGATCGTGGCAATGGAAGGTGAATTGAAGAAAATACCACATGAAAGTGCCCTTGTATTCATGAGCCAGATTGCATTCAGGATTTTCCTTGAAAAATATGGAAGAGAATATTCTTCAAGTCCTGGTTTTGCCATTGGAAAGATCACCGCAGACCTCATGATTGAATCTGGATTCACTCCCATAGTTCCAAGGATACATGATTCCATGGCCCTTGCAGAAGAAATAGCGAACCATCTTCCTGTGAGCACAGAAATATACATCCCGAGCAACATTGATCATGAGACAATTCTTGATACGATCCTGGAAAAGACCGGATATCATGTCACAAGGATGTACCTGTACAGGTATGAACCATTGAATGAAAAGGAGGAAATTGATCGTGCAGTTTCCAATGAGGGATTCAGCGGATTTGTGTTCACTTCACCCATGGAAGTGAAATACTTCCACTCCGTGAGTGAGGGCAGATACATGCAGAATAAGGTTCATGCAATCGGAAGAACCACGGAAAATGAACTGATGGAAATGGGATATACCAATATAGGGGCCACAGGAAATGGAAATTTTGAGAAACTTGTGGAGATCATATGCAAAAACACAGGAAAATAGCGGGGAATGGATTTGAACCATCGATCTACGGGTTATGAGCCCGTCGGGATTTCCTGACTACCCTACCCCGCTCTGGCTCCATATTTATCATACTCATATAAGTGTTATTATGTATCCTGCAGGAATCATCCAATCCTGACCCGATAGATGAGAATTTGAATCTGTTATCTGCAGACGTTTTTCATTTCATGTATGCAGAAAGAATATTACAGATACTTTCTGCTGAAACTAAGTGTGTTCATAAATCAGGAAATATGCCTGTACTCAGGAGAGATTCTCATTGAGTTTTTCCATTTTCAGATCACGCACCCTTGCTTCAAGGTATGCATATACTGTTCTCTGTTTCTTCCCTGATATTAACATCTGCAGGGCCTCAATGGAATATTTTACTGAAACATAATCTCCTATTACGGATACTGTGTCGCCGTATACTGATATCATGGTATCTGTAAGGTCCTCAATGATTCTCCTTGTCTTGCCCTCTCTGCCAATGACCCTTCCCTTGATGTCCTTTATCCTGTTTGAGCCCTTCCTTGCAACTTCTCTCAGTGGCATCACTATGAGCTGGTAATTTTCCGTGAAGAGTGAGTATGCCCTGTCCGGATTGAAACCCCTTGCAACTGCCTTTACCACTTCTGATGCTGCAAGAGCCTTCAAAGGGTCTCCTCCCTGCTCTATGAAAACATCAGATGTTTCGGAATCTATGATTATCCTGCACTGGCCCGCTTCTTCAATATACTTCTTGACTTCCCCGCCCTTCCCTATGATCACACCGATCCTTTCCATCGGTATTTTCATTGAAATTATCTGATTCTCCCTATCATCCTTATCCATCTATTTTTCCCCCATGACTGGAACCCATCTTTCATCAAACTCAATTTGATTCCTCAATGCGAAAGACCTCATCACCTGAATGTCCCTTTCCATGAACTGCCTTGACATCGGGTGCTTTATGGACACAGCCTGCCCCATGTCGATCAGGTAGCTTCTGTTTCTGTGGCAGAGCACATTGTATTCGCTCAGATCTGAATGAATGATCTTTGCCTCCTGTACCATTTTCCTGTATTGAAGCATGGCATCCTTCAGGTATGCTTCCCTTTTTTTCTCAGGCACATCTTTCAGTTTCGGAGCTGGAGACACTTTTGTGCCTATGAAAGACATCAGGAGAACATTCTTCATAAACCCCATGGGAACTGGTGAATTTATACCATGCTCCCTGCATTCCAGAAGGTTGGCATATTCCTTCCTGACCCATAGCTGAACTATATTTCTGCCTGTTTTCCTGTAATGAGCAAATCTTGGGTCTCCTTCTATGTATGGCCTGATATTGTGGAATCTAAGTGTTGATGTCTTGAATATTTTCATCACGTAGCTTTTCATCTGACCTTCTGCCTTGAAAACCACGGATTCCTTTCCGGATGAAATAGGATAATCAATATACTTGATATCAAAATCCTTGAAAAGCTTGTAAATGCTTTCCATGGTTCTGCCATCAAAGACCAGGGATTCTGTTTTTTCACGGCTGTATTTCCCCTCCCTGAACTCATCCATATCAATGAGTTTCTTCAGGGCCGATCTGTCGTCAGGGTTATCCATAAACAGCCTATTTGAACAGGTTTATTATCTCTGGAAGTGCATGGTTTCTCCGGAGATAGTTTCCCTGTGTCTGGGTGTATCGGAATACTATGTCTGCTTTTTCATTCTGGAACTGCCATGGTTTTACAATTACCAGATCCTTCTCCCTTATCCACATTCTTTTCTTCATCTTTCCGGGGATTCTTGTGACTCTTGTGAACCCATCCTCGCACATTACCGAGAGATGTGATCCTCCGGAAAGCTTCTCCACAATTCCAAACATTTCACCTTTCCTCTTGTTTGGCAGAATCACTCTTCCGATATTCTCTTCCACATTGAAATTTTCCTGATTGGTTGACGGTTCTTCACCTGGTGGTGTCATGTTTCCCTATGTAATAAGCGCATATAGATATTTGTTTGATAAACTATAAAAATGAAAAGTGTTCTGTTATATTCAGAACAAAAGAAAAGTTACAGAATCACTGAGGCTGTTTGATGGAGAGATTCCTGATCTCGTAGAACCTGCTCACAATATCCTTCATGAGTTTTACGTTTCTTCCTTCCTTTCCAATGGCCTTGCCAACCTCATTGGGGTCAACACCCACATGGATATCGATCTGCCCCTGGTTCCATCTTATGTCTATCTCCCTGACTCCATACCTGAAGTAAAGATTCTTGATGAATGACAGAAGGTCTCTGGAAGATTCTGCTATGAGGATGTGCTTGTTTATCTTCTCCCTGAGCCTGTTTACAACGTCAGGATTTCTCTTGAACATTTCTGCCATTTTCCTTTCCTGGATAATGAACACTACCATGTCCTCGTTCTCCATGCATTCCTTCACTTCTATCTTGGTGACTCTTGCAAAAAGAGCACGGTATTCTATGATCCTGTTGTCAATCACTATGCCTTTGGATGGCATCACTTCACCTGCTTCCGTGGCACGCTCTTGTAAACCAGATCCACGGCACCTGTTCCCACTGTTACAGGCTGACCTACTATGATGTTTTCTGCCACTCCAGTAAGTTGATCTGTCTCCCCGATGATGCCTGCCCTCATGAGGTGTTTTGTTGTGATTTCAAAGGCGGCCCTTGCAAGGACACTGCTCTTCTTTCCTGATATTCCCTGCCTTCCTACTGCCTTGATGCTGCCTTCAAGTGTCATCATGTCTGCAACAATCATCAGGTGTCTCTCATCAACTTCAAGTGACTGTTCGTTGAGTGTTTCCTTGATCTCGTTCAGAATTGCATTCCTCGCAGCTTCAATTCCAAGTACGGATGATATCTCCACGATATCGTTTGTGGTGGTTCTTCTGGAATCCACTTCCTCAATCTCAAGCACCTGACTCAGGTTTGATCCCTGTGTCTGTATCTTGTATGAACCGTTGTTCTCCTTGATTGCAACAGCCCTCTTGATTCCGGGAAAACCTTTCACTGTGAGAGTCTTCAACATCTCCTGTAATGCGTATAATTTCCTGAATGAATCCTGGGATGGCTTTATGATTATGGCCTTCTCATCCATTGAAAGTATTGTTATTCCCTTCAGGGCCCCTATGGCTTTCTCTATATCACCAAGGTTGACCTTCCTTCTCTCCATGAGCTCTTTCGCTGGTTCTATGGCTATGTACATTTCGGAGATGGATGTGGTTATGTCAGCTATATCATTTATGCTTGTATTCTCAATTTCCCTCATGACCTTGTTGATCATGTCCTCATTCTTCTCGAATTCCTGAAGCAGGAATATATCCATAGAAGGAGTTGATGGTTTTCTTCTGGCATCCACTATTTCTATGATTCTTGGCAGACCAAGAGTAACGTCCACCTCTTTCACACCGGCAAAGTGGAAAGTTCTCATGGTCATCTGGGTGCCAGGTTCGCCTATGCTCTGTGCTGCGATGATGCCCACAGCCTCATAGGGCTCGATCTTCCTCTTCCTGATCTCTTCCCTGATCCTTACCATTAACTTATTAAAGGAATCTTCAGTCATTTCTTTCTTCAGATTTATAAGTCTCTCTGCTGCATCAATGGGTATTACAATACCCCCGGAAAATTCCTTATCTACAAGTTTCATGACTGCATCATCAATTCCGGATCTGTACGTATCCTTCATGGAAATCTTGATGCTAGTTATGAAAACCTCATAATTTCCTTCCACAGAGACAAGTGGTGAATTTCCAAGAATGAATTCAGAGACTTTCAGTGGTTTTTCAAGTGATTCTGCATAACTGATTTTCAGGATTGTCTTGAGTCCTTTTGTTTTCTTCTTCACAATGTCAGGGCGTTCATCGAATGGCATTACCTTTTCAATCTGTACTCTTGTGCTTGTCTTTTTCTTGTCTGTGAATATGTATGCTTCATCTATGTCAGATGACGCGGTGAAGTCAACAGCGTATTCAAGTGTCTTGGCCTGAAGGATTGCCTTCACCTTCTGGGCTGTGTCCTTCCAGACAAGAACTTTCTTCTTGTTGGATGCTGCTGGTTCCTTTTCCTTCCTTGTTTCTGCAGGTACTTCCACAGATGGTGTTGCATCCATTGCGTGAGGGGTTTCCTCTGCTTTTTCTGAAGAATAATCAACAGATTGTATGTCCTCAATAGTTTCAATGGGCTTTCCCTTCACCGTGAACTTTGATGCAGGAATGCCCTTCTCAATGTATTCAACTTTTTCCACCACAAGTATAGATTTCAGGCCTGAATCCGAGTTGCCCTTTACATCCATTCCCTTCTTGAACGGGATTATTTCTTTTATTGTTCCATGAATTGTAGCGTTTTTCCCTCCAGTGCTGATATAAAAATCTGAGATGCCGGCTGGCACCTTGAAATTAACAGCATACTGGAAAGTTTCTTTCTGTTTTCTGAGGAAAGCAGCATTTGCTGAACTATCCTTCCAAATTAGGACTTTCACTTTCTGTCACCGTTCTCCTTTTTTGTCACTCTCTTTATCTCTCCGGAACTCTCCATGTCGAAAAGAACATAGTCGAGGTCGAAAGCCTTTCCATTGTCACTCTTGGTTGGATCAATGTTGTCCTCACCGTATGTGAACTGGATTACCTGCCCAATTGTGTTCACAACCTGCCCATCTTCATTCACCTTCAGATCCTCAAAGGCATTGATGAGCCTTCTCTGCATATAACCGCTTCTTGAGGTTCTCACTGCAGTATCCACAAGCCCCTCCCTGCCTCCTATACTGTGCAGGAAGTATTCAAGCGGGTTCAGGCCATCCTTGTATGATGATTTAACAAATCCCCTTGAGTCTGCTCCCAGATCTCCCTTCTTGAAATGGGTGAGGGTTCTTCCTTCATAACCCCTGTTGATTCTCTGCCCTCTGACTGATTGCTGGCCAACCATACCCGAAACCTCGGATATGTTAAGCATCTTTGCCCTGGCGCCAGATCTGGCCATTATAACGGATGGGTTAGACAGACCCAGTTTTTGTGATGCAATTTTTCCTGACTGGTCCCTCGCCTCTCCAGTAACCTTCATGATCTCCTCCTCAAGGGTCTCCTCAGTTGACTTTCCCTCTCTTGGTACCAGATTTCCATCCTTGAAATTATTTACAAGCTTATTCACAGCTTCCTCTGTGTTTTCTGAAATTTCCCTTATTTCAAGTGTGGCAGTCTCAGGTATATCATAATCAGCTATTCCAGTGGAAAACCCCCTGTATGATATGAAGCCTAATGCAAGCCTTGTCATGCTGTCAATGAAGTTGGATGCTTCATCAGAGCCGTATTTCCTGTAAATCTTGTCGATGATCTTTCCTGCAAATGGTGAAATTGCTGCCTCATCTATTGTTCCGTGCACAAGCTGCCCATTTATGATTGTCACAAACACATCCTCTGGGTCCGTCTCATAATCTGATACATAGGGGCCCCCGGGAAATTGTGGCTTGGCGCTTGAAGAAAGCTTGCTCTTGAACTTGATGTTGAAATCTTCAGGAAGAATTGATGAGAATATGTCTCTGCCGTAGTATCTTGATATTCCATCCTTGCCAACATGGTGTTTTGGTGTCCTGATTTTTTCGAGATAGCTTGTGATGTGGAGCATTTCGATATCAGTGAATTCCGGATTCTCGTGCGTGAGAAGGAACATTGAAGTCACATGATCATGGATGCCGCCAATAATGGGGCCCCCGTACCTTGGTGACATGATCTGTTCCTGAACCTTCATTATGATTCTTGCCTCAGCCCTTGCTTCTTCCTTCTGAAGCACATGCAGGTTCATCTCATCCCCGTCGAAATCCGCATTATATGGTGTACATACTGCAAGGTTGAATCTGAATGTCTGGCCCTGGAGAATCCTCACTGTATGGCCCATCATGGACATTCTGTGAAGTGAAGGCTGCCTGTTGAAGAGTACAATGTCTCCCTCTGAGAGCTGCCTCTCAACGATCCATCCAAATTCAAGCCTCTGGCTGTTGTCCTCTGCGTTCTGGTCAGTTATCTTTATCCTTCTTCCGTCGGGCCTCAGGATATAGTTCACTCCTGACATGTATCTTCCAAGATCATCGTATGGAAGTGGGCCTCTCTTGACCCATTCCCTCATGATTTCTATGTTGTATGCGGTGATGGATACAGGAACACTCAATTCACGGGCAGCCTTTTCTGGTACGCCCACCTCATTTATGGACAGGAATGGTTCTGGGGAAATGACCGTTCTTGCCGAGAAGTTTACCCTCTTACCTGAGAGATTCGACCTGAATCTTCCTTCCTTTCCCTTCATCCTCTGGACAAGTGTCTTGAGGGGCCTTCCTGATCTGTGCCTTGCAGGTGGAATACCCGCTGTCTGGTTATCGAAATATGTTGTCACATGGAACTGCAGCAGATCCCACAGGTCCTCTATGATCAGCTGGGGTGAGCCGTTATCCCTGCTCTCCCTGAGCCTCTGTGATATCCTGATTATATCAACGAGCTTGTGTGTGAGATCGTCCTCGCTTGTCTCAGAAGTTTCCAGTTTGATTGAGGGCCTGACGTTCACTGGTGGAACAGGAAGAACCGTAAGAATCATCCATTCGGGCCTTGCAAATTCTTTGTTGAAACCAAAGAATATCAGATCACCATCATTTACCTTCTCAAGCCTCTCCCTTATTTCCTTGGGAGTGATCTTTACTTCCTTTTCCCTGAATGTTGTTGGTTTATCCAATATGACTGGAGGGCTCTTTGCTCCGCAGTGGGGACAAACATCCCTCTTTATGGCCTGATCCGTTATTCTCTTGATTATGACAGTGAGGTATTCCATGTCATACTCTTCCAGATCTTTCTCAGTGAGTTTTGAGCCATATCCTGACATTTCATCGTTCGTGAGCTTTATCCTGGAACATGACTTGCATGTTGCATCAAGGAAGAGTTTGATCTCCTTGACAAAACCCACATGAATTACAGGAAGTGCCAGCTCGATGTGCCCAAAATGCCCGGGGCATTCGTCAACCTTTCCTCCGCAGGTGGAGCATTTCAATCCCGGTTCAGTCACACCCATATGGGTGTCCAGAAGCCCTTTCTCAATTGGATACCCATCATCGCCGTTTGTATCAGGATTGATCACCTTGACCTGTGACATTCTCCTGATTTCATCCGGTGAAAGAAGGGCAAACTGTATGTTGTTTATTCTTTTTGATATAAAACTACTCATTTAAGATCCCCCAGTATAAGTCTCATCATTATTCCCATTGACATCAGCTCATCCCTCATGAGCTTGAATGCGTAACTCGTCTCCACAGGGTGTATGTTCCCGGTGTTTCCACAAACAGGACATTTTAGAATATTTCTTCTCCTGTCCATAATTGCAATGTGTCCGCATGTTTTATTTCCGCAGATATAGAGAATCGTTCCATCACTCTGATCAAGGAGCCTGTCCTTTATCACCATTGCAGCACCATGTGCAATAAGTGTATCTCTCTCCATTTCCCCGAACCTGAGACCTCCCTGCCTTGATCTTCCTTCTGTGGGTTGCCTGGTGAGTATCTGTACTGGCCCCCTTGATCTTGCATGGAATTTCCCGGCAACCATATGGTGCAGTTTCTGGTAATAAATTACCCCGGTGAATATGTCAGCTTTCAGTTTCCTTCCTGTGATACCATCATACATGGTTTCTGTACAGTCATACCTGAAACCATAGTTGAGCAACTCTTCCCTCAGTGAATTTTCAGGTTCTCCCTTGAAAATAGTTCCATCTACGAAATCTCCTCTCATGGATGCGACCTTTCCGCCAATCATTTCAAGGATGTGTCCCATGGTCATTCTTGATGGAATTGCATGTGGATTTATCAGTATATCAGGAATGATTCCTGATTCTGAAAATGGCATATCCTCCTGTGGTACAACCACCCCAATAACTCCCTTCTGTGCATGTCTTGACGCAAACTTGTCACCAAGTTCCGGTATCCTGTCGCTTCTTACCCTGATTTTCACAATCTTGCTGTTGCTGTCAGAAACTGTCAGAAATACATTGTCAACATATCCATTCTCGTTTGGCCTCATGGTTACGGATGATTCCCTCTTTTTCATTGGCCCCAGTCTTGTGTCCTCATCAGTGAATCTCGGAGGTGATGTTTTTCCAACAAGAACATCAGAAGCCTGAACCTTTGCCTCAGGATCGATGATACCATCCTGATCCAGTTTCACGTAAAAGTTCTCCATTCTTGCGCCAAGAACGTCATGCTGTGGAATTCCGAATTTGTCTTCCTGTCCGCCTGGATATCTTCTCTCCTCTGCCTTGTATGTCCTGAAAAAGTTGCTTCTTCCAATTCCTCTCTCAATGGCTCCTTTGTTGAACACGATTGCATCATGAATGTTATATCCGTGATAGGAAACAATTGCAACCACGAAATTCTGCCCTGCGGGCCTCTTGTCATATTTTACATAATCCATGACCTGTGTTTTCACCAAGGGAACCTGTGGGTAATGCATGAAGTGCCCTCTGGTATCTGTTCTTATTCTGAAATTTGTAGATGACATCCCGAGGGATTGCTTTGTCATGGCTGAAGCCATTGTGATCCTTGGTGAGGAATTGTGTTCAGGATATGGTATCATAGATGCTGTCACACCAAGTATCATCGAAGGATCGATCTCAAGATGAGTATGTTCCTTTGAGAGCAGGTTGGTTCCGGGGAACTCTTTGCCGCATCTTCTGCATGCAACTGACATGTTGCTTTCTCCAACGTTTATCCAGTCAACAATTCCCCTGTAGAATACTGCATTGCAATGTGGGCATCTTTCTGGATAGCCGAAGGCGTAAAGTGCAACATAAATGTCTTCCTCCTCCTCTGCATCGATCCATTCCATAACTCCATATTTTGTGAGTTCCCTGAAAGAAATCTCATTCAGCCTTACTTTTTCGAGAATTTCCCTGGTTATGAGTGTCTTTCCATTTACAACGGTGAGGAGTGGCCTTCTTATCCTTCCCCTATCACAGTTTATTATAACTTCATTTGAGCCTGCATCAAATCTTATGTTGATCTCATCGGAAAGTTTTCCTCCCCTTCTGGCTTCCCTGACCTTGTTTACCATATCCTGAGGATCGGTGTGATAACCTACGAAATCTCCATTGAGGTAAAACCTGCCCTGGCTTCTTTCCTCTCCTCTGGGCTCCTTCATTCCATTCATGAAAAGGAAGTCCATGACATCAATGGTGTCCACACCCTTCGATATGTTTATCATAAGGGCCTCATTCTTGACCAGCCCACAGTTCTGTCCGTCAGGAGTCTCATTGGGGCAGATCCTTCCCCACTGTGTGGGGTGAAGATCTCTTGCTTCAAAATGCGGTTGAGATCTTGTGAGCGGAGAAATTATTCTTCTAAGATGAGAGATTGTGCTCACGTTGGAAACTCTGTCCAGAAGCTGTGAAACTCCCGTTCTTCCACCAATCCAGTTTCCGGTTGCCATCGCATGTATAATTTTCTGTGTGAGTAGATCCTGCCTCACGGCAGGCTTGATCCTGATACCTTTCTTCTTGTTGTATGTTTTTTCAAGCTGATATTTAAGATCTTTCATAACTGCCTGGAAGGCATTCCTGAATAGTTCATCCATCAGGTCTCCTGCAAGCTTTACCCTCTTGTTTGACAGATGGTCCTTGTCATCGACCTTCCTCTTTCCAAGGTTGAGCTCAAGAAGTGAGCGGGCCATCCTTCCAAGATAGAGTGCTTTCTTGATCCTGTCTTCTTCAGAATCACCAAGATGGGGAAGAAGGAGTTTGTCAAGTATCTGTGATATTTTCTTGTCCCTGAATTCCTTGGCCTGCCCTGCTGCAAATCTCTTTTCAAGATAGGTGATGGCATCAACCTTTGTTATGACACCGTTTGGCATATTGGTCTTTGTTGTATCTCTTGTAAGCTCAATGTTGTAATAGATGATTGGATCCATTTCCCTGTATGAGAATATGGCATCATGAATCTCATTATCCTTGGACATTCCAAGGGCTTTCATGAGGATCACTATGGGTATTGAGCCTGATACTGTGGGTATTGTTACATTTATGTCTCCATCCCTTGATTTCTCAAGCGATGTCATGGCCCTGTAGCCACCAGTCTGCGAGAATACCTTTGCAACTTCGGTTCTCACATCATATTTTTCCTCATATTCCACGAGGATTTTGTTTGGTGCGAGATCCTCCAGAGAAACTATGACTCTCTCGCTTCCTCCTATGATGAAATAACCTCCAGTGTCGTCCGGGTCTTCACCGACATACCTGAGTTTCTCTATTCTTGAACTGTTGATTGGGCCACCATTCTTTTCTATGTATTTATCAAGGTTTGATCCGTAAAGCGTGCATATCTTCGATCTCACCATCACTGGCATATCGCCAATCTTGATGGTTTCCGGACTGCTCTCAACTCCGTCTTCCACAACCCTGAGCATTAGGTTGATTGGTGCCATGTAATTGAGGTCCCTGATCCTTGATTCTTCAGGGGTGATCTGACTTGTGGCCCCTGATGCTTCCTTTATTTCTGGTGTGTCTATCCATATAGTGGAATTTCCGATAAATCTGCCCTTGTCCTTGGATCTTCCAAAATAAATTTCAATTTTTCTCCCACCCGTTTTGCTCCTGTCAAGGGAGATCATTCCGGGCCTGTCATCGTCTGTGACTTTGGTTTCGTCAACAATCCTCTGCATAATGCTTTCAGGATTGTCCCTTGTTGCTACAAAATTGTTCACTGATTCAATCTGATCTCCAACTATACTCTCGTTTGAAAAATATGATTTAATAATTTCCTTCATTTTATGACCTCGCTACTCACGACCCTATAATATTCTGTCATTCCAAAACTCTTATTCATCCTGGTGATCTTGATAATTCGACCTGACTTGATCTCCCCATATATCTGATTTAAGGCCTGAATGGCAGGATCCTTAATGCTTATTCGCGGGAGAAGATCCTTCTGGGTTTTTAATTTTTTCAAAATCATATTTTCGTCTTTTTCACTAACCAAATCGTGCTCTGGTACCAGATTATGATCTAACACATTAAATTTGCTCATTTTAACCACCTTTACGGGCCCAAGGGGATTCGAACCCCTGACCCTCTGGTTAAAAGCCAGATGCTCTACCTAGCTGAGCTATGGGCCCCCTAATTTTGCCGGCATTGGATATATCTTTTTGTGATATAAATGTTATTTAGTAATGGCTCAATTTCAAAAGAAATCAGAGTATTAATCCTG
>JAKAYK010000020.1:11751-14311 GCA_021826765.1 Thermoplasmata archaeon | reverse complement strand
AATTTTTAAGAATAAATATACCTTTTTGTGGGATAAATTCTAAAAACATTGATATATATAAGCATTATTGCAGATACAGTTTTCAGGAGGAAGAGAATATAAAATATCTTGCAGACAACATGCTTGGGAGACTTTCAAGATTCATGAGAATAATGGGTTATGACACAATGTATCCAAATCTGGAAGTAGCGGATTCTGAAATTATAGAAATGTGCAGGAATGAGAGTAGAATTCTTGTTTCGAGGGATAGGCAGATCTGCCTCAGATACAAAGACTCAATCAGGATAAATTCAGATATGATACAGGATCAAATAATCCAGATCTGTTCTTATGAAAAACCAATGAAAGAAAAACTTTTTACGAGATGCACAGCATGCAATGGAATTCTCATACCCGGAGACTGCCACTGCAGGGAGGAGTTTGATCCGAGAAAGGTAGATAATGTGAGCCACTGCCCGGACTGCGGAAAATGTTACTGGCCCGGTACACATTCGGAGAGCATAGTGAAATTCCTTTCAGATCTTGGTGTATTCAACCATTAATTTATCCATAAAATGAAAAATGTTTTAGACAGCATAAAATTGTGGTATGTTGAAATCGCCTGGTGTAGCTGTTGAAAGGATAAATGGAGAAAAATTCCTCAAATATGCTGTGGAAAATCATATACTTGACAGAAGGAAGAGGATATTTTCTGATTCATCGTATATCTATTTCCCAATTCTGGAGAATTCAATTGTCCATGGGTTGAAAGTGAGTGAATACGACTTCCAACTCCGGGAAAATCTGGCGCTCAAGGAATATCTTCAAGAAAAATATGGAGAAAGGGTTGAATCTCTAAAGTGGCAGAGAGTAGGTGAATCGCTTATATTCAGTGATATTTCACTCATTGACAGGGAAATGGCAGATGATATAGTAAATAAGGGATTTGCAACTTCAGTTTTGAAGAGAACTGGATCTGTATCAGGATCAGAACGGAGGCCCTCCCTGAATGTGCTTTCTGGCAAGCCGAGCGATACTGTTCACAGGGAAAATGGAATCAACTTTATCCTGAACCCCGAAAAGATAATGATAAGCAAAGGAAACATCTCAGAAAGGGGAATTCCCTTTCTGAAGCTTCTCAGAGGAAGGAAGATACTTGACATGTTTTCCGGCATAGGCTACTTTTCACTTCCCATGGCAGCAAAGATGAATTCTGATGAACTAACATGCACTGATATAAATTCCACTGCAATAGAATATCTGCTTAAATCGTACAGGGCATCTGAAATCAGCACAAAACTGGAAGCTTTGAACATGGATTGCAGACTTATCCCTCCTGAGAGAAAATATGATATAATTCTGATGGGGAATTTCAAGAGTATCAATTACCTTCCTGCTGCACTTTCCCATATAGAAAATTTAGGGCAGATTATACTCCATTACCTTTCACCAACAGGAACTCACAGCAGTCATATGGAACTCATAATGAAATCCTGCAGAAGCATGTCTTTCCTGTTCAATCTTCTGGAAACACACAGGGTAAAATCATATGCACCTCATCTCTGGCATATGTCTTCTTTGATTGAAGTGACAAAGAGTGATTGATTTCCCTGAAGAGCAAAAGTTTTAATCGTGTGATAAATTAATAGTGTCCTGGACGGATAGTTTCAATAAGTGATGTATGTATGCCTGATGGAGAGACAGAAATTCTTGATTTTCTTCTGAAACTTGAATATGATGATGAAATGGTTCGAAAAGCAGATCACGCATGCAACATGGTTGCTACCCTTCTTGCTGAAGGATATAATGAAAACAGCATTGTGAAAAAGTATTCGGGAAAGATCGATTTTATAAATGCAATTATTGAATTTGCAAAATCAAGAAACAGTGTTAGCAAGAAATTCTCAAAACATGATAAATTGTGGCTGGACAGATATTCAGCATCATATTCAACTCCTGAAGACGTTGGCATATACAGATCATTGAAATTAGCAGGGAGAAGCATTGCTGACCTTGGATCAGGCGCGGGAATGCAGAGCATCTTCCTCTCCATGAATTCTGATGTCACAGGCATAGAGATTGATAAATCAAGATACATTATGTCCATTCTCAATAATAGGGCATATGGAACCAGGTGCAACTTCATGAATGCAGATGCAACTGATGCCGGGAATGTACTTGAAAAACATGATACGGTGTATTCAGATCCTCTCAGGAGCAGGTTTTCCATGGAAAGAAACATCCATGATCTGGAACCTTCTCCTTTCAAGATAATGTCCATGTATAAGGGGAAAGTAGGAAACTTTGTATTTGATCTTCCACCAATGATGAGGAAGGATAAGCTCTCGGAGTTCGCTGGAGAATTGGAATATCTTTCTGTGGATGGAAAACTGAGCAGATTGACTATGTATATTTCCCCAGAAGAACAGAACATGCTGTCAGCAGTTTCGCTTCCATCAGGAAAAACATTTTCCTCCCACTCCATTGAATCCCCAAAAATTACTGAAAATGCTGAAAAATACATCTTCATCCCGGATGCTTCACTTTTCTATTCTGAACTGCATGGAAATTACTGCAATCC
>JAKAYK010000020.1:0-11651 GCA_021826765.1 Thermoplasmata archaeon | reverse complement strand
AACAGGGCCCCTGTGAGGACAACGATCATATGTGGTTTTGTAAATCCCGATGCACTTGTGGAACTTGAAGTCACAGCATCAAAAGCATAAACACATTTTCTTTTTAATAATTAATTTTATTTCAAAATAATTTAAATTAATAACACTCTGAAAAAGGTTTAATCCTGTGTGGCAATACCGTGTTTACCTTAAATGGTGGAATTATGACAGAAAATCTAGACCCGTTTGAAATAGCGGTGGAACAGCTTGGAAAAGCAGCAAAGATAATGAAACTGGATAAGCAGGCATTTGAGATACTAAAGAGTCCCCAACAGATACTTCAAGTTAGTCTTCCTGTAAGGATGGATAGCGGAGAAGTTAAAGTTTTCACAGGATTCAGAGTACACTACAACTCTGCAAGAGGCCCCACAAAAGGCGGAATCAGATTCCACCCTGATGAGACCTTATCAACAGTGAAAGCTCTATCTGCATGGATGACCTGGAAAACAGCAGTCGTGGATATCCCTCTTGGCGGAGCAAAGGGCGGAATTATATGCGATCCAAAATCCATGAGCAATGCAGAACTTGAGAGACTCAGCAGAGCATACGTCAGAGCAATTGGGGAATTCATAGGCCCAGAGGTGGATGTTCCTGCTCCTGATGTCTACACAACACCACAGATAATGGCCTGGATGATGGATGAATATGAGAATATTACAAGAAGGTCCTCACCCGGAGTTATAACAGGAAAACCACTGACACTTGGAGGTTCACAGGGAAGGGGCGACGCAACAGCAAAAGGCGGAATGTACGTCCTGAAAGTTGGTGCAAAGAAAAAGAATATAGATCTTTCCAAGGCAAGAGTTGCAATACAGGGATTTGGAAACGCAGGACAGTTTGCACTCAAGCTTGTAAAAGAGCACTTTGGATCAAAGGTTGTTGCAATATCTGACACGAAGGGAGGAATATTCCTTGAAAGCGGAATTGACTATGATTCACTTTTGAAACACAAACAGGAGAAAGGCACAGTACAGGGCTTCAAAGGTGCAAAGAATATCTCAAACGAGGATCTTCTCGAACTTGATGTGGATGTGCTCATACCTGCAGCCATTGAGAACCAGTTGACAGGAAAGAACGCATCTAAAATAAAGGCAAAGATCGTGCTTGAACTTGCAAATGGGCCAACGACTCCTGAAGCTGATGTTATACTCCACAAAAACAATGTACTTGTTCTTCCGGATTTCCTTTCGAATGCAGGAGGAGTGACAGTATCTTATTTTGAGTGGGTTCAGAATATGGGAGGATACTATTGGACTGCAGAAGAAGTATATGACAAGCTTGACAGGAAGATGACTGCATCAGCTGAAGCCGTGCTTGAAACAGCAGAAAAATACAAAACTGACCCGAGAATGGGTGCGTATATCATAGCAGTTCAGAGAGTTGCTGACTCTATGAAAGCGAGAGGATGGTACTGAACCACCCTCCATTTTAAAATTTCCAGCTTAGACCATAAAAATCTGTTTTAAGCGGGAATAGTGTAGTGGTCATCACAGGGGCTTCCCAAGCCCTTAACCCGGGTTCGAATCCCGGTTCCCGCATTTTCGAATAGAGATGCATATACAATTTTGAATTTTCACAAACATATGTGATGATTGCATGCAATGCTGATTTAGATTGCCTTTGATTATACTGAAAATTCTAATAACCGCAAAAAACCGTGAAATTTAATCAATAAATATAATCTAATAGCCCATCTCATGATTATGCAACTTAAAGTCCAAACGTCATAACTTAATTCGGAAAATGAAAAATATAAAAGTATATATAAATAAAAATTGATCACCTATACATGAAAAGTGTTTTTAAAATAGCTTTAGTCGTTATAGTAGCGGCCCTCGTGGTATCTACCGGGTTACTTTATGCTACCGGAAAACTGACTTCAAATGGAGCAAGCTCAGCAACGTATTCATCCACATCCCCACAGTACAACTCCCCCAATGTGGTAAGTTCCAATCAGGTGAACAAGAGCATGGGAGGCAACTGGAGCCAGACTACAGGCTCAACTGCTACAGCAAGCAATGCATCTGCAGGAATGGCTATAATTGAGGGTGGAGGCAGTTCAATCTCATTTACAGGCACAACTCCTCTGACTACATATGTAATGCCCGGTTACAACCAGATCGTTGGAAAAATGCCATACATATCATTGCAGAATTCAAACGCACAATCAATTTCAGCAACTCCTTCAACATCATCTACAACATCCAACACATCTCCTCTTAATGGATTAACATCTCTTGAATTTGCTGTGTTTCAGCCAACTTCTGGTGCAGGGATAGTTACAGTAGGATACATCTCAGAGAAAAACCTGAGTATAGTCACCCAGGTCTGGACTGCAATGAATAACAGTGCTGCGAATTCAACATCAGCCAATGTATCAATGGGAATGACAGCCGCAGGAACTCCATACATATATGGTTACTTCGAGTCAAGTCTCTTTGAACATGTCTCCACTGCATTCAATGCCACAGGAATGTACGTTAATGTGATGTTATCAGTCTATACCAATCACCTTATTCTTGTACTCCACCTTTCAACTGTGAATGAGTCATTGAATTCTACATTATCTCTTATGAACAGCGAGGTTTCAATTCTTGAACACGCATCATCTGAGCCGGCTCACCCAATATTCATCACATCCACTCAGATACAGGCCCAGACTGGGATAAATGAAACAAATTTCCTTCAGGTTGATGTAAACATTCAGAATGCTTCAACTCTTTACAAAGAATTTGTAAACACCTCCAATATGACTACAACATCTTCTGAATCTGCTTATATGGGCGAGGCAATGTCAAACATTTCTACCATAGCATTTTCAACTTACGGAGATGGCCAGGGAAATGCTACACTGGTAGGGCTTTTGAAGTTCAACAACAATTTCAACACCACCCTGTTCAACGGCTTCCTTACACTTACGCACAATTACTCAAAGGTGTTCAAAAGTTCCACTCTGAATGGATCAAGATATGTATTCTTCAGCGAAAACAGTACGATCTCTGCTTCGAATTCTAACATATCCATCGTGCTCTTTGATTACAATTCATACATAGGATTGATTGAAATTGTTAATCATAACACAAAGCTGGTCTCCCAGTCAGGAATGGAAGTTCTGCTTGGTGAAGAGATTTTACTGCTTTAATCCCATTATTTTTTTATACTCGAGCTCTGCTCGGGTGATTTTTTCTATATTTTTAACTCTGATTCCTTTTTCTGTGATTGTATTAAAGAAACTGTTTAGCATCTGCTCATTCTCTATCCAAACTGCAATCTTTCCTATACCTTGGTGATCAGTTTTATAATTTTCAAAACTTTCCGGGTTGAAGTTCCCGTCTGTATAGAGCACCAGATAATATCCATGGCCGTCCAGTTCAAGATCCTCCCTGATTTCACCGCCTACAAGAAAAATTATTCTGCTACAGATTTTTCCAATTATATTAAGATCGTGGGACGTGATAATGATGAGCCTTTCCTTTTCACTTTTCAGTTTATTGATCAGATTCTCAAACATGTCCACACCCATGGCATCCATATTATCTGTGGGCTCATCCAGTATGATTATATCGGGAGATCCAACGACAGCAAGCCCGATGGATAGCCTTTTTTTCTCTCCCGATGAGAGATCTCTTAAAGGAACATTTTTTTTGGAAAGCAACCCGAGAGATTCGAGATTGCTTTCAATCTCGATCCTATTGCCATTCTCTCCTTTTCTTAATTTATATGCGATTTCAAGCATTTCATAAGAATTCACATAGGAATAAAGCCATGGATTCTCAATCAGGGCCCCAACTTTCCTGACACATTCCTTATGGTTCTCCACTATGCTGATTCCATCCACAAAACTTGTTCCCTCAAAATCATCAACGCAACCTGAAATGATTTTCAGTAAGGTTGATTTCCCGCTTCCATTTGGCCCCACTATACCAATTATGGAATTCTCCATGTGCAGGCCCGGAATATTGATTACAGTTGTACCTCTGATAATCCTGCGTAGATCTTTCACTTCTACTGAACTTATGATATCTCACCCCTTCTTAGGAATACAGTATAAAGAATGAATGAGAACACAACTGTGTAACCTATCTGGATATAGATTGAAAGAAGTTCTACATTCAAGCTCAGGCCTGAAAGAGAGCCTGTAAAGACCATGAAATATGGATCTATATTAAGGAATATCAGAAAGGCCACCCTCTGTGCATTGGTGATTATGTAACCGTCATCTAAAGTGGTCATGCCAGATATGAGAAGTGACACAATGTTTGTTATGAGCAGAAAAACAACTATGAATCCAATAGGACTGTAACTTCCCTTTTTTACAATGCTGCTGAATGCCATTGCTCCTATGGTGTCTGTGAATATGATGAGGAACATGACGAGGACGTAATTCACAAAGGAAAAGTTGGGGAAACTTCTGAAAATGATCATGTATGTGATGAATTGTACTGCTAAGAACAGAAATACGGACATGACAGATGCTATGTAGCAGGAGAGCACTTTTGAAAGCAGATATTCTTCCTTTGAAACAGGCATTGTCATGAAATGGTAAATGTTTTTTGATTCTATGTCAGAGGATAAGGACGTGGAACCAAAAAAGGATGCGGCCAGAACGGGTAGATAGATCGCTATGCTTGCCCATGCAAAATTGTAAATGTCCTGCAGAATGGGAGTTGGATAATGTGCAATTTTTATGGAGGTTGGGATGAATTCATCCACTATGGAACGAAGAAAGAATATTGACAGGATGGCCATGAGCAAACTTATGAACAAAAACAGGGAAAATATATATTTGAATGCGTTTGATTTCCTGTAATTCTTCAGGAAAAATATAGCCATACTTTTCACATTCCAGAACATATTATTGGCCATTAAACCACCGAGTCCATGAACAGATTAAAGTTAACATACAGGAATTCATAGAGTGAATTTCCGCTATTCACCGTGAGAAGCACCCCATTATTGGGCAGCGGAAGAATCGTAGAATTTGCAGGCATTATGTATCCCAATATTATGAATAGATAAAAGCTGTTAAAACTGGGGTTGAGATAAATATGGAACTGAAGGGATGTGAATGAAATATTGCCTGTAATGGAATAAACAAACTGGAAAGCACTGTGAATGTATTCAAACGATAACAAATTGCTGTTCAGGATAGGGAGCAATTTAATGGGATTAATAAATGTTCCATAGTAACTTGCTGTGAGGGAAGCTTTGATTGCGTCCAGGTTTCCAAAAATCAATATATTTGATACAGGATTTGCAATGTATTCGTAACCGTTGCTGTTGATGGATATATTCTGCCCTAACAGTTGGCCCATCACATTGAATCCTTTAAAGCTGAAACTGCTGTTGTCAGGAACGCTTATGACAGGCACGTTGAAGCATGTCAGTGGTTCTCTGAGGTATAGTTGAGTTCGGAAGATGTTGAATATTTTTGAATTTTCAATGATCATGTTCTGGCCATAAATTATGGCTCCATAGTAATTATGCCCAGAGAACATCATAACGGATGTGTTTCCATAAGTGCCTCTCCATATATTATAGGCATTTCCGGGGATATATGTATAGGGATTGCTCTGGAGTTCCACTTTCGGTGATGTATTATTATATATAATTCCCAAACTGCTCAGGAGAATGATCATCACCACAAAGGCCACAGCAACTTTAATTAAATATTTCAATGAAAATGAATGTATGGATTCTATATCATTCTTGCTATATCAATCACGATTTCAATCAGCAGTAGGAATTTGTTTATGCAGACTGATCTCATGCATCATGATTTCTCTTTTTCAGACATGCGCATTTGCCCAAAAGGATGCATATGAATAATAAATTGTATGTTCCATATATAATGAACAGGAGAAAAACGAATAGTTCTCATATTTCATATTCCATGAATTGTCTGAATGTTATTGCAAATTGAAATATACATTAAAACAATATACTCAGGATGGCTGGAAGAATTAAAGTTATAAACGAACCGGGTGATCTTGTTTCCATTTTCAGGGCAGCTGATACGGATATCAAGAGAAAATTGCTCATTGACCTGTCAACTAGCTGGATAACGCTTCCAAACATACAGGAAAAGTATGGTACCGAAGGAAAAAAGGCACTTCTCTATCTGGATAAGATTAAAATGCTCGAGAGCCAGTGGATAACCGGGAGCAATGGACCGGAAAAGGGTTACCACACATACTATAACAATGTCCAGATCAATATTATGGGGACAATGGAAGAGCTTGCGGATATAATCTATGCAACAAACCTGCCTGATAGCCACCTTGAAAAATATGAAAATGAAATCATAGAAATGATGTCCGGGAATGAGGGCGTATTCATGGGTGAAATCGCAGAAAAACTTGGAATAACACAGACATTTCTCCGTGGCATTGTGAAAAGATCCAATATTCTTCAGATAAAGGGATTCAAAATAGAGAAAGTGCTTGATGACTGATATCAGGGTTTACAGATATGGGCACAGGCCCATGCGTGATAAGCGTGTTACCACACATGTGGCCCTCACTGCCCGCGCATTTGGTGCCTCAGGAATAATCGTGGACACTGGAGACGAACAGCTGGAAAAGAGCATCAGGAAGGTTGTGAATGATTTTGGTGGAGATTTCTCAATTGAAACTGGTGTTTCCCTTGGTAAATTCCTGAGAGATTCGAAAAATAGGAATTTAATCCATCTCACCATGTATGGAATTCCTATTGACCAGTCCATAGAAAAAATTGATGAATTCATGTCCTCAGGAAAGAATCTTGTCATTTTTGTCGGGGCTGAGAAGGTTCCGGGTAATGTTTATGCTGAAAGCACTCTCAATGTGTCTGTCACTTCCCAGCCAATCAGCGAGATATCTGCCCTTGCAATCCTTCTGGACAGGATCATGCATGGAAAGGAATTCTCCCTTAAATTTCCAGGTAAACTGAGGGTTGTGCCCATGGAAAAGGGGAAGAAAGTCGTATTAATTCCAGACAGGGCCCGCTGCCTTGATATATTGAGGGAAAACAATCTCCCTCCGGAATCCTTTGAACGTGCAGTGGAGATAGAATCTATATCCATGAGGATTGCCACAGACATTGATTGTGACAGAAACCTTGTCTCTGCATGTTCCATGCTGCTGCCTCTTGTGGAGTACAATCATGAATTTATCAAGGGACTGAATGATGTGTCCAAAACTGTTGCGGATTCGGTTTTAAGAATTGAAAATGCCATAATCCATGAGGACAGCAGGAATGGGGCCCTTTCCACAGAAGAGAGGATTGTTGTTTTTTCTGCACTGACAATTTCAGGCAATCAGGAAGAAGACCAGGATCATGGTGCAGATTTTTTCAGGGAGTTTGAGATCATGGATCAAGAAATTAATGGGCAGAACCCTGATGGAATTGAGAACGGGAACAGGGACATTTAGAAAGACTTAATTGCATGTTTTTTATAACCACCCTAAGCCGCTGTAGCTCAGTTGGTAGAGCACTCGCCTGTTAAGCGAGCGGTCGTCGGTTCGAGCCCGACCGGCGGCGTTCTTTTCTATGTATCTAAAAAAATGTTTTCTGATTGCCTGGGAATTGCAATCAGTGTGAGAGAAGGTAGACTATTGCTGCTTTAGCACTGTGAAGCCTGTTTTCTGCTTCCTGGAAAATTACACTGTTTATGCTGTCTGCAACTTCATCTGTGACTTCAAGGCCCCTGTGTGCAGGGAGGCAATGCATGAAAATATAATCCTTCCTTGCGTGGGAAACCAGATCTGAATTCACCTGATAATTCCTGAAAATCTTTTCCTTCTCCTCTTTCTCTTTTTCCTGACCCATGGAGACCCATACATCCGTGTAAACAATATCTGCATCCGTAACCGCTGCCACGGGATCAGTTGTTGCCTCTATCTTTGAACCTGTTTTTGCTCCTGTGGATTTTGCCATCTGGATAAATTTGCTGTCAGGCTCAAAACCCTTTGGTGTTGCTATGGAAACATCCATTCCTGTCATTGCGCAGGCCAGCAGGATGGAATTGACCATGTTGTTTCCGTCTCCCACGTACGCAAATTTCATTCCATCAAGCCTGTTTTTCTTCTCCGCGATTGTCATGAAGTCAGCAATAAGCTGAAGGGGGTGTTCCCTGTCGTCCAGTGCATTTATTACAGGCACTGATGAATGCTTTGCAAGTGTTTCCACATTTTCATGCCTGAAAGCCCTGTAAGTTATGATGTCAAGCATACCTGAAAGAACCATTGCAGTATCCTTCACAGTTTCCCCCCTTCCCATCTGCATATCGTTCGGGTTAAGGTATATGGCATTTCCACCAAGCTGGTACATTGCTGTTTCAAGGGATACCCTTGTCCTTGTGCTTGATTTCTCGAAAATCATTCCCAGAGACCTGCCCTTCACAGCCTCATGGGGATGGTATCTTGATCTCTTGAGTTTCAGCCCAAGATTGATGACCTCCTGGAAATCATCCCCCAGATCAAGGATTGATATAAGATCCTTCTTGAACATATTTTCACTCCAGGAAATCCGGTACATTTATTGGATAGTCTGCAACCTTCACGCCTGCTTCGTTGAACGCCTTTATCTTGGATTCGGCTGTTCCGACGCCTTTCTCGATAATGGCCCCTGCATGCCCCATCCTCTTTCCTGGAGGTGCACTTCTTCCTGTTATGTATGCAACTACCTTTTTTGTGACATGCTTCTTTATATATGCAGCAGCCAGTTCCTCATTGCTTCCTCCGATTTCACCCACCAGAACAATCTGCTCTGTTTCAGGATCCTTTTCGAACTGCTGAAGTACATCTATGTAACTGAGACCAACCACGGGGTCTCCACCCAGTCCTATAACAGTACTTTCTCCTCTTCCGCTTCTTGTGACTGCATCCACTATTTCGTATGTCAGTGTTCCGCTTCTTGAAGCAACTGCAACATTTCCCTTCCTGAATATTTTTCCGGGCATGATTCCAATCTTGCATTTGCTTGATATGGCTGTTATTCCTGGTCCGTTGGGCCCAAGCATCACTATGCCCTTCCTTTTTGCGTTGTGATATATTTCCATTGAGTCATGGAACGGAACATGCTCTGTCAGGATGTATATGAGCTTTATTCCGGCATCTATTGCCTCAAAAGCAGCATCCTTAACAAAGGGTGCTGCAACGCTTATCATTGTTGCATTGGGCTCAAATTCCATCGCATCCCTCAGGGATGAAACAACAGGTACCCTGTCATTGAATTTTGTTCCTGCCTTGGTTGGTGATGTTCCTGCAACTACGTTTGTTCCGAATGCCATCATTTCGCCCGCATGGAATGAACCCTGTTTTCCGGTTATTCCCTGCACAACCACTCTTGTATCCTTATCCACATATACGCTCATCTTAATTGCCTCCTGTTACCTTTACAACGCCTTCGACTGCTTCCATCATGGATGGATATGAGTCTATGCCTGCATCCTTCAGTATTTTTCTCCCCTCTTCTTCCCTGATTCCACTGAGCCTTACAACTATGGGCTGCTTGATTCCAAATCTTGATTTTGCAAGGGCTATTCCCGTTGCCACTGTATCGCACTTGGTTATTCCTCCAAATATGTTCACCAGGATTGTTTTAGGGTTTGCCTTGAGAACAAACTCAAATGAATTTGAAACAGTTTCTGAATTGTCTGTTCCACCAAGATCAAGGAAATTTCTTGGTTTTGCATTATGAAGCGTGAGTGCATCCAGAGTTGCCATTGTGAGGCCTGCACCATTGGCTATGACACCAATATTTCCATCAAGTTCTATGAATGAATAACCCTTTGAATTTGCCTCAAGTTCCAGAGGTGTCTTTTCAGGATCTAATACTTCAAATTCCCTGTGCCTGAAGAGTGAATCGCTGTCTATGACCATCTTGGAATCTGCAGCTATGACCTTTCCGCTTCCTGTGACAACAAGCGGATTGATCTCCACAAGCTCACAGTCCTCTGTGTTGAATATTTCATAAAGTTTTTCCAGAATTGCCATGAACTGCTTTCCAACTTCTGGTTCCAGTTTCATGAAATTTACTGCATCCCTTCCAATGAACTGCGAATATCCGAGGAGTGGATCAATAATCCTTGTGAATATCTTGTCACTGGAAACGGATTCTATCTCAACTCCGCCTTCTGATGTACATATAAGGATAGGAGACTTATTTGTCCTGTCAAGGGCAATGCTCACATACATTTCCTTTTTGATATCGATCATTTCCTCAATCAGAACCTTTGTGACGGCTAAGTCCCTGATCTTTGAGCCAAGAAGCTGGTTAACTGAAGCATTCAGTTCCTGTTCGGACCTGGCAAACTTTATTCCACCTGACTTCCCTCTTCCGCCGAGAAGTATCTGGGATTTAACAACTACAGGCATTTCATATTTTCTGACGTCAGTTTCTTTTTCCACGACATAACCCGATGGTACAGGTATGCCATGTCTTCTGAACACTTCTTTTCCCATATATTCATAGAGATTCAAGGTTTCACCTAGACCCCCTATGTTTTCAATGAATAAAAAATATGACAATACTGCAAATAGAAAAAAAATAGTTGTTTTTGTGTAAAAAAATCAGTATGGTGGCATTCCGCCGCCCATGCCGCCCATTCCACCTTCAGGTCCCATAGAAGGTGCACCCTTCTTGCTTGCAATGACATCGTCTATCCTGAGGATCATTGTTGCAACTTCTACAGCACTTTCCAGAGCATGTTTCTTCACCTTGAGTGGATCGTATACGCCGATCTTCATCATGTCTGTTACCTTGTTCTCGGTGAAGTTTATTCCAGACTCCTTCTTGCCGTTCTCATGGTCAGCCTTGAGCTGTATGAGTGTGTTTATGGGGTCCATTCCCGCATTTTCTGCAAGTGTCCTTGGTATGATTTCCAGTGCCTTTGAGAATGCCTCTATGGCGAGCTGTTCCCTTCCGCCAACCTTGTTTCCGTATTCCCTTATTCTCAGTGCAAGTTCTGCCTCAACTGCTCCTCCGCCTGGAAGTATCTTTCCATCTTCCTTTGTTATGGCAACAACTCTCAGCGCGTCATTGAGCGCTCTCTCGATCTCAGATACAACATGCTCTGTTCCGCCTCTGATGAGTATGCTCACTGCCTTGGGGTTCTTGCATCCAGTCACAAAGGTCATCCTGTCCTCGCCTATCTTCTTCTCTTCAACGTTCTTTGCATTTCCAAGGGAATCCTTTGAAAGGTCGTCAAGGTTTGTGACAATCTTTGCACCTGTTGCCTTTGCAAGTTTCTCCATATCGCTCTTCTTCACTCTTCTTACGGCATATATGCCCTCTTTTGCAAGGTAGTGCTGTGCAATATCGTCTATGCCTTTCTGGCAGAGTACAACGGTGGCCCCACTTTTCTTAACCTTGGATACCATTGCCTTGAATGTTTCAGTTTCCTGATCAAGGAAATCCTGTATTTTAGTCGGGTCTGATATCTGAACCTTTGCCTCTATCTCTGTTTTCTTTATCTCAAGTGCAGAGTCTATGAGTGCAATCTTTGCATCGGTAACTGTGGATGGCATCTTTGCATGAACCTTTTCCTTGTCTATGACAAGTCCTTCTATGAGTTCAGTCTCGTTCACATTGCCACCGCTCTTCTTGTCTATCTTTATGTTTGATGCATC
>JAKAYK010000103.1 GCA_021826765.1 Thermoplasmata archaeon | reverse complement strand
GGTTTTATCCTGAATCGCGGTATGTAGCTTCCATAACTCACTATTCCGCTCATTTCCATCCACCGCATACTATCTTATTTTATTTAAAAATTGTTTTATGTGACTTCGTCAATTGTCTTAACTGAACATTGACTGTTGTTGGGCAACTTAATGCACATATAACCTCATGTGTTAATCGAAAGTGGAAACATATCTCAGGGTTTATCATTGAATTAATGTGAGAGAAGTTTTTTAAGTATTTTTGAATAATTTTCGTATGCAAGCATTCCTTCTCGTGTAATCTCTATGAGGACTCTTGGCCCCATGCCGCTGAATACTGTTTTTATATTTATGAGGCCCCCTTCCTTAAGTTTATCAAGATGATTGCTTAAACTTCCCTTTCCCAGTGATGTAATTTCAAGAAGATCTGTAAAAGTGAGTTTCTTGTTCAATGCCAGTGATATTATGATCATAAGCCTAGCAGTGGATTTCATCACCGGTTCATTCAACTGGATGCTGAGTATTTCAATAAGTTCGTTAACCGTTTGGGGATCTTCCGGATTCTCATCAACCCTGATCAAGAGAATCTGCTCCCCGATTCCCCGATTTCTGTGGAATGTATCTCTCCTGCTTTATAGAAAGAGTAAAGTGAGGAAATGCTCCATCCAATGACTGTAACAAGCCATAGGGGAAACGAATATACGCTGTTTCCTGTCAGAAGAAACTCTAAACAGGATGCTGTGTTGCTGAAACCAAAGGTTCCCACTGCAAGTATGACTTCTGGTTGGACTTTTCCAAAAGATATCCTGGTCACCATGTATACATAAAGATCCACAATCCAAAGAATAATAAACGTAAGAAGACTGTTCAAATCACCTGGAAAAATGTTGGTCCCTATGATTGCAAACATGACAATAAGTACAATCAGGATCCCAATATTCACATTATTTCCAATGGTCTTGAAAGATTTGGACATTTGAAGGTCTGATTCAAGTCTGGACAGCATGTGGGCCTTTCTGAAAACAATCCTTGTGTAATCTACTGCAACTATGATCACCCCTATATCCAGCAGTCCATACAATGTAAGATATGTGTCTGACTGTTCTGTGATACCTGATATGTAGGATAGAATTGTGAGAGTGAATATGGCTGCTGCCCAGGTGGCATAGTATACCCCGAAAGCTCTTTTCAACAGGTAAAAATCTAACCTGACAACCTCCTTTCCCACTTTTTTGAGATGATCAGACAAATCCATGGGGGTCTCTTTCATACGTGCCTTCCTTCTTCAATGGATTTAGCCTTTATCCTCCTGATCAACGCCATTGCCATCACGAACATGACAGATATCCATATTAACAGACTGGCAAATAGTATATAAGAATTAATGACCGGCCCACTCAGGTCGGACATATTCAGGTATGACTCCTTCCCTGAAAAAGTCATGTACATGAGGCGGGGAATATCACTGAACGGGCTAGCATAAACGACATCTGGTGGAAGAGGAGAACCAAATTCTGAAAATCCAAATATGTATGAAAGAAGCTGTGGAAGGAAATTCGCGAAGGAACTGCTTCTCATTCCCAGGTAGTTGTTCACTAGGATAACAGTTATCAGGGAGAAAAGAAACATGAATATTCCGGTCAGGAAAAATAGAAGCAGTGCTTGGACTGGCATTGCAGGAATGATTGAATACCCTGAACTTTCACTGAACAGAACAATTGTGAACAATATGATGAAACAACCTATAATTGCAGAAACCAATGAGGCACCTGCAGTCAGGTTAAACACATATGAGCCAGGTTTCAGTTTTGTGTACCTGAATCCATAGGCTAGTGATGAGGTGCTGTAGTAAATTGAATATGATATGGTCGTGGCAACAAGGCTTCCTGATATGAGACCTATGATGGAAAACCATGATGAAGCATCGATCAACCAGCCCTGCTGGGAAGTTGCATTTGAGCCGAACACAAATGCGCCTAAATATAGCCACATGAACATGAAACCAACTCCCCAGCCCCACAGGGTTTTATCTTTGAGAAGTGATGAAATGAAATATCTGGCAATCATGTCACTGCACCTCCTCGAACACAGACGCAAGATCTCTTGCGGAAGATAATGGAACCTGCCCGGAGTCCTTTGTTATTGAGTATTTGCCAAAACTTGTTTCCAAAACAGCAAGATTCCCATGTATATCTCCCCTGTTCAGGAACAGCCTATCAGCATTTGATGCATCGAATCTGCCAAGAAGTTTTCCCTCAACGATGAAGTAAAGGCCCCACTTCTTGAAACGTTTCAGTATGTCCAGTTCATGGGTGTTGAGAATTATTTCTGCATCAATGGTCTCTATGATATTCAGCAGTTTTATCCTCCTTCCCTGATCCACATTCTCAAAGGGTTCATCTAGAAGCACTATTGACGGGGAAAAACTTAGGGCGAGTATGTTTCCAATCATTTTCTGCTGCCCCGAACTCAGCTGGAATATCTTCCTTCTGAGTGTTTCCTCGAGTCCGAATTTACTTATGAGATCAAGCGCTTCATCCGGACCGCTTCCCTTTAGTTCCGCATACATTCTTACAGCATCAAGAACACTGCTTCCCATGAGCCTGTAAACCTCAATAAGGTTAGTGGAAATCCCACTCTCATTCCTGATATACCTTACATCTTTTCCAAAAACCCTCACCTCACCTGAAACTATATCGGCCAGTCCAAGGATCATCCTCAAAATGGTTGTCTTACCCGAACCGTTAGGCCCGATAATAACAATCTTCTCGCTGTTGACTGATAGATTCAGCCCCTCAATAGGGATATTCTTGAATTCACCTGAATATCTTGCAGATGCGTTTGATATTTCTATCATTATCACCTATCGTCTAGGATAATAAAAGTTGGTATCAAAGTTCAGATTCTGAACTTGTATCCTTTGTATTTTTCTTATTCATAATTCAGTAAAAAACGTTTCCCGAAATTGACTGAAAAGAATGCTGTTTATGCAGGGAGTACAGTTTGGTTCTATTATTCCGATCATGTTTAAAGCCAATATAGTTGTGTATACAATAATAGAAAAATATTAATATATCAAGGCAATTGTTATCTATGGAGAAAGGGGAGAAACACAAGGGAAAAGATCATTTTGTCAGTTTTTATGATTTTGATCCTGAAA
>JAKAYK010000102.1 GCA_021826765.1 Thermoplasmata archaeon | reverse complement strand
AAGCCATCCGGTTTTAAGCTCCTTGAGGAACTTGCAGGGGAGATCGGAGCTTCAGTTGGAGCATCAAGGCCCACAGTGGATATGGGGTGGATAGAGAGAGATCACCAGGTGGGGCAGACCGGGCAATCTGTCAGGCCGGATATCTACATTGCATGTGGAATATCAGGGAAGGCACAGCACATAATGGGTATGAGGCTCAGCAAAAACATTGTATCCATAAACACTGATGCTTCTGCAGAGTTGAATTCCATATCTGATTATATAATAAACGAGGATCTTTATAAGGTTATTCCGGAACTTATAGATGCAATAAAAAGAAGGAAATCCGGGGAAAAGAAACCTGCAGAGGCTCCGGCCTAAAGGCAGAGCCCCTGGTCTATCCTTCTTTCCCTTATTTCTTCAAGCATCTTTTCAACCAGTTCTTTTTCGCTGAATGTTTTCTGCCTGTTTGATCTGTCCCTTGCAGTGGCAAGCCTGTTCTGGACCTCATTGTCGCCAATGACAAGGATGTATGCAGGCCTGTATCTGAGTGAGAGTTTGATCTTCTTGGAAACTGTCTCAAAACTGCTGTCAAGTGTCGCCCTGATTCCATGTTTTTTCAATATTTTCCTGAGTTCATGTCCATATTCATTATGCTTCTCGCTCACGGTTATGATCTGTGCCTGTATGGGTGAAAGCCACAGGGGCAGTTTCCCTCCATAGCTCTCCAGGGCCATCACAAGGAATCTTTCTATGGAACCGTATACAGCCCTGTGTATCATTATGGGTGTTTCCTTCTTCCCCTCTGCATTCATAAATGAGAGGCCGAAGGATGATGGCATGAAGAAATCGATCTGAATTGTGGCCAGCTGCCAGGACCTCCCAAGTGCATCCTTCACATGCACATCGATCTTGGGCCCGTAGAATGCAGCCTCACCCTCATATTCCTTGTATCTGATATTGTTTTCATCCAGTGCAATCCTGAGCTGGTTGCTTGCAGAATCCCACAGGGTGAAATCAGGTTCCATGTCTTCTGAACCACATTCCCTGCATGTCAATGGACCGGTTGCGGTTGCCCTCTTTGCCTCATTGAGTGTTCCGCATTTCCTGCATCTGTATTCCATCAGGTAGCTTTCAGGCTTATTTCTGTCAATGAGCGAGAGGTCGTATGTTGCCTGCACATCACCAAGGATGGTTTTATATGTTTTCTCCATGACAGCAAGTATTTTCTTGATCTCCCGGTCAATGGATGAAGCAGCAACAAAAGCATGCCCATCATCCACCGTGAAAATTCTTGGTCTTGTAAGACCACCAACCTCTCCTGATTTCTCATACCTGTACACTGTTCCGAATTCACTGATCCTCACGGGAAGGTCCCTGTATGAGTGCGGCTGGCTTTCATATATCATTATGTGCCCGGGGCAGTTCATGGGCTTCAAAGCATAGGAATCCCCATCTGCAAGGGTGAACAGGAACATATCATCCTTGTATTTTGCGTAATGCCCGGACTGCTTCCACATAACATCCCTGAAAAGATGTGGTGTGGATACCTCAGTCCAGTCGTCCTCATCATTCAATTTGCGCATGAATGAGATGAGCTCATTCCTGATTATTGCACCATTTGGTGCATAAAGTGGCAGCCCAGGGGCCCTCTCGGAGTTGAATACGAAAAGCTCCATCTCTGATCCAAGCTTTCTGTGATCCCTCTTTGCAGCCTCTTCCCTCATGGCAAGGTACTGCTTCAGGGATTTGCTGTCCGGGAATGCAGTTCCATATATTCTCACAAGCCTTTCCCTGTTTATGTCACCCTTGTAATTGGTGCTTGCCACATTTAGAAGCTTTATGTTTTTAAGGTAGGAGGTGTCAGGCACATGGGGGCCACGGCAGAAATCAACATAGGGGCCCTGCCTGTAAACAGTGGACTCCTTTTCGACGCTTTCCCTTATATTCTCGAGCTTGAACCTGTTACGGAGGAACATTTTCTCCAGTTCAGCTTTACTGTGTTTTTCCTTCACAATCGGAATGGATTTCTCAGCGATCTCCTTCATCTTCTTCTCTATATTCTCAACCTCATTCTCCGAGGGTGGCTGCATCTCAATATCATAATAGAATCCCTCTTCTGTAGGGGGGCCTGAAGACGGGATTGCTGAAGGATAAAGTTCAGTGACTGCATTGGCAAGAAGATGCGCTGCAGAATGTCTAAGTATTTTAAGGCCTTCTTCGCTTGTTGTAAGCACAGGGGTTATCTCCATATTATGTTCTGCTGCGTCCCCCAGATCATGAAGTATCTTTCCCTCCATGACTGCTGCAACATCCTTCCTGTCTTTGAACAGGTCTGCAAACTTCTGGCCTCTATTCACTGCGAAGGTTTTGCCCGGCATAGGCAGTAATATAAGTCTTTGTTATAAATGATTACGATCTACTACTATGAAAGAAGTTTTTTGATCGTATTCCATAACGTGTGGAGTACGGGCCCGGGAAAGGTTGCTGATCCGATCTTCGAGTTTGCACAAAAGGTTAGCAACTTACACCTTTTGAGCAGGAAAGCTCCGACCTTCAGGGTGGAGAGGATGTCAGTGTTCAACGATCTGATGAACTGACAGGTGTGGTCTTCCTGTGAACATATCGGAGGGGTTTTTAACAGAGTGGGCCTCCCTGAATTCCTCGCTCTCAGTCCATGCCTTGAAGTCTTCAAGTGTTTCCCAGTAAGTCATTACCACGTAGGTATCTGCCTCTATGGGCCTGAGGATCTGATTCTTCACAAAACCCTTCATCTGCTTCAGGTTGTTGTTTGTATTCTCAAAGCGTTTCTCAAATTCCTGCGAGTACTTTGGGTTTACGGGTATATGGTTCTGTACAACTATCATGAATCTCGATTGATTCCCTGTTAAATAAACATTTCTCAAATTCTAGATTATTGTGATATATTCAGAATTGAAACAAAAAAATTAAAAATTATTGGTAAAAAGGGAAAAATATTGGTTTTTAATAGCTGCCGCCAAAATTATTCACAACTTCATTGACTACTGACTGATCCTGGAAGTATGATATTCCAGACCATGTGAATGAATCCAGAGATGCTGTGTGAAGATCATTGAATGTGAACAGGTAGTTGTATCCAAGATATGTGGCTGAATGGTCAGAAACAACTCCGTCATTTGACCCTGAGAAGAAAACATATC
>JAKAYK010000101.1 GCA_021826765.1 Thermoplasmata archaeon | reverse complement strand
TCCGAGGGATTCTATTCTTGAAAGCAGAGATTCTGTGAAGGGCCTCTGTGCAGAAGGGTATTCCACAGATCCTGGAATTTCAGAAAACACATTCATGAAATATTTAGCCTCCAAAGGATGAAACTCGTTACTGTAACTTATGAATTCACCTGTATGATCTCTTAGCCTTTCAAATCTTGCAGGTATTTCAGCATGCCAGTATCTTGCAAAATTTTTATGTGTTTCTTTCAAGGTTATTTCACTTCCATCAACAAATCTGAACCTGAGGCCTTCATATGGTTTTATGCTCCTGTTCCTGACTTCAACCAGAAGTTCGTTATTCCCGTAACCGATATTAAGCCTGGAATACTGATCAATTTCCTGTGAAAATGCCATAAAACTGGATGGAATCATCATACTGTTGTTGAATACCAGTACAGCATTTTCCGGAAGCAATCCTGGCAGATCACTGAATTTCCATGAGGAGTAGGTTCCCTCACTGGAAGATATCCTTAGAAGATTCACTGAATCTCTTTCTCTCCCTGACATCTCCGGAGGAAGTGCATATTTCTGCGGAGGCATTTCGAAGATGCTTTCATTGATCATTACTGATCGCCTCCAGTATCCTCTCATAAAGTTTTGCAGCGGCATCCTCTGGCTTCTGAAGATCATTGGTATCTGCATCCGGCAATGCTTCTCTGTGCATTTCAGTATCCATATCACCAGGATCCAGTGATATGAACTCCACCTCAGGTATTTCATCTCCCAATGTCCTCATGATGTAATCCATTGCTGCCTTGGACGATCCATAGAATGCCCATCCTTCATAATTGTTCACTGAAGCATCTGAAGTGATGTGTATCACAGCTTTTGTTGATTCAATTTTCAGGAATTCCCTGATCAACAGTGAGTTGCTGAACACATTTGTTTCAAACACTTTCCTCAACTCGGACAGATTTGAATCCATGAAATTTCTCGCCCTTGTTACAGAACCTGCGTTCAGTATCAGAAGCCTGAATCCCCTGAACTTCTCCTCAAAGGTTTTCACAACATCCCTTATATCATGATCCAGTCTCATGTCTGCCCTGGAACTGATGAATAATTTTCCATTGACACTCTCTTCTTTCGTTTCTCCTGATCTTGAGAAGGTCATGACGTTCCACTTGTCTGAAATAAATTTCTCTGCCAGTTCATGACCGAGTCCTCTCGATCCACCTGAAATCAATACCGATTTTTCCATGATTTCAGATCACGGGTTAGTTAATTACATTAATCATTTATAAAGTTTATAAAGTAGCATTATGATTGTATATCTGGTAGAATAGAGGAAATTTCAGGATTTTTCTGTATTCAACATTCTGGTTCTCAATTCACCTATTGCCTGTTTTCAGGCTCTCCGACGATGACACCACATTTATCCTGGCAGAATGTATTGCAAATGCATTTCCCCCTTTCGTATGTGCAAAAAATCCCTCTCCTTACTTTGTGGTGAATATTCAATAATAGAACATTTTTGTGTAACAATTATTAGGTACGATAAAACTTACAGACAAATTATTGGATAAAAAAGAAAATTTTCTGACTCTTTGAAAAATTATATTTAGAGTTATGCCCTTGCATTATTGTGAAGATAACAGTCTCAAAATTATCGGGAAAGGAAATAGAAATCTCTTCAAAAACCGATATTTCAGAGCTTGACAGTATCAAATTTGAAGATCTGTTCTGGGTGGATGTAGAAGATTTCAATCAGGATTTCCTGAATTATATTGAGAAGAGATTCTCCGTAGATCCTCTGACAGTGGAGGATATCAATTCCGGGAAGCAGAGGGTGAAGACTGAAGATTATCCAGGATACACCTTCTTAGTATCAAAAAATGTTGTAAAAGCAGGGGAAAACAGTTTCAGTTATGATACAGAAGAAATCTTCCTTATACTGATGGAGAATGGAATACTGACATTACACAAGAAACCATCCACAATTGTTAAGCATTCCATGGATTCTATCGATAACCGGGCTAAGAGAGTTAAGAACATAAAAAATTTCCCGTCTCTGGTAATGCATCAGATATTCGATTTCTCAGTTGATTCGTTCTTCAGCGCACTCTCGGACATGGAGAACTGGCTTGTTTCTGTGAGAGTGGATCTTCTTGATTTTAATAATATCACGTCCAAGGAACTCAATGACCTGAAAAACATAATGTCCTTCATTTCCAGAGCCAGATCAGAGATGGGAAATCTCAGGATCACTCTCACCCAGCACAGGGATGTGATGTCACTTGCACAGAATGATGCCATAAAATTCCTGTCACCTGATCTGTCCTCTGATTTCAGGGATGTCTATGACCATACATTTCAGATGATCGAAGCACTGGATTCATACACACTCAGGGCGGGAGACATAAGGGATCTGTATTTCACTCTCAAATCTGCCTTCACGGATAACGTATTGAGGCTTTTAACAATTGTTGCAACAATTTTCCTCCCTCTCACATTCCTTACAGGTTTCTATGGAATGAATTTCACTCCGGGATTTTTTCAACCTGGGACAACATCCATCTATGGATTCTATTTAATGGTCATTGCTATGGTGCTTATTTCGGTAATACTTCTTGCAATATTCAGAAAGCGTGGCTGGGTGTGACCACATAAGTATTATTTTTTAAAATTGTAAGGGTTAATGGCTAATCCATAATGGGATACCGGGAAATGGGAAACTGGAAATGAGCAGATGATAATACCTATGCCATGAGATGGCCCGGTACTTAAGGAATATTCTCGGCTGTTAAGAGGAAGTTGGGAGATACCAGAGGTTCTGGATGTGTGACTATATAAACAAAAGGGTAAAGAAGGATGAGAAGGCGACAAAACTGTATAGTACACTCAAACAGTTAGCCAGAGAACATTACACAGTGGAAGAAAACACTATTGTTGGTGTGAGAGGGTATACTGCTCACTCAGGGGAAGGCCAGAAGATAGTGGTGATGAAGATCCCTGGTGAGGATGAGAATGTTCTCCACACCCTGATCCATGAGGTGTCCCATGCAAGGCTTGAACATCTTTACAGGGAAGATCTTCCAAGAGGATTGGCGGAAAGCGAGGCGGAATTATCCACCTACATTGTGGGGGCCCACTTCGGGTTTGACTTTAAGGATGACAGTGGGGCCTACATTAAAGGATGGCTTGA
>JAKAYK010000100.1 GCA_021826765.1 Thermoplasmata archaeon | reverse complement strand
TCTTCACAAGAAAAATGATGGAACTTGCAAAGAAGAAGTATGTGGCAGAGGAGGGTATATACAGTACCTGAGTTCAGGGAACAACCCTGAACCCATCATCAGTCTTTTTCAGAAGCCCGGAATAGATGCCCCACTCTATAAGGGTGATCTCAAGGTTGTGTACTCCGGCTGGTGTGTTGTATTTGTTGATTCCAGTTTTTTCCAGCTCCTCCAGTATGTCCTTCAGTTCAAATTCTTTCATCCTGACTGCAGTGACGAAAGGCTCCATGTTCACTATGGCAGATTTCAGCATTGACTTTCTTGCGCTTATTCCTGATTTTGAAAAAAGCTTGCCCTTCTCCGTGATCCATATATCTCCCTGTTCGATCTCCACGAGACCCAGGTTTGATGCTGTGTATACAATAGGCATCAGATCGTCAATGTCCACTTCCATGTCCTTCTCCAACTGGTAAAGATCAGTTCTCTCATGAAAAACATGTACCAGCGTGTAGAGCAGACCCATCAGATCTGCAATGCGTGCATCTGGTTCTATAATTTCCATCTCAGAAGTTTATCGGTGTCATGTATAAAATCTTATGCCGCTCATAAGTTATTTACGTTTCAACCGGGAATTTCTTTCAGTGAACTTTATTCACAAAGTGACATATATCATTAGATAGTATTGAAGATATTTGGAATAACTGCAATGTGGACCGGTTCTGGGAAAACATCTGTGACAGCAGGATTTCTTTCTGCCCTGAATGGCTCCACACACATCAAGGTGGGCCCCGATTTCATTGACCCAATCATTCTATCTTCCATAAGTGGAGAAAGGGGATACAACCTGGACAGGTGGCTTGGGGGGAAAAATTACGGAAATGTTATTGCCTACGCATCCAGAAGACATAAAATTGCCGTTGTAGAGGGTGTCATGGGGGCCTATGACAGTGGAGTCGGAAAAGGATTCAGTACAATGGAATATTTTCATGGATCTGGAATCCCATATGTTCTCGTGGTTGATGTGCACAAACATGCAGAATCCATTTTCCATGCTGCAAAGGGATTCATAGGGAAAAACTGCATTGGAGTAGTCCTGAACAGATATACGACTCCAAGGCATCTTGAGATTGTTGAAAAGCCATTCACTGATAAAAACATAAGGATACTTGGAAGAATACCATATGATGAATCATTTCATGTTTCAGAGAGGCATCTTGGACTGAAGATTGAGGAGGGAATGGAGACCATAAGGGCCACGGGGAATAAAATCTCAGAATATCTTGACACTTCATTTGTTGAAGATCTTCCTGACAGGGAATTTCAGATTCCCCAGCAGGAAGGACGGAAAATTGGCAGAATGGCCATTGCAATGGATGACGCTTTCAGCTTCTATTATCAATCATCCCTTGACAGGCTTTCATCCATGTTTGAAGTGGAATTCTTCTCCCCTCTGAAAAATCAGGTTCCAGAGAATCCTGATGCCATATACTTCGGAGGAGGATATCCTGAACTTCATGCAGAAAAACTGCATGATTCCACGAAAACATCTTCATACATCAGGGATTTTGCAGAAAATGGCGGATATGTCTACGGAGAATGCGGCGGTGCAATGTACATGATGGAAAACATGAATGCGGGAGGAAAGGAATACGACATGGCAGGCATATTCACAGGCAGATCAGTGATGGAGAAAAGACCCGTCCTCAGCTATACTGAAATGTTTGCAGAATCAGCGAATCCCTATTACAGGAAAGGCATGCGCATATTCGGACATGAATTTCACTACAGCAGAATTGAGACCAGAGAGAAGATGTGCATGGACATGGTCAGGGGAAAAGGCATAAATGGAAAAGATGGAATGGTGAAGAAAAATTCACTGGGCATATACACCCATGTGGATATGGGAAGATATGGAAATATTTTCAGTTCCATCAAGCATAAGTGAGCCATTCTTTATGGCTGTCCTGCTTTCCTGAAACAACTGAGAAGTATCTTTCACGGATGCTTGCAGTGATCTTTCCAGTTTTTCCATCTCCAAGAGTTATTCCATCAATATTCACTATAGGGGTAACCTCTGCGGCTGTTCCAACAAAGAACGCCTCATCAGCAGTATAGAGCTCTTCCCTATGGACAAATCTCTCATTTACCTTGTAACCAAGCTCTCCTGCAACTGTTATGATAGATTCCCTTGTGATTCCAAGAAGAATGGCACTGTCCTTGCCCGGTGTAATGATCTCTCCATTCTTCACAAGAAATATGTTCTCTCCCGGACCCTCCGCAACGAATCCATCTCCGGTCATGAGTATTGCCTCATCAAATCCAGCCTGATGGGCCTCCAGCATTGCTATGACTGAGTTTATGTAGTTTCCACTTGCTTTTGCCTGTATGGGGAGTATGGATGAATTTATTCTTCTCCATGATGAAACCTTGCATTTCAGTCCTTTGTCTGCCTCAGAAAAGTATTTTGCGAAAGGGACTGCAGCTATGAATGTACTGATTTTCTTTCCCGTGACGCCCACACCTATCCTGCTGTCATCATAGAATGCGAATGGCCTTATGTAACCTGATTTCAGGTTGTTTCTCTTCACTGATTCAATGATCGCTTCACTAATTTGATCTGCAGTGAATCCAAGATTCATTCTGTATATCTTTGCTGTGTTCATAAATCTGTCAACATGTTCCTTAAGTCTGAAAATTGCTGGTCCATCTTTTGTTTCGTATGCTCTTATTCCTTCAAAAATACCGCTTCCATACTGCAATGAATGGGTGAGTATCGAAACCTTTGCAGCGCTCTCATTTATGAACTCACCGTTTAGCCATACTATTCTCTCATCTGACATAATACCAAATCACAGGAAAATATAAAATTATTATTGGTGTTCATATAGTCGAATCTGAAATTTCCATATTTCGTATTTGCTTTTCTCATGAGCAGTCCCCCTCAGTTGAAAATGGCGTATAATGGCCCGACAAAAACTGCCTATCTCAAGGTATAACTGTTGAGATGAACTTCAGAAAGAAGATGAACATATACAAGGAATATAACTTTCAAAGCAACAGTGTAAGAAGATTCGAGAGATGCAGGATCTAAAGCATATCAAGTTAGATTCATCATCATTCTTTATCAAAGGATTCCATTGAATTAATAATATATGTAAATGTGAGATACAAAACAGTCACATTTATATTATCTAA
>JAKAYK010000019.1 GCA_021826765.1 Thermoplasmata archaeon | reverse complement strand
CCCTTAGAATGGAAGGAAACAATTTCATAATTGAAACAGAAGATTAGAAATTAAATTTCTTCCTGTTTTTTCTCCACCAGATCCTGTCAAGATAGGTTTCTGAAATATCTTTCTGGAATTCTTTGTTCACCAGTTCTTCGAACAGCTTTTCTGCAATGTCATATTTCTTGTTTTCATAAAGGCACATGGCAAAGTCGAGTCTTGCCTCATCATCATCGCTGTTTGCCACTGTCTCCTCAAAAACCTTCTCTGCCTCTTCCAGCTTTCCCATCTTCTGCAGAGATTTTCCCCTGAGCAGCATTGCCTCAATTGTCTGCTCTTCCTTCATAATACCCTCCGCGATTGCCAGGGAATGATCAGGTCTGTTCTGTGAAAGGTAGAATTCTGCCATATCCAGCATGATGTCTTCTTCATTTCCTGAGGCCTCTGCCGCTTTCATGTGATATTTCTCTGCAAGATCGATGTCATCAAGCTCCTCCATAAGTGTTGCAAACTCGGACATGACCTCTGGATCATTGCCGATCTCCATGCATTCCTTCACATATTTGATCGAGTTTTTTACATCTCCCAATGCAAGGTAGTTCCTGTAAGTAAGGTAGAGGGTATCAAAATTCTTCTCGTCTATTTTCAGCATTTCCTTGAGGATCTTTATAGAATCTTCAATCTTGCCAGTTTCACTCAATACCAATGCATAGTTCAGCTTGTGCTCCACCTCATCTCCAGATTTATAAGCTATATGTGCCTCTTCCAGGGCTTTTTTCTCATCTCCCATGTTAAGGAAAATATTGCTCCTTATGTGATGAGCCTCCGAAATGTTGTTTCTTTCCAGTACTCCATCTGTCACCTGAATTGCTTTCTTGAAATCCCCAATCCCCATAAGAAAGATTGCGTGCCCAAGTGCTATGCTGTTGTCACCGGGACTCAGCTCATAAGCTTGCGTGGAATGTTCAAGAGCCTTCTCTGGTTCGTCAAGCAGGCCATAAATATGTGAGGCAAGAGCATGTGCCTCCGCTTTCTTAGACTCGTGTCCTATTGCCTTGAGAACATGTTCCAGTGCTTCATCCATATCGCCCTGATTCATCAATGTATACGCTGCAGCAATTTCGTCTTCATAATGTGTCATGATTCTTGTGAATGCTCATTTAATTCTTAAACTTATTACAACTTTGCGGGAACATGCTATTCAATCCTCTTTTCCTGTGATCCTGGTATACCCTGCATCTATTCTTGATAGAAGATCATCATGTGTGATCAACTTTCCTGCTAGGTTGAGAAATCCCCCCATTCCTGCGCCTTCCCTGACTTCCCCTTTTCCATATTCCCTGAGCCCCCAATGCATTGACCCCGAGAAGTTCAGCCCGTATGCACTTATCCTGTTTTCAGGAACCATGGATAGAATGTCCCCTTTCCTGTGTGAATATACCAGATCAGTTGTCCAGAGCCTTGTTTTCTCCATGTTCAACTTCATCAGTGCTGCAAGCCTGTAAACTGCAGACATCTGCGTTCCTCCAGCAAGTACTGTTTCAGTGTTTTTCAGGCGATCCAAAATGGATACTGCAATAACCTGCGTATAGTCTCCCGCCTCTTCCATTGCCCTCTCTGGAGAATTGATCTTTCCTGTTCTTTCATGAACTTTTTTAACATAATTTTCTTTTATGTCCAACGGATCATTCATAAAGGAACTGCTGGTCCTTATTTTCCCGTCAAAATACCTCATTACTGAGAGTGCTGTAGACGTTCCTCCCGGAATACTTTCTGAAATCATTACGGAATCATACCTGCCTTCCAGGAATTCACCTATTTTCTGCCCTGCCTTCCATGCAATATCAAACTGCGGAAGTGCCTTCTCCAGAGATCCATCTCTCGCTGGCTCAAGGCCGGTTTCGATGAAGGTGATCCTGGGCTTGACCTTCATTCCCGCATTCACTGTCAATGTGTTTATTCCTGTGATCAGAGAGCAGACTCTTGTGATGAGTGCAGGAGATGGGATTCCTTCCGGAGTCATTGGCGGAAGTTCCATGGTGATGCATTTTCCGGTGTCGATCAGTTCCGCATCAAGGGCAGGTGTGAGAAAAGTCATGTCAGGGTTTGTTCCTGCCGCAGATATCCCTTTTATCCTTGAAACTTCTGTTGAACCGCCCAGTAATATGTTTATTTCAGGATTTTTCTGACTCATATGACACAAATATGTTTAAGATATATGATTTTTTGCTGGATGCTGCAATTCAGAAAAGAAACCCAAGGCCATGGCTGTAAATTATCCCAACATGTGGCCATACTAATAGGGTAAATATTATCAGAACAGGAATTGTGACAAACATCACCATGAGAATGAACGACAGATAGAATATTCTGAGGCTCTTCCTGATCTGGTCAAAGGTGGGCTCAAATCCTCCACTGTTTACGATATACCTGCCTCTTTTTTCCAGCTTTACATTCAGGACTGCTGCCATGGAACCTATTGAAAGGGCGGCATTCCTGCTCTGGAAATTATGGAATGTTGACCGCGCAGGTATTGCTTTCACATTGTAATTCAGGAGGAAGGCTGAAATATGTATTAGTGCAGCTGTGAACATCGCAGGTATATAGTTCAGGATTGTGTCCGCCCTTGCAGCAGCTTTGCCAAAATAGAAGTAATTGCTGTCCCTGTATCCGAACGTTGAATCCAGAGTGTTTACGATCCTGTAAATTCCCGCACCGATGATACCGAATATAGAATACATGAACAGGGCCCCTGTGAATGAATCCGTTATTCCTTCTGCCACAGTTTCGATGGCTGCAGAAGCGATAGCAGGGGCGTCAAGGCCGGATGTTTCCCGTCTCACACAGAGTGAGAGATAGAGCCTTGCTTTCTCCAGATCCCCTTCTTTCATGCTTTTGATTATGGGATTAATATGCTTTCCCATTGAAGACAGTGCGAAGGTGGTTTTCAGCATGACTGAATAAATCAGCAAGAATATTATATATATAAAATTGAGAGAATTCAGATAATATAAAAATAGGATGGAAGGGATCATAATGACAAGGATGGTGAAATATAGCGTAAATGTTCCCAAGGCACGCTTCCTTCTTGTTTTTTCAAACCTTTTTGCAAGGCCTCCGGAAAGCTTTCCTGAGATTACCGCCAGATGGACATACCCAGATGGCTCTCCAAAAATGATGTCTGCCAGTACGGCAATGATGAGCCCACCAAGGACTGTTTCAAGAATCTCTGTGTCCATTCAATATATGTGAAAAATGCTCTATATTTAAATTTGCCGATATGATGTCTGATACCAGAATTATATTCTCCATAAGAATCTCGTCGTACTGCTTATCAGGCCTTATTCCGGTGAGCCATTCCATTATTGCATTCTCTTCCAGTATTCCATGAACATTTGTGCCTATGGCATTCCCCTTCATGCTGCCCTCTTCACCAATGTTCGTCTTAAGAAATGCTGTTTCTGCATTTCTCCTGACGTTTCCAAACCTTATTTCGTATCCTTTTCCTTTAAAATGAGCGTTGTTTATGCTCCCCTCATACTCCACAGGGCGTACTGTCTTGTGGATTCTGTATTCAAAATCGCAATCAAGTATGCCCATGCCTGAAATATGGCCTGATTTCAGCTGGATTTGATGTGGATCATCGATCTCACATGAAAGCATCTGGTAACCCCCGCAGATTCCTATTATCTTTTTTCCTGCAAGATGGTGTGAAATGACTGAATCCCATATTCCGGTACTTTTCATGAATTTCAGATCAGATTCGACATTTTTTGAGCCGGGGAGGATTATGGAATCTATGCCTGCCATATCCTCCTTTGTTGTTATGTATCGGAAATTGCCAATGAATCTCAGTGGATCAAGATCGCTGTAATTCTCGAACTGCGGATAACGGATGATACCAACATTTCCACCCGGTGAGTGCCCGTAATTCATGGAATCTTCCCCCGGCAGCTTGATTCCATCCATATGTGGTATGATTCCAAGGCACTTCATCCCTGTATAATTTTCAATGAATTCTATGCCTTTACTGAGCATTTTGCTGTCTCCCCTCATATTGTTGATTATGAAGTATTCCAGTGTTTCTCCGAATTGTGCAAGTGTTTTTGTTCCGTAGATTGATGCAAAGGAACCACCATTTTCAATGTTCACTACCAGTATGCCTGTTCCTGAAAATTTATCTGTCATCCATGTGTTGGAAATATCCCTGTCATACAGATTTATTTCTGCACATGAACCTGAACCTTCAGCAATGACATATTCATATTCCGACAGCAGCCCCCCAAGTGTTTCTGCCACGATATTTCTGCCTTCTTCAGCAAGAAAATTTCCGTATTCTGCTATTCCCATTTTCCCAAGGGATTTTCCTTTTGCTATGATCTGCGAACTTCCCTTTCCTTCAGGCTTGAGCAGGATTGGATTTATCCTCCAGCTTGGCTCAACACCACAGGCTTTTGCCTGAAGCCACTGGGCCCGGGATATCTCATCCCCTTCACCTGTTGATATTGAATTCAGGGACATGTTCATTGCCTTGAATGGTGAAACTGAATATCCCTTCTGCGAAATGATACGGCAGAGTGCCATGGCTATGGTTGATTTTCCCGCATTAGAACCTGTGCCCATCACATGAATTAGTTTTCCAGCCTTCATTCCAAAATCTCCTTAATTGCATGGACAAGTTTTTCGTTATCTCTGTGTTTCCTCACTGTAACCCTGAAATCCCCCTGCATGAAACCATAGAAGTTGCTTATATCCCTCACAAGAAATCCCCTGTTTTTGAGTTCAATGGAAAAATATTCCTTCATTTCCATATCATTGATCCTGAAAGAAATAAAATTAGCATCTGGTTTCCCCAGAATGCTTATTCCCATGTCCCTGAAGCTTCTTTCAAGATAATTGCGCTCGTCCTCAATCCATTCCAGGTCACCTATTTCAAGAAGAGAATCAATTATCTCAGAATAGAACTGCGGAATCATCCATGGGATTCCCATTCTCTTCATCTGCATTATCATGTTTGCAGGCCCTATGGCATATCCGATCCTGACGCCAGGAAGCCCCGTAGCTTTTGTCAGTGTCCTGCCGCAGATGAAATTGCTGTATCTGTCAAGAAGAAATTTGTAATCAAGCGTTCTGTCTTTTTTCACAAAATCAGCATAGGCCTCATCAATGAATACAGATGCACCAATTTTTTCTGATTCCATGAGCAGTTTTTCTATCTCTCCAGTTCCATAATGCTCTCCCGTGGGATTCACCGGTGAGTTCATGGAGATCACATCCGGGCTGAATGAATGGATAAGCCTGGGATCTTTCATCACAGCATTCACCGGTACCCGGGATATGTTCATATTGCTCAGAAGTGCAGCCCTCATGTGCTCAGCGAAAAGAGGCTCAAGCAGCAATCCCCTCATATTATTGAAAAATCTGAAGAAATGATGGATCAGGGCTGTGAGCCCGTAGAAAGCCATGACATTCTCCCGTTTCAAGCCAAGATATGATGAAAGCCTTGATTCAATTATATCAGGAGAAAGAGGATAATGTGAAAGATTTTCTGGATCAATGGTTATTTTTTTTCTCTCAGTGGATTCTGGGTTAATACTTGCTGAAAAATCCATGGCGGAAGATTGCGTGAAATACTGGTCCCCATGCCGAAATGTGTCCTGGTCAGTTGAAAAATTTTTCATCTATGTGTAATCAACTTCATATTTATAGAGCTTAAGAATTCCTTTGCATGGGTTACAGGGAAGGAATGAAGGCTTCCATTGCATTTTTCACCATTATTCCCTATGGAAACAGGCATTTTGCCAGGGAGGCAATTGACTTTGTTTGGATTCCTTACCTGTTTCTTGGGGCCATATCCGCCATAGTTTTCTATTTCCTCTCCATGATCATGAATATAAGATTCGCTGCGTTGATCTGCTTCTCCACCATTCCATTCCTTCACGGGTTCCAGAATGTGGATGCACTGCTGGATTTTGGGGATGGATGCATGAAGAGGGGAATGCCGGAAGAAAAGTTTGCAGTGATGAAAAAATCCGATACGGGTGCTGGTGGCATAGGCCTTCTTTTTGTTGTGTATTCAATAAGTGTCGGAAGCTTTCTATTCATGCCCAAAGGGAATATTTTTGATTCTTACATTATAATGCAGGCTGCCTCAAGCCTGTGGATATCCCTGATAATGTTCAGGAACAGGACCTTTGGAGATGGATTTGCATCTTATTTCTCAGTGGAAACAGGCAGAATCTCTTTTGCACTTATGTCCATTATTCCACCTCTGCTCATTGTTGCGTTACTCTTTCCGATTTACCTGCTTCCTTTGATTGTAACACTTCCCTTTGCCATCCTGTTGAGAATTTTCGTGAGGAAATCATTCGGCAGCATAAATGGTGACATCTCCGGTGCTTCGGGAGAAATAGGTAGAATGTTCTTTCTGGTTGTTTCCGGGATAAATATACTTCTTGTGAACATTATGCCATTCAGGATCAACCTGTTACAGTTCCTTGGATATTTCAGCATTTAACTGGCTTATAATCTTCTCTGCAAGTACGTATGGGTTCCTGTCTGTGCCTTTCTTCTTTATGGCATCCATTGCAGGATCGATTATGATCCTTCCAATCTCGCTCTCCAATATCCATCTTGCACCCATCAGGAATCTCTTCCTTCCTATGGTGCCCTCTCCTGAAAGGTATCTGCCATGATCGAGTATTGTGCCGACAAGTTCATCATAACCTGCATGATCTGTTGCAGATGTGCCCGTAACACGTCTCTTATATCCTCTGGGATCATCCATTGATATCACTTCCTCAATGTCCTTCATGGCAAAATATGAACCGTCAATATCCATCTTGTTGATGACAAACAGATCTGCGATTTCCATTATTCCCGCTTTTATGGCCTGTATCTGATCTCCCAGCCCGGGGCCCAGCACAAGAATGGTTGTATCTGCAAGATTCATTATGTCAAGATCTGCCTGCCCTGCACCTACTGTCTCGATGAGAATGATTTCGCTTCCCGATGCATCAAGCACATTGACAGCACCCATGCATGACTCGGATAAACCGCCTCTTGCTCCCCTGTTTGCAAGACTTCTCATGTATATTCCGTAATTGAAGAGATTTTCCTGCATCCTTATCCTGTTTCCAAGTAGAGAACCACCTGAATAAGGGCTTGATGCATCAACTGCAAGAACAGATACGTTCATCCCCTTCTTCGCAAGAAGCACAGAGATATTCCCTATCAATGTGCTTTTGCCAATTCCGGGAGGGCCCGTGATACCCACAACGTGCGCCTTCCCGCAGTGGGAGTAGAGCTTCTCCATTATTTCCTTCTTGATTTCGGTATGCCCATCCTCCATGTAGGAAATAGCCCTTGCAATACTTCTTCTGTCAGATCTGACGACACCCTCAACCAAATCTCCAATGTTCGTCAAATCACCTTAATTTCTTGATTCTGGCTTCTTCTGCTCTCATCCTGACATGTTCTATTATGGTGGATAGTGGAGTTCCGGGGCCATAATTTCCTGATATGCCAAGTGCCTCCAGTTCCGGCTTGTCCTCATCAGGTATAGTTCCTCCTCCAACCACGGATATGTCATCAATCCCCTTATTTTTCATAATATCCATGACCTTCCTGAATACTGTCAAATGGGCCCCGTTCAAAAGGCTCAGCGCTATGACATCAACATCCTCGTTTATGGCAGTATCCACAACATCCTCTGGCGTGGGCAGAAGGCCCACATACAGTACCTCCATACCCGCATCCCTGAATGCCTTTGCCAGGACGAGGACACCTCTGTCATGTCCATCAATCCCCGGTTTTGCAAGCAGGACCTTTATTGGTTTCTCTCTAAACAATGACTGGCTCTTTCCATCCGCCATATATCTTCCTCCCGACATCAGATATCTCCTCTATGGTAGCATATGTTTTTACTGCCTCAATTATGTAAGGCATTACGTTTTCATCTGGATTCCTGAATGCTTCATCAAGTTTTGCCAGTGCATCATTTACCTTATCCTGATCCCTGTTTGCTTTCACTTCTTTTATCCTCTTAAGCTGCATCTCTTCTGCATCCTTTCCTATTCTCAATATATTGATGGGCTTTTCATCCGGATCCACATACTTGTTCACTCCAACCATGATCTCCTTTTCGTCTTCCAGCCTCTTCTGCCTCCTGTATGAGGTTGCTGCTATCTCCCTCTGTATGTATCCCTTCTTGACCGCTTCCAGAATTCCACCCAGTGATTCTATTTTCTCAAAGTACCTGTACGCTTCCTCTTCCATCTTGCTGGTCAGGTATTCAATATAATATGAACCGCCTAGAGGGTCTATGGTATCAATTATGCCCGTTTCCTCCGCAAGAATCTGCTGTGTTCTCAGTGCGACCTTAACAGCCTCCTCAGAAGGCAGGGCCCATGCCTCATCGTATGAATTTGTGTGCAGACTCTGTGTTCCTCCAAGGATAGCGGCCATTGCCTCAATTGTTGTTCTGATTATATTGTTCAATGGCTGCTGCCATGTGAGTGAATATCCAGATGTTTGGGTGTGGAATCTCAGGGTCATTGCCTTCTGGCTTGTTGCATGGAATTTTTCCTTCAGAACTGTGGCCCATATTCTTCTTGCTGCCCTCATCTTTGCAATTTCCTCAAAGAAATTTATGGATGAGTTGAAGAAGAATGAAAGCCTTGGAGCAAATTCATTCACGTCAAGCCCTTCCTTAATTCCCATGTCAACATAATAGAAACCATCAGCAAGTGTAAATGCGAGCTCCTGTACTGCACTGGAACCTGCCTCTCTTATGTGGTATCCTGAAATGCTGATATAGTTCCATTTTGGGGCATTTCTGGTACAGTATGACATCATATCCCTGATGATTCTTATATGGCCCTCAGGCGGGTATATCCATTCCTTCTGTGCGATGTATTCCTTCAGTATATCTGCCTGCACAGTCCCCCCAATGTTCCTGAGATCATGTCCCTCCTTCTGTGCTATGGCAAAATACATTGCCGTAAGTATTGCAGCCGGGGCATTTATGGTCATGGATGTTGTCACTTCAGATAGGTTGATTCCATCAAAAATCACCTCCATATCTTTCAATGATGTGACATTTACACCACATTTCCCGATTTCTCCCTGAGATCTTTCATTGTCAGCATCGTATGCATAAAGAGTTGGCATGTCAAAGGCAACGCTCAAACCAGTTTCGCCATGTGATATGAGGTATTTCAATCTCCTGTTAGTATCCTCAGGAGAGCCAAAACCAGAGAACATCCTCATAGTCCAGAGTTTTCCCCTGTACATATTTGGATAAACTCCCCTGGTGAAAGGATACTCTCCGGGCAATCCCAGAAGTTCATCCATGTTCCCGGGCAGGTTATCATCAGTATAGATATCCTTAATCGGTATGGAAGAAGAGTTGCTGTATTCCTTTTCATCATATCCTGTGGCAGAGTTCCATTTTTGAAGAGTTGTTTTCCGCCAATTTGCAGTTTTATCTCCTTCGGGCTTACTGTTCCTCTTCTCAAGCTCCATTAATTTGTTTTTCCAGAAGGTATCATTTTTAGGCATGATATCATAAGGCAATGCTACGATATATTTTTTAATGATCTATTAGAGGTGAATGAAATAATTATTTCTGGTTTGGGTATTTTTTTATCTTATTGCATACCCAGTTTTCAGGCCTTTTTGCGTTTTCCATCATATCCTCGTTCATAAGCGGGTACAAAACCAGTTCTTCCCTCCTGTTGTGATCAAGCAGTATCAGCCTTATTTCATCAAGGTATTTTGGAATTTTAGAATAGTTTTTCCTATCAATCTGCTCCTGAATCAGCATGAAAAGTCTCCAGACCGCTGCATGTTCTGTTTCCATCCCGGAAATTTCCAGATTGAGGTTTCCCTTATCCCTGACCGCAGGAAAAATGGAAGTCTCTTCGAGGAATATATGATCTTTCAGATCATGTTCAATCTCGTCCAGAATGTCGAGATCAAGCTGATCTGACTTAAGATCATCAATGATTTTTTCAAGTTGTAAATTTACTACCTCATGCTGGTCTTTCATTCTGCTTTGAGGTGAATCCATAATATGAAAACACCTCAAAGAATAAAAATGAAGCACCTAACAATTGCAATTTAATGTTATGTTACTGGAATTTTTAAAATTAATCTGGATTTCTGATGAATATCAGAGACATTTCCTCACCGTCAAACAATAATTCCTCAAGATCCATCTTATTCTGTGCAGCCATGGCCTTGAAAATGTCCCTTGAATATGGAAACTTTTCCTTCATGACAATGATCTTCCCTTCCTGCCCCGGCTCAAGCTGTATCTTCATTGACTTTATCGCGCTCTTGATGAAAGTAAAAGGGTCTCCACCGCAACTGACATACCTGTAATCCTCTTCTATCATGATCATGTATGTATGTCTGCCTGTTAATTCAACTTTTTTCGTTTTTAATTAAAAATATGCGAAAAATGGTTTAGTTAGAGGAACCCTGCTCTCTGGAGAACCATCAGGTCCTCAGTGGTCAGTTGTTCCCCTTTCTTGAACTTCTCAAAGAGATCATTTGCCATGGTCTGGAGTTCTCCTTCCTTTTCCTTCTTTCTTGTGGCCCTTGTCTTAGCCCTCATTCCACCAAGCATCTTCTCTACATCTCTAAGTTCTATCTTGGCCTTTATAAACTGCTCATGTTCCTTCTCTGAATCCTTGCTGAATTTTATGAATGTCTCATGGAATCCGTCTGCCTTCTTTCTTGTTTCGTCAAGCTCCTTGAGACCATTATTAATGTCATCTCCAAGCTGGTTGATCTGCTTGGAAAGGGTGTCAATTTCTTTCTTCATCTGCTCGAAAACTTTCTTCTTCTCGTTTGTCTGATCTGTGAGTGTCTTTATACTCTCGTTTCCCTTGATCTCGGTTTCAACATTCTCCTTAGATTTCTTGATCTCGTTTGTGAGTTTCCTTATCTGGAGAACAACTCTCTGTTCCTCTTTCTTTTCCATAGGGCTTGTCTGTTGCATTTTAACCAGCCTTTCCAGTTCTCTCTCCTTCTTCTTTATCTCAGAAACGTCAATCCCGGTTGACTTAAAATTATCCCTATTTTTTCTAAGCTCCTTTCTGAGTTCTGAGAATTCCTTATAATAGGTCTCTTTTTCATCCCTCATTTTCTGGATAGTGGCTATTAAGCTACTCTTTTCGTCTATTTTTTTCATTACCGTTTCTCTGAGAGCTTTGGATTTCTGGTTGAGCTTATCTCTTTCCTCCGCATAATATCTACTTTCTTGAGAGAGCTCATCTCTCTTGTTGATATGCTCGTCGGCCAGATTTCTCAAAATCTCTCTTTTCTTTTCAAGTTCAGGAAGAATCTCACTCATAATGATCAGTCATCGCAGTGATGGTACCTTAATTTTACATTATAATAAATAACTTTCGTAAGCTGGATGTAAAATAATCAAAGATAAGACTAAAATTTATGATTTTCAATGTCCAGATTTATTTTCAAAACTTTTGAGAGTGGATCTTCATCACTGTATATTGTTCTCCCAATGATCACGTAATCAGAGCCATTTTCAATGCTTTCAATGTAACTGCCACCCTGTGCCCCAATGCCAGGGCTGAACACCTTCATATTGCCTTTTCTGGATGAGATCTGCCTGAGAAGCCCATAATTATTCCCAGGGGCCACAATACCATACACTCCGGATTCCAGAGCATCCTCCATGAGTTCTTTCCAGCGCGGGTTCAGATGCCGGTTTGATCCTTCATTGCTCATTGATACAACACTTATGATCCTGGTGCCGCTTGATACAAGTTCGGATAAAGAATCCTTCCCTACAAATGCATGTGCTATGACTGCCCATGGATTCTGATCTGCAATCTGCTCCATTATGAGCCTGTGAGTATTTGGAATATCTGCAAGCTTGAAATCACAAATTACCTTTGAAAATTTTGAAAGTCTGCCGATTATGGTTTTGCCCAATGATAAAACTGTGGGCCAGTTAATTTTGATTGCAAATACATTTTCCCCTATTAAACTGGCAATCTTGATCAGGGATTTTTCATCTGTTAAGTCCAGTGAAGCAACTATGCGGCTTTCCATAACAGACAATCCCTGTTTTGTATTTCTTTTTTCTCCTTTTTCAGACGAAAGATTCAGCGTCTACATTACCAAAGAGTTCTTTTCCTATGGTTTCCCCATTCCCGATTATGTAGTCGGATTTTACTCCCGTTAAAACCATGAACACATAAATCCCGTCTGTTATATCTGGCCTTATCTCAACTCCACCTATGATCTCACAATCAACTCCGGTGATGTCGATGATCTTCTTCATTGCATAATTGTATTCGCCAAGTTCAATGTCACTTCCTATGAGTCTGAGCAAACAGCCACTGGCCTTGGAGATATCTACATTTATGAATGAATTTTTTAGAGCCTGGCTTATGGCATAGTCGATTCTGCCTTCTCCACCGGACGATTTTCCTATGGCCATGAAAGTGGACCTTGATCTTAAAAGTATCTTTTTAAGATCCTGATAATCTATGTTTATCCTTCCCGGATCATTTATGGTCTTTACCAGCCCAGTTATCTGATCCATGATAAAGTTTGCAGTCAGAGAGAAATTCTCCTCATATGTTTTTGCCTTATCCATGCTTTCCTCTAGTTTCTGGTTTGGAATGACGATGATCACATCTGAATATTCACTTAGTGCAGGAAGCCAGTCCTTGGCATTATTCATTTTTTCCTTCCCCTCACTCTCAAACGGAAGAGTGACAATTGAAAACACAAGAGACCTGTTTTCCTTAGCAAGTTTTGCTACTATTGGTGCACTTCCGGTTCCTGTTCCACCACCAAGAGTTGCAACTATGAATATGACATCCTGCCCGAATACGGCTTTCTTTATGTAGTCCTGGGATTCAAGGGCTGCAAGTTTTCCAATTTCGGGGTTATTTCCTGCACCCATTCCTCTGGTAAGATTCTTTCCGATCAGGATTTTTCCATCAGCACTGACTTTCTTGAGAAGATGTGATGCGTCGGTGTTAATTGCCACTGTTTTTGCTTCCCCATGATCCTTCTGGTTAATCTGGGTAAGTATATTCGTGCCTCCACCTCCACAGCCAATAATTCTTATCCTTATCTTTGCAAGGTCTGCAATTCGGTTGAGTTCTTCTGTGTTTTCCTTAAGTGCTAGCATGACATACTATTGTCATACCACTATATAACTATTTCTATTATTTCAGACTCTCCACATGTGTCAAAAGCATGCGATTGGATAGAACCTTTTGGCGTGAAAATACCTGAACCAATATTAGGCAGTGTGTCTGGATGTGTTAATATACCGCCCGTGCATCAATAGTCATGGCAACACCAAGTGGCGAGAATACGGTTATGACAATTGTCACATCTGGTCTGGTTGCATCAGCTGCAGTACTTGAGCTTATCAACTGGATGGGGGGTTTTAAATGATATATTATGCAACCTCAACTAATTGATGGGCCACTATTTATGGGTATCCTCCAGCATGGAACTCCTATAATCCCGTACCAAGTGGATATTGAGTGATGGTAATTATGCTTAAATTGGGTGGAGAAAATGGATAAAGCTATGAGAGTTTTTTCCTCACTTTATCTTTTATTATTAGCCTTCGGATTAGTCAATATTTTGAACTGGGGAGGATACTTGGAAAAGGGTTGGATGCCGAGTACCTTTACCATGATAACTTTGGAAAGTGCAGGAGTTCTGGCCACCACTCTTGTTATGGTAGTGTTCAAGACACATTCCAATGCTGGGAGCAAAAAACTAAACAATAACAAGTGAAACACCATAATTATGTCACAATCATCTACAATCTCATAAAATCCAGAGAGGAAGACGATCCATTGGCAGGAAGGAATCCTCACTCAATAAGAATCACAAAACGCTGGAGCAAGAGAAGAGGATGAAGATACGGGCCGTCATTAGATATGCGGCAACCATACACGTCATCAAAAAAGAAGTGCATGAAAGATACAGATTCAAAGATCGTTATTGACAAGTTCCATCTGACATCCTCTCCATCGCAAGCGAACGGAAGCCCCTACTTCATAGACAGCACCCTCATCTTTATATCCGAAGATCTTACTCTATCTCCCGCCATCCTTTTTAGATGGTTTATCAGGTTTCAAATCCCGCATGTCCTGCGATACTTGATTAGATTTACTTTCGGTTATATTAAAAGTTTCTCAATTCATCCACATCGCAAGTTCAGTGATTTATCTGATGTGAGCGGGAAGACCCCTTGACCTGGCGAGGGGATGAAAGCGAACCTTTTTAAAGTCCCATGCCATGAATACCCTGTCCACACCTGAAATGGTAAGGCACTCTCCTGAAGAGTAAGACGGTTAAGTTGGATAGTTCGCAAGAACACATTGGTTCCAGCGGCATGTTCTCCGTAAGGAGAAGGGATACACGCCTCAAGCCCTCTGCTGGAACCAGGCTGTGGAGCGGTGCCCGAAAGGGATAATGAATAGCCTCCTTCCCCTGGCAGGGGAATGTCAACAAGCCAATCGTTGCGGTTCGATGAATCCATGCCTACGGGCATGAGGGAGACCAGCAGCAAGCCACTTCCGTCAGGGAGGGGTAGTTGACTTCTCAAGATATTGAATAAATTTTAGATGTTCAATTATCAGCTAAATAACATTTATATAAAAAGTACTCATAGTGCTATTATGACAACAATTTATGGGCCAATAAAATTCATGGCTGATGAGTTTATGAGAAATGTTGGTGAAAGATCAAAGGAAGTGATGTCATACCTCTACCCTCCAATAAGAATGTATGA
>JAKAYK010000099.1 GCA_021826765.1 Thermoplasmata archaeon | reverse complement strand
CTGCATATGAAACCGCAGAACTGTATTCAACATCAAACCCTTTCCTGAGAAGTTCATTTCCCGCTGATATTATTTCATCTTCAGTAACTGTCTGGGTTGACCCATGCTCCTGGATCACTTTCTTTAAGAACTCATGCCTGATTGGAACCATGCCTGTAAGGGCATCTGCAATGCTTTTGCCAGGGTTATTTACAATTCCCAGCATAAAGTTATGCATTCCTGCAGCAACCTCCGGAAGGACAGCTATAAGTTTTGGGATTCTGTTTATCCTGCCACTCCTGAAAAGATGCCTGAATCCAAGGTATATTCCTGTATAAAGTGTTCCCGTGGAAAAAGGTATGTATACCATATCAGGAATATGTTCCAACTGATCTGCAATTTCGTAAGATATTGATCTGAATCCATCGGTAAATTCGGGCCAGTATTGATGTCCTAAATACATCTTCCCGGAGTTTATTGCTGCATTCTCCACATCTTTTCTGCTCCCAGTGACCTCGTTTATGCTTGATCCGTATCTTCTTATCTGTTCTAACTTCTTTCTGTTGGATGTGGATGATACATAGACTGTGCTTTTCAATCCGGCGAGATTGGAAAAAAATGCGAAGGAAGCGCCAGCATTGCCCGAAGAATCCTCGGACACTTCCATGCCTTCTGAAATAACTCCTTTTTCGGCAAGATAGGAAAAAAGAACATTCATTCCCCTGTCCTTGTATGATAGGGTTGGATGGAGGTATTCTTCCTTCACCATCAGATTCTTTCCCAGTTCTGAAATAGGAGTATATCTTGCTGGTTCAAAAATGAATCTTGAAACATATGGAAAATTATTGCTCAATTTCTCTTCATAAGGACCCTCAACATCGATTATAAATGGAGAACTGCATTTTCTGCAGAGAATTTCATATTGATCCCTTTCAGAACTGCAATGAGTGCAGATTACTCTTGTTTCGATCATAATGGTATAATGAAATGTGTGGTAAGAAATTTTGGGGAAAAATGGTTAGAGTGAACCATAATATGCTTCGTCATATGGTTCAGGCTTCAGGCCTTTTCTTGTCCTGATCTTGGCTACAACATCCTTCTGAAGTTCCTGTGGAACTCTCTGGTATCCGGCATTCTCTGAACTCCAGAGAACTTTCCCACCAGTTGCTCCTCTTATGGCAGAGGCGAAACCAAACATTCCGGAGACTGGGACTTTTGCAACGATTATGATATCATCACCCTCCATGTTCATCTCCTCAACAACTCCTCTTCTCTGTTGTATTTCATTTGTGACTGAACCCATTATGCTCTGGGGCACATTAATGTAAACTTTCTGGACAGGTTCCATAAGGATTCTCTTTGCCTGGCACATCGCACCGTAAATGGAATTTCTGCCTGCAGGAATTACCTGTGCAGGTCCCCTGTGGATGCTGTCCTCGTGGAGTTTTGCATCTACAAGCACGGCCTTGACCCTTGAAATACCCTCATTAGCCAGGGGCCCCCTTACAGCAATTTCCTTGAATGACTCTATAAGAAGTTCCATGGTCTCATCCAGATACTGAATTCCTTTTGTGTTGTCGAAGAATATATTGTCTCCAGTCACACTTACAAGACCTCTTGCAACGTCTCTGTCTATTCCATTTTTCTGAAGAAGTTCAATCACTGTCTTTTTGTCCTTGAATTTTTCTCCCTGAACGATGGCCCCATCCTTGATAAGCTGAACAACAGAATCCTCCAGTGGTTCAATGACAAAGTAGAATTTGTTGTGTTTGTTCGGAGACTTACCCTCAAAGGGGCCCCCTCTCTTTTCTACAGTCTCTTTGTAAACTACTATGGGATCAGATGTTGTCACATCAACCTTGTAATCGTTTTTAATCCTGTAAAGTGTCACCTCAAGGTGAAGTTCACCCATTCCTGATATAAGGTGTTCGCCTGTTTCCTGATTGATATTGATCTGAATTGATGGATCTGCTTTTGAGACCGTTTTCAACACATCAATAAGCTTTGGCAGATCTGATGTTTGCTTTGCCTCAATGGCCAGTGTTACCACAGGATCAGTGTAGTGAACCATGGGCTCAAATGGCTCCATGTCCTGTGAGAATGAGACGGTTGAACCTGCTATAGCACTCTTGAGTCCAATAACCGCAGCAATGTTTCCTGCCGATATGGAATCAACCTGAATTCTGTCTGGACCCACCATCATTGCAAGTGTCTGAACCTTGAATTTACCAGCTACGCCATTTATATACAATTCCTGGCTTTTGCTGAGAGTACCACTGAAAACCCTTCCAACTGCAATTTCTCCGGCATGAGGATCCACAATGATTTTGACTATCATCATTGAAACATGTCCAGTATTGTCGCATTCTTCCATGGATTTTCCAATGGGAGATTCAAGATCTCCTTTCCATATATTCGGGATTCTGTATTTTTGAGCTTCTTTCGGATCAGGAAGATGGTGAACCACCATGTTGAGAATGATTTTGTGAAGGGGAGCCTTCTTCGCAAGTTCCTTCTGTTTGCCGTCTCTTACGAGATTCACTATGTCGTTAAAATTAACTCCATAGGATTTCATTGCGGGAACAGATATTGCCCAGTTATTGTAAGCAGAACCAAAAGCAACCTTTCCTTCCACCACGTTGAGCTGCCAGTCCTTTCTCTTGGATTCAGCAGCATATTTGTTGATAAGCTTATTTACATCATTGATGATTTTTATGAACTTTTTCTGCATTTCATCTCCGTTGAGTTTAAGCTCATTTATGAGTCTGTCAACTTTATTGATGAAAAGGACTGGTTTCACATACTCTCTCAATGCCTGTCTTATCACAGTTTCTGTTTGGGGCATTACACCTTCAACAGCATCAACGACTATGATACATCCATCAACTGCTCTCATTGCCCTTGTAACGTCTCCACCAAAGTCAACATGCCCTGGTGTATCAATGAGATTGATCAAATAGTCTCTGTCATCAACTCTGTGCACCATTGATGCATTTGCTGCATTTATTGTAATGCCTCTGGCCTGTTCCTGTTCATCAAAGTCAAGCATCAGTTGTTTTCCTGCAAGCTCTTCGCTCATCATTCCAGCTCCAGCTATTAGGTTGTCACTGAGCGTGGTTTTTCCATGATCAATGTGTGCTGCAATACCTATGTTTCTTATACTATCGGGTTTATTTACAAGTTGACTTGCTTTAGCAATATTATCCTCTTTTCGGCCCATAAAAACACCTTCAATAATTAGATGAAAAATTAGTTTTTCATCTGAATCTCTAT
>JAKAYK010000098.1 GCA_021826765.1 Thermoplasmata archaeon | reverse complement strand
CAGCAGGTCAGGGTACTCTGGCATACAGAAATATGCAGCCATCTGGACAGGTGATAACATGTCCACATGGGATGATGTGAAATTGCAGATTTCCATAGTTACCAATCTCTCAATTTCGGGTGTTGCAGTTGTGGGATGTGACCTTGGAGGTTTCTTCGGAAGCAGCTCACCAGAACTCATAGCTGCATACTACAGGATGGCCCTTCTCTTCCCACTGTACAGGAACCATAAATCAATGGATGGCAATGATCAGGAGGTGTTCCTTTTGTCAAACAGGGCAAAAACCGACATAGAGACAAGTGTGCATTTAAGATATGACTTTCTTGATCAGATATACAGTGTAATATATCTGTCACATAAGCTTGGTACTCCAACTGTGTCCCCGGTCTCATTCCAGAACTTCAGGGATAATGAAAGCTTCTTCATTGAGGATGAATACTATCTTGGTGATAACATCATTTATGCACCCCAGATATACGAAAATACCACAGAAAGAACTGTTTATCTGCCAGAGGGAAGATGGTACGACTTCGAGAAGGAGATAATGCTGGACGGCAGCTGTTACTTCAGGACAGAAAATAATTACCCCATATATGTAAAGGATAACTCATGCTTCCTCTTCAGGGGTGAAGCTGTTGTAATTGGTTCTGGCAAATTCACCCTTTTCTTCAATGACAGGGAATATGAGATCACAGCTGAATCAGGAAGTGTTAAGGTTTCACCAGAAGGGCTGAAGGCAAAGATTATAAAAGGCAGGAAAAATACAGATCATGAGTGAATCTGAGATTCATAAACAGATCTTATTCTCCTTACCCTTTGAGGAAGGGGATGAATCATGCTATCTGAAGGGTAGCTTTAACTGCAATGGTGATGGAAGTGTTGAACTCCAGAAAACTGATGATGGCAGGAATTGGGAAGTTACCTTGAAACTCCTGCCCGGAACATATAACTATTTTTATTCGGTAAATCAGTACAACCTCTTCAACGAACACAGGGAAAGAATAAAAAAACCTATGACTCTCCATATAAAACAGGAATACTTCTTTCACGATCCAGATTCTTCCCGCTTTTTTTCCAGAAATGGTGGCTTTTTTGTAATAAGATGCATAACACCTCCCGATGTAAAGAATGTGAGAATTGAACAGGCTGGGAGCAGGAAAAAAAAGAATGATTCCAAATTCAGGTCCAGCGATTACAATCTCTTTGAATTTATAAGCAGGACTGATGGAAAATATATTTTTTATGACGACCATGGAAAAAGATACGGACCTTTTACTCCGCCTGCAAGGGATGAGGCAAAAAAATCATCGAATATTATATATCAGATATTCCCCGATAGATTCAACAGGAAGGGTTCACCAGATGCCGAATTCACAAAATGGGGTGAACCTCCAGAGAGAAATTCATTCTTTGGAGGTAACGTAGAGGGGATTATTGAAAAGATACCCTATCTGGCAGATCTCGGTGTGGATCATCTTTACCTTACTCCTTTCTACAGTTCCAGGAGCAATCACCGTTATGATATAGATGATTATTTCTCCGTAGACCGCAGATTTGGAACCCTTGACCAGCTAACCACTTTATCCAAAAAATTACAGGAAGATAAAATTTCAATGATCCTTGATATGGTTTTCAACCATACGTCCATATATTTTCCGCAGTTCGTAAAAGAACTTAGGGAAAAGTTACCCCACGATCAGAGCTGGTACAAATTCATAAGGGATACAAACGAAGGAATGAGGATAAGATGGCCTGTAAAAGATGGAAAAACAGATGCATTCTATGAATCTTTCCTTGATAATGGAGGCATGCCCAAGCTGAATCACAGAAACGAATCTGTGAAGAAATTTATGCTTGATGTGATGGATTTCTATGCAGAAAGATTGAATGTTTCATTTTTAAGATATGATGTTGCCGATTCAATAAATCTGAATAGCATGAGTGAAATATTCGGGAAGTTCAGGGAGAAATTTCCTGCAATTGGCCACATTGCTGAAGTGTGGTGCGTTTCTGATATATTCTTTCACGAGGGATTATACACATCATCCATGAACTATGGATTGCGAAAACTGATCATTTCCCTTATGAATAAGGAAATTAGTCCTAACAGAATGAACAGCGAACTCCTGAATATGAGATTTATACTTGGGGATGATGTATACGGAAAGATGATGAACATCATTGATTCTCATGATACACCCAGAATAAGGACCATCCTTGGAAGCGAGAAACTTGCCATGGCAGCCTATGGAATAATCATGATAATGGATGGAATGCCAAGCATATATTACGGTGATGAGCTATCAATGGAAGGTGGTCCTGATCCTGACTGCAGGCGTACGATGGAGTGGGAAAAGGTTGGAAGTGAATTCTATCTGAAATTCAGGGAATTGGTAAAAATCAGAAAGGAAAATCCTGCTGCCTACAACGGGATAATAAGATTTAGCAGGGATAAAAAAGGACTGATTAACATAACGAAGTATTCCATAGATCAAAAAATAGAAATGAATCTGAATCTTGGTGACAGTGAGATTAAAACAAAAGAAAAGAAGTCCTTGAATTCAATAGATGAAAAATCAGCAACCATTGGTCCGGAAGAATTCTCCATTCATGTTTATTGAAAATATTGACTTTCCAACATAGTTCGATTAATGTGTATTGGGTTGGATAATTTAGTTGACTGCCTTAGGCATATCTTCTTCCTGATATTTCTTCCTTCCGTATTTGTATATCAGACTGCCGGTATTTGTTTCAAACAGGTATATGGATTTTGGATCAATTACAACCATGGACCTGTCACCCAGTGCAAGCTTTGAACTTACAACATCCTGCCTTACTATGTTATCACCATGTTGTGTTTTGAAATATTCATATATACTCTTTCCCAGATTCTGAATCAGGTTCAACTCAACCGCGATACCATCATCACCAAGCTGTACATCCTCAGGCCTCATCCCGACCATGACGTCCCTGGGAGTCTCTCTTTCTGTATGAATATCTGGCATTTCTACGGCGAAATCTTCAACCGTCAGGTATGTTTTTCCATCCTTCACTGTGATCTCCCCCGGAATCATATTCATTGCAGGATCTCCAAGGAAAGTGGCTGAAAATGTATTCACCGGCAGTGTGTACAGATCATTTGGATTACCCATCTGCACTATCTTTCCTCCATTCATGAGGCATGCCCTGTCAGCAAGTGTTGTTGCCTCTACCTGATCATGGGTTACATACACAGTTGTTGTATTGAATTCCCTCTGTAACCTCTTCAATTCCACCCTCATCTGTCCCCTGAGCTTAGCATCCAGATTGCTTAAAGGTTCATCCATTAAAAACAAACTTGGTTCTCTTACCAGAGATCTTGCAAGTGCAA
>JAKAYK010000018.1 GCA_021826765.1 Thermoplasmata archaeon | reverse complement strand
CCATGGCACTTTCTGCAGGAGCTACCTTTGTAGCAAGAGAATTTTCCGGTGATGTGAAACATATGCAGGAAACTATCAAAAAGGGAATACAGCACAAAGGTTTCTCATTTATCGATGTTTTCAGCCCATGTGTCACATACAACAAGGACAACACATACGAATTCTTCAGGGATAGAGTCTACAGGCTTGAGGATGAAAAACACGACACTTCTGACCTGATTGCAGCATTCAGGAAAGCGGAGGAGTGGGGAGACAGGATACCGACGGGAATTCTCTATCAGAGGGAAGCAGCCACAATCAGCGATGTTGATCCAACCCTTAAGGAGAATCTCATAAAATCACCAATAAAGAAGCTTGTGCCTGAAGATATAGAGGAATTCCTCTAAAATTTTTCTTGATGGGGATAAATATAAAAATTTCAAACAGACACATTATTTTTCAGTCATTTTCATCCATTGGCCCAATGCTCGATTTTGTTGCACTTCTTCCTGTCATGGGAATATTTGCCGGAATATACCTTCCTGAGGCAACAATTGTCGCATTCCTGATTTCCGTGGTAACACTGATTCCAGTAATAGGGTTCTCTTCCAGGATATTCTCAAACCAGGGGTATGTGAGCTACGTATCTGAGAGCTTGGGAAAATACATGGGAAGAGTCTCCGGAATGATATACATATTTTATTCATTCCTTGTTCTTCCAAACATAATAATGTTCCTTGCATCATTCCTCTTTTCCTTTTTCTCTCTTGCCACCTCATATAAGATTCTCTTCGACGGATTATTTGCAGCACTTTATATGACATTCATCTTCATTCCACTCTCAAGGGGCCTTTCAATGACCCTCAAGCCAATCATGGTGCTCGGTGCACTTGAAATAGGCACGATTGCAGTATCCTGCGCAATAATGCTACTGAACCCGGGGCCTTCATTTCCCGCAACCCATCAGCAATTCTCCGTTTATGGATCATCATTCTGGGAGGCAGTGATGCTGGGAATTCTCATGTTCTCTGGAGGAGGAAGCGGCATATTCCTATCAGGAGAATCAAGGAAGGAGAACACAAGCACACCAAGGGCACTCGTATATGCATACCTGGTATCCGGGTTTGCCCTGATCATAGCATCATTTTCAATCATTGTCTTTACAGGAAACCTGCTTCCAACCTATTTCAATGATCCGGCAATGCTTTTCACCAGGCTTGGGGCCATATCCGGAAACATTCTGCTCATCGCTATAATTGTGCTTCTGATGGCAAGCGGTTATAACCTGACACTCTCCTATGGAAACGCACTCCTCCAGATGCTCACCGCCTTCATTCCCGGGGAGACAGGCAGGAACCCCGGAAGGGGAATCCTTGCTGCATCCCTGATCTTCTTCACAATTCCAGTCCTTGTGGTATCGAGAATATTCTTTTCCCTCCTCTATTCATTCCTGTTCATTGCAGAACTGGTGAGCATGTTGTATGGGCTGAACCACATACTGGTGGGAATCTCATCAGCAAGAAATGGTGGAAAACTGCTTTTCAGAATTTCTGGAATTGCCTCATCCGGCCTGCTTGCAACAGCAATCGGAATTTCAGTTTACTCATCCGATCTCTCCGAGGCTTATCTGGTTGGAACATTCCTGCTTCTTGCAATTGGATCTATGATTATCTCAACAAAAATGGCTCAGGAAAAGATCATCAGGTCCTACGAAAAATTCTCGCAGGCCCGGAAGAACTGAAAAATTCACTTCATTTTTATTGTGCCGCCTGACGGGTTCCCCGGCAGTTTTTCCCTGTAAAGTATTGAGAAGAGGCCGATTGGAGTCCTGCCCTTGTTTTCAGGTTCTTTCAGTCTCAGGAAAAGGAAGGACGACATAAACCTTCCTCCGAACACGATCATGTATGAAACCTCCAGGGCAGTCCTGAGAGGAAACATATCGATTGCAAATTGAAGCAGGTATCCCCCGACCAGAGCTCCCATGAGGTACACGAGGCCGTTGAATCCATTTATGAGCGCAATATATTCCCCCTTCCGGTTGGAAGGCACAACATCAAGCATGTATGATGTCAGCACTATGTTCTGGAGAGCTCCCAGGAATCCGGAATATATCTCAAGAAGTATGAAGAGCGTCAGGGAGTTGAAAAAGGCATAGCATATAGGGATAAGGCTCAGCATGACCCTGTTCAAGTATATCAATGGGGGCCTCTCCTTCCTGTCAGTTATTTTTCCGAGGAAGTACTGAACCATAATTGACACGCTCAGGGTTATTACAGTCAGGATTGCAACGATCTGCAGGCTGAAGTGCATCACTGAAACAATGGTGATGGGAAACATGGGCCACGCCATTGACCAGAAGAATCCCTGCACGTTTGTTGCCATGAAATATCTGTAAAAGTGCAGATCATTCTTCATGTTTCTCAGGGTCGTGGAAAAACGTTCCTTGAATCTTATAGAATGGCGTTCCTCCTTTATCAGGACACTCACCACTGCGGATACCAGATAGGTTCCTGATGCAAGGAAGAATGGAATTTTAATATCATTATGGGGGTTTGTGCCGAAAAACATAACCATGAGCAGGAGAGAAAGTATGGTTCCAATAGATGAAATGTTGTTGATGAATGCCAGGAACTTTCCCCTGATGGAAGAATCATACATATCAGCTATGAGGGAGAACCAGTTTACCGTGATCATGGAACCGAAGAGGGCAATAGATGAATAGATTATTATAAGCACATAAGGCGTTCCTGAAAATGGCATCAGGAACCACAGGATCGCAAGAATCAAGCTTCCTATGAAAAGAAAAACCTTTCTCCTGCCAGTTCTGTCGCTCAACTTGCCCCACAGTAGCTGGGCCCCATTGCTGATGGAGTTGAAACTGGACTGAAGCCATCCCATTTCAATTGCACCCGCACCAAGTATAACTGCATAAATTCCCACAAAGGTTGAGGCAGCAGTGGCCCCCACAGATGAAAGGAACGATCTGAGTCCTATGAGCGTCTTATTTCCCGCCATCAGTTACATCCCTGTAGGAGCATTCTTATGTTTCAATCCCATAACATATACGTTTCCTCAATTATTCAACAATTCAGACACTTATCCAACACTTTATCAGAGATATCTAATCATTCAATAATTATTTTATCAAAAAACAACTCTTTCTTATGAACAACTCCTAATAATTGGATTATCAAAAACGGATTTTCTGAAATGATGCTTCAGATGTGGCAACCTGCAATATTTATCATAGGTGCATCATGCTTGCAGGTCACGAAGTTAGGTAGAATTTATATTCATATTTCAATTACCCCTCTAATTCACGAAAGTGTAACATATCAATTTCAAAATAGGTGATATATTGGCGAATGGAGAAAATGCAGGTTCAAAACTGAGCGAAGACAGGGAAAAATTCAGATGGTCCAACAGTAAGTACAAGAGAAGAATGCTGGAACTGAAGAAGAAGAGTGACCCACTGGAAGGGGCCCCTCAGGCAAGAGGCATAGTTATTGAGAAGATAGGTATAGAGGCAAAACAGCCAAACTCAGCCATAAGGAAGTGCGTTAAAATTCAGCTCATAAAGAACGGAAGGCAGATCACAGCCTTTGCACCCGGTGACGGGGCAATTAACTACATTGATGAACACGACGAGGTTATTGTCGAAGGAATCGGTGGAAGTAGAGGAAGAAGTAAGGGAGACATCCCTGGAGTCAGATATAAGGTAGTGGCAGTAAACACCATTTCCCTCAGGGAACTAGTGAGGGGAAGAAAGGAGAAGACGGTGAGATAATGGAAATAAAAATATTCGGAAAATATGACACATCTGCCATAGAGGTTCATGACGTGGGCCTTTCAAAATACATAAACCTCAATTCATACATGAACCTTCACACTGGTGGCAGGTTTTCAAACTATTCTTCCGGAAAGAAGAATGTGAACACACTTGAAAGGCTCATAAACAAGCTCATGAGAACCGAGAAGTGGACGGGAAAGAAATATGGTGCATACAGGATCCTTAAAGAAGCATTCCAGATAATCGAGGACAAGACCAAGCAGAATCCGGTGCAGATTCTTATAAACGCCATAGAGAACGCTGCACCCAGAGAAGAGGTCACCAGGCTGAAATATGGTGGAATTGCAGTTCCAAAGGCAGTGGATGTTGCGCCATCCAGAAGGCTTGACGAGGCCCTGAGAAACATAGCCATAGGAAGCACAGATGCTTCATACAAGAACAAAAAACCCATAGAGGCATGCCTTGCGGATGAAATTATGCAGGCAGCAAGAAACGACCAGAACTCTCACGCAGTTTCCAAGAAAGAGGAAATAGAGAGAGTAGCAGCTTCTGCAAGATAATTGCAGAACCTTCTAATATTTTTATCCATAAAATTCCAATGATACTGCGAGCAGAGTTATGAGTGCCATCAGGAACAGTGTTATGTAGGAAAGATAGTGTGATATTTTCCTGAGTTTTCTAACCTCATCCATCTTCCCATCCCTGACCATGCTCATTATCTTCTTTCCATGATACATGTTGTTCCCATACATCAACAGTATCATTGCCCCCACTAGAATGATCTTTGCAAGCAATATCTCGCCTTGGATTGTGTTATAGAGAGTGGAATAGTTACCCCCAAGGTACCAGGTCATATTGTAAAGCCCGGTGAATATGAGAATTATCACGGATATATTTGTGAAAAAGGCAAAATTCTTACCTATGGTTCCAACGATCTTTGTCCTGAGCTTCTCATCATCCGTAATCTTGTAAGAAGACGGCATCACCACAAGCCAGATGAAAAAAGAACCTCCAACGAAGAAAATTGCAGTGAATACATGGATCCACAGTATTATGATATCTGCATATTCAATCAGTGCATTCATATTCTGTACATAGCGTACTGTTTAATGAACATTCTAAGATTATTTATCATTCGTGAGCGGGAAGACCCCTTGACCTGGCAAGGGGATGGAAGCGAACTTTCTAATAATCCCATGCGATGAATGTTCTGTCCACACCTGAAATGGTAAGGCACTCTCCTGAAGAGTAAGACGGTTAAGTTGGATAGTTCGCAAGAACACATTGGTTCCAGCGGCATGTTCTCCGTAAGGAGAAGGGATACACGCCTCAAGCCCTCTGCTGGAACCAGGCTGTGGAGCGGTGCCCGAAAGGGATAATGAATAGCCTCCTTCCCCTGGCAAGGGAATGTCAACCAGCCAATCGTTGCGGTTCGATGAATCCATGCTCACGGGCATGAGGGAGACCAGCAGCAAGCCCCTGTCAGGGAGAGGTTGTTGACTTCTGTAATTCTTCCTGTTTCAGGTTTCTCTTTTTTATGCTTTCAGAAAGGAGGTCGTGTATCTTCACCCTGAGTTCTGTTATATCCTCATCATACCCGCCCTTTCTCAATTCAAAGGCAATCTTTACCTCTCTTATGATGAGGCTTGCCATGTCTTCAATGGCATAATTCAATGTCATCGCATCCTCCAGGTCCACGAGAATATCTGGAAAAAGTATATCTCTGCCCATGGATGATGCAAGCATTTTTTCCCTTATTGTTTCCCTGAAGAGTCTGAGGTTTGAAACATATCTTTCCCCGCTCTTGGTGAGCTTATAAACTTTGGCCCTTCCTCTTGTGTCATAGGTTATGAGTCCCTGTCTCTCAAGGGAGTGTAATAATGGCCTTATGGTCCCTCCCGAAACTATGGAACCGTCCCATTTCAGTTTTCTGGAGAGTTCATAACCGCTCATGGGCTTGAGTGAAAGAATGAAGAGTGCACTGTCAAGATATTCACCTGCGCTCATATATCGATTTCGATATCTTTATTGAGTATTTAAACCCATAACATGATCATCTGTTGCATGAATACATTCTCTTTTATAATGAGTTTTTCAAAAGAACCAGAGCAATGCATTCAAAAATGCAATGGTTAAATAGATTCTCTCTTTTCCTTATTTAATGGCACCTGGCCTCAACGCATTGATTCCTTCCAGTTTATTTGGTTTCTCTTCCTTCACAATTTATGTGATCCTCATTTTCATCGCCATAGCCCTGATTTTCTGGGGGAAGACATCCTGGAAAATCATAATGTATGCAATGGGGGCCTATATCGGGTTTATGTTCACATCCATAATGCTGATTCGATTTCATGTCACCACCCTGCCAACTTTCATCATACTGCTCATAGGTGCAGTTGTTGGGGCAATACTGGTAAATTTCGCAGCCAAGGCATTCATATGCTTTGTCCTTGCAGGAAGCATAACTCTTGCACTGTACCTTTTCACCCCCATAAACACCATTGTTGCTGCAGTGATAGGAATAATCATTTTCTTCATATGTTATGTTCGTTTCGAGAAAGTGAGCCTTTACGTTGCAGCATTTGCAGGAGCAATGGCTATGTGGTTTGCACTGGTTGGGCTCGGTGTGCAGAACCTGAGTGCGCAGGTTGTTGCAGGTGTTGCAATGATAGGTGGAATCATGCTACAGAAATATGAGGAAGATCTGGAAAAAAGAAACAAAAAGATCCCTCCATTCATGCGATGGTAATCAAATTATCAGACGAATCTCTTCTCCAGAATTTTCATGAAGTCCTCTGCAGTGCAATTTATAGTGTAATCTGCCAGCCTGTTTATTGGTGCAGAGGGGTCATTGTTGATTGAAATAATATTCCCTGCATACCTCAGCCCTGACATATGATTATCCATTCCAGAGACACCCACTGCGATGTAAAGTTCAGGAGAAATGGCCATTCCGGTTATGCCGATCTGCTGCTGTCTCGGAAGGACATGCATATCGACAACAGGCCTGGTTCCACCAATTCCTATGCCATATTTAATTGAAAATTCCACAAAGGATTCCACCAGGGATCTTGATTTAACCCCTCTTCCAATTCCTATCACTATATCTGCACTGTTCAGGGGAAGATACTTTTCCTCTATTCTCTCATCGGAAACTGTTTCATAGAGACCTGACGGTTCTGTTTTTATGGAATGAACCTGGAATTCCTCCCTGGAAAATGCCTGTTTGAACATTCCGGGCCTGACAGTTGCCATTCCAGGCTTTGTTTTCGACAGTATTCTTGCTATGATTCCTCCACCAAAGGCAGGTTTGAACTGGACAAGGTTTCCATTCTCATATTTTATATTCACACAATCAGCAGTCAGGCCCAGTTTCTTCTCTGCTGCAATGAATGCAGCCACATCCCTTCCAGTGGAATTGGAAGGAAAGATCACGAATTCCGGCTTTAACTGATCAATGAGCTTCCCTATCTCCATCGAAAGTGAAAATGGATCCATGGAGTCAATATGGTAATAGTGATTCACAGGCATTCCTTTGAGTTTGTCCGGTGATACGTTTCCTGCCATCACTGTGAGAAATTTATTGGTTCTGGAAAGTTTGGAAACCTCCGATGCTATCTCCATGGAAACATTGCTGTCAAGCAGTGCAATTCCCATTACAGTTCCACCGGAGAAGTCAGTTTCGAGTCTTATCTCTTCTCTTGAATCTTTTTTCCCCTTATGTTTCATTGCACTTTCAAGCATATCAACCGCTTCATCAAGGGTGATATTTTTGGGGGCCCTCCCTGACTGAAGCATTTCAGTTCCATCCACAATGGTGAGCGAGCCGGAATTGCCATTGAAATCCAGTCCAAGCTTCCCGGAATCAACTATCTGCACTCTCTCTTTCATGTCTGGAACAGAATCCTCAATTTTTCTTGCCCTGTTTATCTTCTCGCTGACTGAAATCATCATGGGAAAACTGCTTTTGATTTTCAAAATCCCATGCTCATAGTCCTGATCCAGAAGGACTCCATTCTCCTGAACTTCTATTTTCGATATGGATGAGAAGAACCTGTATCCGCACATGTTGGATATTTCTGGAGGCACCTGTGAAGTTTCCCCGTCCAAAGAGTATTTTCCACCAATCATGAGATCTGGTTCTCTCTGCTTTGCAAAATGTGAAAGGATGTATGCGGTTGCCCATGTGTCTGCACCACCGTATTTCCGGTCAGTGATCAGGAATCCTTCATCTGCACCCATACGCAGAGATTCATTGATGACATCTATGGCCTGAGGGGGCCCCATAGATACAACCTCCACAGTGAAACCATGCTTCTCCTTGAGTCTGAGGGCCTCCTCAACAGCTCTCCTGTCAAAGGAATTCATGCTGAGGGGAACATTTTCCCTGATGATTCTTCCTGTGGAACTGTCGAAGGAAATTTTGTTCACATCAGGAACCTGTTTTACAAAGACAAGAATTTTCATCAAATCTCAACCATAACATCGCCGTTCTCAACTCTGGTCTTGAAGGATTTAAGGGGAGAAATATCTCCTGCGCCTTCAGGCGGGCTAATGACTGAACCATCCTTTGGATCAAAGGTGGCAAAATGGTTTGGGCAAATGAGCTGGTGGTCATCCATAAATGCCTCGGAGAGATCGTACTCCTCATGTGTGCAAAGATGTGATGTAGCATAGAATTTATCGCCATCTCTAATTACGAGCACCTCTTGGTTATTCACACTTATCTTTGCGAGATCTCCATCTTTCATACTGTTTTCCTTTGCTACCCTGTACCATGTCATATTTATCTACACAATATTCAAATTTCATTTATAAGCATGTTGGGAAAATATAAGTTATCAGATGATACTGAATTAAATTATTTGAAAATTAAAAAGATTAATAGTCATTTACAATAAACATACATGGCCAGGCAAGGCTGTACTGTTTCAGACATATCAATACTGGAAAAAATCATAATTCTTGGAAATCCATCTCTTGAAGATATAAGCAGGAGCGCAGGAATCTCCAAGACAGCCATACTGAAGCACATCAGATCCCTTGAAAAGGCAGGCTATGTTCAGAGGAAATATTCCCCATCCGGCAGGGGAAGACCTGTATGTAAGATATCTGTGAGGGAACTTCAAATCAGAAACAAAACGTACCCCAATCTTAGAGATGAGGCACTCAACTTCATTGAGAATGAAATTGACAGGGAAAAACTTCCTTATTTTATAGACAATTATACAGAAAGCGTCACATCATACCTGAAGGAGAATCTTGAGAACCTCATCATGGAAGACAGAATCGCTGAATTCTCAAGGATCAGGAATTCTGAGGGTTACAGTACCCGGATTGTGTATGATGACGAAAACGAATTCACGCTGATCCAGGGGACCTGCCCCATCAGTTCCTTTGCAAGGAAGCATAGAAAGATCTGTGAACAGGAAAACTTGATATTCAGCGAGATTTTTGGCATGGATTCTTGCCTGAAAGAAACCATAGCCACAGGCTCGAACGTATGTTCCTTTTCCATAACAAGAAAGAAGGCCAATCAGATTGAAAATAATCCTGTTTGATGATGCAATTTTTTAGATAGCCGGATGCAAGCCATAGTTTCTTCATTCTGAGAGCAAATAATCTATAAATTCAATGTTCATATAAGGTTTCATGGATCCACTGGTCAGGAGAAAAACACTGGAGGCCGGTAAGCTGGGTAAAATGGCTCTTGAGTATGCGCAGTCACTTATAGAACCTGGATCACTTTTACTGGATGTTGCAGAAAAGACTGAGCAGTTCATAAGGGAAAACGGAGGACTTCCATCCTTTCCGCTGAACCTTTCCATAAATAATGAGGCTGCACACTACACCCCTTCACCTGGTGACACCAAAACTTTCAGGACAGGAGATGTGGTGAAGGTGGATATTGGGGCGCAGGTCGACGGATACATATCTGACAACGCTGCAACAGTGGAAGTCGGAAACCAGGGAAAATACAGTGATCTCATAGAATGTTCCAGGGCAGCGCTCAATTCCGCGCTTAAGGTTCTCAGGCCCTCTGTGGAGATCAACAGGATAGGTGCAGCCATAGGCGAAACAATAGAATCTTTCGGATTCAAACCTGTAAAGAATCTGGGTGGACATGGAATTAAGCAGTATGATCTGCACTCAACTATCTTCATACCAAATTATGATGACGGAAACAGGAGAAGGATAGAACCGAACCAGCTCATTGCAATAGAGCCTTTTGCATCAACCGGTATAGGAATGATACACAATGGGCCTGGAGGAAATATATACATATTCAGTGGGACAAAACAGAAGAAAGGCGATCCGGTCATAGACAATTTCAACACGCTTCCATTTGCAGAGAGATGGCTTGCAAAGATCAAGCCGGATTATAAAGAATATCTGAAGAAGAATCTTTTCATGAAGCAGATCTCACACTTCGCAGTTTTGAAGGAGCACAGAGGTTCAATGATATCACAGGCTGAACACACAGTTCTGTTTGATGGGGATTCTGTGACTGTGACTACTCTTTGATTATTCTGATGACTTCATTCAGGGCAATATCCCTCATTTCTTCAATATTCAGCCTGCCTGGAATGTTCAGATATGCCAGGGAAAGTGCCTTTCTTTCCACACACATCCTGTAGAGCCCATAAACTTCAGACAGGTATTGTTCCTTTTCAAACAATAAATATCTTTTTCCCCTGCTCCCCCTTTCCATGAACATCTTGCTGTTGAAGTCTATGAATATAGTGAGATCAGGGTTTATATGAAACATTTTCATGAATGTAAGCATCCATTCAAAGAATGAATTGTCATCAGGAAAATATTTCTTGAAATAAACACCCTGATAAGCAAAGGTTGAAAGGGAATATCTCACGCAAAGGACAATCTTTCCTTCAGACAGTTTTTCCTTTATTGTGCGATTATGGATCTCCCGGTCTTTCAGGAACAGGGATGTGAGAATAGGAAATTCAGTTTCAGGTGAAGGTTCATTTTCATACAGAGATGAGAATCTTTCATCAAAGAATGAAGTTGGTTCATCCGTAAGAAAAACATCAAAACCCATGTTTTCAAGGTGATGATAGAGACCATCCACCAGAGTACTCTTTCCTGATCTGTCTATACCCTCAAGAACAATGAACTTCCCATTTTCACTCATTTAAAGCAATATATTGAAGTCATAGATAAACCTGCATATGTAGATGGATTGGGACAAAATTATTCTACCATGCTTTTGTTTCACTATGGCTTTCGGGTGAGTTTGTTATGATTCCAAAATAATACTCCGCATTATACTTTTCCAGATATGGAAGCAACCATCTGCAGATCAGAATCCTGTATTGTATTCATTGCCATGAAGACTACAGAAGGCCAACATGCTCAACCTCAGGCAGTACAGTTATCTGAGGTGTACTAACCCAGAGATGATAATAGACTACAGGGAACTGTTTCTGAAATAATATGATCCCAAACTTTCGTTACATACGGCATTGATTCAGAGTGCCGAATCTAAGCTCTTTACAACTTTTGATTTATATTGGTGGTTTTACGCTCTACAGAATATCGATAAATTACATAAGATATCAACAGTAAAAATACTGAACTTCCGGAAAATTCGTATAAATTTTTTAAAAGTAGGTTAGGGTGAACAGATACTTCAAGCAAGAAAAGACCCGTATAAGTCTGAATATTCAAATTATTATATTTAGATGAACTGTTAATCCATAGCACCTCTCCTCTTTTCATTGAATAGACATGTCCATTTATTGATATATTAACGAGGGTGTTATAGTCTGATAGTAAGGTGAAGGAGACCTTTTCAAATGGATAAACATTCAATTCAGAATGAAAATCTTGAGGAATATATGTTTGAAATCCAGAATACTGAATACCATTAATCATAATGGAAAGTGATAATGTGAGAAGCAAGAGTACAATAATTTTATTCATGGAAACGACCTCCATTTTTCAATAGAAATAGATGTAATAAGAAATACTACTGCAGAAACTACATAATCGGTCAATATATTAAAAAATCTCCAATTCAAGACTATAGACGAATTTGAAAGAGACATAGGTGTTAACCCATAAACCATCAATATTTCACTCTGAGAAGTAAGATAGCTTTCAAGGAATATGGGCAAAATGAAAATGAATAAAATTAGAAACATTGGTATTTGAGGTTTCCTGAAAAGAATAGAAGTTGCCAACATTAAAAAATAATAGAATAACACATACAGCAACACCGCATAAAATACGTTAAAAGAAATATTGATTCCTGAATTATCCAGAATTATAAAAGGGAAAAGCAAGGCAAGTGGCAAACCGGATACTGTGAACAATACGAGTACTGAAGTTCTTGACAAGTTCGCTGAGAAATAAAAAAATCCCTCATTTTTTTCATACATATTTGTCAATTTAAAATTAAAATTCATCATATATGCAATGCACATAAACGTTACAAATACTGCCACAGTTCTAATTCCATTGTTTGTTGGTGAGACAAAAAACGTCAATACGATAGCTAATATGAATGAAACTGGAAGAATCAAGGTATTTGCAGAATAAACTACAAACCAGACGAAAAGATTTTTTAGATTCTTAATAATTCACCGACCTCCTGAAAGAAACAATATATTTCATAATTTCATCCATAACTTTGAGGTCAGGTTCCAATGATAGGATCAATTCATTATTTTTAATTGTAAAATCTATTGAGTAGTTCTTTAGAATCCTGCTTACTTCAGATGGTTCTGTGACTGATATCCTTATAATCTTATTAATTACATTTGAAGTGTATATTTCTGACAGCATGGTATCTTTGTTTTTCACAATTTTAACTATGTGAAAGTCTCCTGAATAAACAAAATCGTCCTGATGGGTTGTCATAATTATGTCCTTTTTTTCAGATTTTATTATCTCAGCCACAATCAACTGTCTTTCCTTGTCAACATTTACAAGTGGTTCATCCATAATGATAACATCTTTTGAAGAGAAAAGTGTAAAAGCTATTGCGCAAAGGCGTTTTTCCCCGCTTGACATACTTCTCAGTTGTTGCATAAGCAAATAATTCACTTTCAACTTTTCCAGATAAAAGGAAACACTGTTTTCAGAAGTGTATGAAAGTGCATAATCTATAATATCTGCAAATTTCAGTGAAGATGGAAACTGACATTCTGATGGAAGGTATGACATTTTTTCTTTGACCTTCTTGAAATCACTTATAGAATCATATCCAAAACATCTTATATGCCCACCATTTGGCCTTGTCAATCCGAACATCATTGATAATAGAGTTGTTTTTCCAATTCCATTTGGGCCAAGTATCAAAGTTTTACCTCTTTCGAATGTGAAAGATAAATTTTTAAATAAAAATTTTTTATTAAATTTCTTTGATACATTGTCCAGTTCTATCATGATCACACCGATATTTTTCTAAAGCAAATAGTAGACGTATGTATATGGAAGTATAAAAATCATCATCATTATCGATCCAAGCAACGGAAAAAACATCGATTGATACACGTTCCATTTTCTACTTCTGCCATAGAAATACAATGTGCATGCTACGAGGAAGATGCTTCCTGTTAATATTCCATACTCAATATAATGAGATATAATTGGTACGAATTGAACATTTGTGCTTATAAGTGTAATGGTTGAACCTGCTGAAAGAATAAAGTTTTCCGAGTTATTCGAATGACTCGCCACATCCAAAAGAATTGTAGTTCCACCCAGAAGGTCATATAGCGTGGAATAACTCTTGTTTTGGAAGCATTCATTATATATACGTTCTCCACCTGTGAAACTAACAAAGCTATTGCTTCTATACATCAGGTTTCCGTTTTTTAAAGATGCATACTTGATGTTCATAGTTTCTGATCCATACAAGGGGTGCCCACCACTGGGAGTTTTCAAATTGTTATCATAGATTCTACACACAAACAATTTTTTAGTAATACTGATAAAACCGAAAATGGAACTGTATGGAGAGTTTTCAAGGCTTTGGTATGAATTCTGGCAAATAGTGTGATTATTAAGAGGATCTGAAGGAAAGGTGGGAGTGTCAGAATATATAATATCTATTAGGGTTGATAAATTAACACCGGTCGTGGTATCAGAAAATATTGTTTTATTCCCAATAAAAGATAATGTAAAGCAAGAAGTGAAGTTCTTTTGGTATACTAAAAGCTCTTGAGAAGTTGTTCCATTCCCATTATTATAAAGTGCTATAGCTGATTTTTCCTGATATTTCAGATAGTTTATATTTCCGATATTATCGTTCTGACCATTTTTGATCAATGATATAGATAAAGCCGGTAAAGAAGCTATCAGCAAGAAAACAATAAAAAAAATGAATAATTTATATTTATTCAGAAAGAGCACCCTCCTCTTTATCCATCAACAGGAATGGGAACCTGAATCGGCACTGAAATATGTACTCCGTTGCATGAGTTATAGCTGCTCCCACCATATTGATATGATAAATCTGTCATAAAGCTATATTGATAGGCTGCGTCAATAAAAGCAAATCCTGTCATGTTATAACTTTGAATGAACCAGCCAGTCATAGATTCTTTTATAAAATACTCTATCTGTTGTGATTCAATAGGGTGTTTATACGTGGGGTTAACTACGACCCATTGAAGGACTACAAATTTTGAAGATTGTGTTGATTTAACATATTGTTCATTTGTATTAAAAGACACACCCCCAAATGAATTGAAGAAATAATCGGATTGATATTGATTTGTACGATAAATAACACTAAAACTCGTAGAAACATTTGATTGATAGTATTCCCACCCGCCTCCATTTATCTGAACTACGTTAAGCACATTACCACCGCTTATTCCTTCAATTATGTTTGGGGTTTGATTAATTACTTTAGAAAGTTGATTTGTTGTGTTGGAATTAGCATTGCCCGTCTCAACTATCAAAAATACCGAACTCATCATTAAAAAAAAAGCCATAGCACTTATGACAGTCCTCTTAAAATCTTCATTCCTTTCTTTTTCATTATTGGTCTTGACAAAAACACTTCTTCTGTCTTTTAAGCGGTGTTTATAATCCTTCATCGGGACTTGATTACCATCATATATATATATATGTTTTCGATTAATTTAGAGATATCTCAATAATACTAATTTTTCCATTCTATTGTGGTAATTTCATATTAACTTTTGGCGCATGATTTTACATCTATTTATTTTTGGAGACCACCCAATATTATTTTAACCTGTTTTCGTAAACCGTCACTGTGGGCGCTCTACCCTTTCAGTACCTGATCAAATTTCACGATCCTTCCAATCTCCCTTCCTATCCTATCTTCGTCCTTTTCTACTACTACAACTCTAACTTGAGCTTTTCCAGCAGCTCCTTCTGGTTTTTTGTATCCAGCATGTGAGTATGATCCTGTTGAATAGACAACTTCCCTTATGCCTGCAGGGGTTCCAATGAATGGTAGTATGTGATTCCGTTAATAGTGGCAATGATTGCCATCATGGTATATCCTAGATGGTAAAGAAGGCCTGATGCTCATGTCCGTCCAAGAGATGGAGAAGAATGGTTTCAGGACATAGGTCACGTAGTAAGAATACTACTGTGCACTATAAGGAACTTTATGTTATCAGAACCAGTTAAATACACATTATTCAGGAATATAAAGTACTACATTGGGGCAATGATAAGATGAAATTAACAGTGGCCATCCAAAAGAGCATTAAAAGTAAAAAATTAAAATATATGGTTTGTAATCATCCATA
>JAKAYK010000017.1 GCA_021826765.1 Thermoplasmata archaeon | reverse complement strand
GGAAACATGAAACATATGACTCGAAGCCATGGAAGGTGGCTCGCTGTCCTTGTGGGATGGAATGAAGTGTCGATGGCATTTCTCCTCTATATCCTCGCCTACGGATTTGGAACAGGAAATGTGTATGTTGAATTGTTCAATATGATTGGTTTTTCAGTGACAAATTACCTGTTCGTGATACCTATGGTGGTGGAGATGGCTACTGTACTGTTTCTTGTACAGCACACTTATTTCAGGAGGAAACTCTCCATATCTATCATACTGATGCAGTTGGCCGATCCCGCCATACTGGGCCCCTCTCAGTACATCCTGCCAGGCTCAATAATATTCACAGCAGTGATGCTTTTTGCAATATATTACGTGTTTTCATATGTAAATTCAAACAGGGATTCACTGGAACATGGCTGGAACAGGCAGATCCTCTATTTTGCTATTATTATATTTCTTTCAGCCATGGGCCTTGTGGAACCTGTGCTGGTGAATTCATACTTTGGAATCCAGTGGATAATATTTTCATTCTCAATGATATTCTCCATGATATTCTATTTCTCAATGGCTTTCAGAGTATTCCAGGAGGATTCAGAATCAACGGGAAATTCATTGCCTCTTTCCAGCCCTTAATCTTTCCTTCATGTAGTTTCTCACATCATAGAAGAATATGTTGTCATATGGGCATGCCTCAAGGCATTCACCAATACCGACACATCTGTTCCCTTTCCACTCTCCGCTGGATATGAATGAGCCTGGGTGGGAGGAATTGCCAACAGGACAAGCAGTTGCACATGCCTTGCTCTCACAGGTTACACACATGTCTGTGCTTTTTACCTTGAGCCTGAAGAATCCGAATCTGGCAATCCATCTGTTGAAGTTTCCCCAGTGGCAGTAACCCGTGTTTATGCATCCGTAGGATCCAAAATAGGGCATGGTCACGAAGACAGCATACCACATTATGTCGAAGAGAATCACATAGGTGAATGCAAGAGGATCTATTCCAAAGAGATACAGATTGAAATTGAAATAACTGTCAAGGATGGAGATAAGGGATGTGATAGCAAGGGAAAGATATACAGAAATTGAAACAACCCTGTATATTTTCGTTTCCTTCTCGCCGTTCAGGCTTATCTTCTTTCCCGTCGGAGAACTCCTGTTGTAAATCTTCATGTCGCCATAAAATGCCCCCTGGTACATAACAGGAGCAGTGCAGAAAACAGAGCAAAGCTGCCTGGCCCCGAAGAGAACTGAAAGGGAGCCGCTTATAACGTAAGTGAGCAGCATTGGCACAATGAGTGCAGCAGATAACCCTCCTGCAGTTCCTATGCCCATGGACCAACCGAAGAAGGGATAAGAAGGGAGACTTGAGGTGAAAACAAAATATGGGAGGAAAATGGTGTAAATGGCATACGCCATCAGCATAAGGGATAGTCTGATCCTGTTCCCGATTTCTTTAGTTTTCAGCATCTTTACTATGACCATGGCACCCATCTCGATCCCCATCATGATGAGGAACCACTGGGAACCTGTGATTCCCGCCACAAATATTATGGAATCAAACAGGGCAGAAGGTATAGAATAAACAGACATTGACAGGGATACAAACGGAAGCCCGGAAATGAAGCCAATGGCACCGAAATACTGAAAATCAAAAGTTGCACCCATTCCAACTTCAGCAATGAACACATTCAGGAGGAAAAGTGTTGTCCATTTCCTGTTTGCAAGCCAGTAAATTTTTTCCTTTTTTCCCCCTGATTCGTACCGGAACATGTAGTGCAGATAGATCATCATCTCAAGAAGAATGGAAGCAGATACTAACATTACGTTCCCATAATACTGAAATATCAGCACTCCAGCCATCATTATGCAGTATACTGCAACGATCCTGTTGATGTATATGCCAAATTTTTTCTCTGCATAGCCTTTCCTGTACATATAATGGAATACAAAGACAAGAAGTGCTGTCATGACTGCTCCGCCTGTGTACACCGAAATCAGGATCCAGAGATTTGAATTTAGGGCAGTTGGAGTGAATAGCATCACAATGGATTGTATTGTGATGAAAGCAACACCGTCTGCATCGCGTCTTCCAAGAATCAATACTGTGGTGAGAATCATTTCAAGGCTCATGGGAAGAATGAACCATATGGAAGCAAGAGGCACTAGGATGAGGTTGAGATATGCATTTCCATACTGGCTCAGGATACTGTGGGTACTGAGTATGGAATTGAAGTCCAGGCTCATGAGATATTCATCAAATATCGTGAAGAAAACAAACACTTTCCAGTTTATTTCCTTCATTTTTCCATTTTCAATTCCCTGTATGAAAATTATGAGTGGATAGACAGATTCTGCGGCCATGATACCAGCAGAGAGAAGAAATACATCAGTTACAGTAACGTGTATGATGCCGGAATAATAAATCGCAGGGGCCCCTAGCATGGAATTCATCATAGCCAGTAATATGTAGGAAAAAAGTTTCTGGAGATGATCTTTTGATCTTATGGCGTATTTCAGTATAAGTGAAGTGGATATGCCCATAATGACTGCAAGCACCGCAAGGATGTAAAAAGGGTAAGAGTATTGCAGGAACATGAACCAGTAGTTTACCTGCAATAATAAGCGTTTTCAAGTTTATGAATATTCAGAGAATTGTCTCAACCCAAAGGGAAAGAAGTGTAAGTGTGAGAACTGGAATGCCCACAAACAAGCCTGTTTTCATGTAATCAACAGTCCTGATTTTTATTCCACTTTTTCTCTTGATCATGTAGAGCCATACCAGTGTGGCAAGTGAGCCTATGGGGGTGAACTTTGGCCCTATGTCATTTCCTATGGCGTTTGTGAGAACAATGTATCCTGAGAAGCCTCCAGTCTTCAATGCAATATCACCAAGAAGGACAGAGGGAAGGTTGTTCATTATGGAAGCTGTGAATGCAAATATGAAGCCTGATATGACAAAATTCAGTCCATATGGATAGGAACTGAAATACAGGAGCACGGAAGAGAGCATGGAAGCAAGACCATGCTCAGCCATTGCAAAGACAACAATATACATGCCAAGGGAGAAAATTATTATCTGCCAGGGGGCTTCTTTCACAACCTTCACGTAATCTATTGCCTTCCCTCTTCTTGAGAGAAGAACCATGAAGAGGGCCATAGGCATTGCAACAAATGATATGGGTATGGAGAAAAATCCTCCGATGGAGTACAGGATGATGAGTGCTGTGATTACTGGGTAAAACAGCCTGAAGACTGTCCTGTCCCTGATATAATCTTCCTCAACGTTATGCTCAGAGTTGAATTTTTTCGGAATATCCTTCCTGTAAATGATATAGAGAAATGTCAGACTTGCTGCAATACTGACAAGATCTGGAAAGATCATTGCCTCCATGTAGGGGAAGAATGCAATTCCGAAATAGGTGGCAGCGATGATGTTCACAAGATTGCTCACAAGGAGCGGTATACTGGCTGAATCAGCGATGAATCCAACCGCCATAACGTATGCTATGATGGATTTCTCCCTGAAGCCAGCCCTTGAAAGAAGAGAAATTATGATGGGTGTGAGCACCAGTGCAGTTCCATCATTGGCAAATATGGCAGATATGAATGCTCCACCTATAATCACATAGATAAACAGTCTCACACCGCTTCCATGGGAGAGCTTCATAAGTTTAAGTGCAAGGTGATGGAACACACCCGATTCATCGAATATGAGTGAAATAATAACCACAGAAACAAAGGTCAGGGTAGCATTCCAGACTATGCTCAGAACTGTGATTACCTGATCGAGAGTTATGAGTCCAAGAACTGCAGTGACAAGGGCCCCTATGAGTGCAGAATAACCAATATCGATCCTGAATGGTTTCTTTATCACCATGAAAAGAGATACCACAAATATGGCAACAGAAATGGCAAGATCAATGTTCATTTTCCGAAAGTTCCCTTACAAGTTTTTCAATCCTGTTTCTAATTTCCCTGATCTCATCCATGCTCTTATTTTTTGGATCAGGCAGATCCCACTCAGTCAATTTTCTTGCAATGTTACGGTAAAGAATTGCAGGGCAGGCCTCCTCCACTGAGCATCCCATCGTGATCACCCTGTCAGCATTCATCACCATCTCTTCAGTAAGCATGGAAGGTTTTCCTGAATTCACCTGAATTCCAATCTCATCCATGACTTTCACTACGTCAGGATTCACCCTGTCCGAAGGAATGGTTCCTGCGCTTCTACAATCAAGGCCATATTTCACCCCAAATGCTTCAGCCATCTTGCTTCTTCCCGCATTCTCAACACAGACAAAAAGGATCTTTCCAGGCATCAGTTTTTCCTCTTATCAGTGCAGTCAAAATGTCTATTTTCAATTTTCTATATGCTTGTCTATATCCTACATAGAAAATCTGAATGTTCACTGCAATGAAGGTGAAGAATTTATTGATAATCGAAAATCCTATTTTTCCATTTCAGAAAGATTCCTTTCTTTTCGTTCGAGTTCTTTTTCACATGTCTCGATCATGTTTTTGACTGGCTGATAATTCTGTTCGAAGATGGTCATAAAATCTTCCTCTTTAATCGAGGTTTCATAACTATATGCGCTTGCCTGTCGCACAATCAGGAGTTCCATAAACACCGGTTTGATTGAAATGAATGCATTCTTGAATTCAGTGGAAAATATTTTTGGTTTTGACAGAATTATTTCCTCGAGAGGAGGAACAATGTCATGCCTTCTTGGGACATCTCTTCCAGAAGATGCAACAACTGACTTGAGCGCAATCTCAAGGGCCATTTCTAAAGCATACACACTCTTGGAATAATTCCTCCCTTCCTGATTCAGGATTCCACTCTTGAGCCAACTCTTTGCTTCCTCAATAAGTTTATCTGCCATAATCCCACTCCAACATTTCTCCATCAGCGTAAGGTCTTCTTTTGTGAGGCATTTTTTCTATGTCAACAAAAAATTTTTCAAGGACCATATTCCGATCAAAGAGTGGAATCCCATAATCCACAAAATCAAAATAGATTGGGTTAAATTTCTTCAGAGAAGTCTTAGTTATTATCAGAGGAGCTAAATTCATAAGCATTCCATTTCTCAGAAGCAATTCAACATGAAGTGAGTCCAATTCCTGCAGGCACGCACCGATCTCCCTGAGAGTTTCCAGAAAACCAGATGAACTTATGATCATTACATCAATATCACTGTTTCGCGAGTGGGTACCTTTTGCAACCGATCCGAAAAGCAATACACCAAGGATATTCTCATGTCTGGTGATCTTTGCAACAAACGCAAGAATGTAATCCCTGAGGTTTTCATCAACCGTATAGATGAAAGATGGCTTTCTTAACAAGAACTCGATAGCATCGCTGAATGAGTATGATCTGTCTGTTTTCTTTGAATATGATTCAATAAATCTTCTTAGATTTATGTAAATTTCTGTATTAAGCATTATAGGTTTTCTTTCTTGCATTGTATACATATTATGTATACATTTTCAGTATAAACGTTTTCTGTAAAACTCATGAGAAAAGGGGCTGCATTGATTCCCGAAGTTTATAATAAAGATTGTAACCATGTGAAGCAAGGAGCGAGACTGCACCCGATTCATGAACAACCTCTGAAAACGCTTTGATCGCAGGGGGATATGGTGAATTCGGTGGATCATGCGGAAACCACTCCGGTGCAACTATTACTTTTCCATCAAATGTGCCAATGGCTATATCTCCAACTATCAGTTCTTTATTGTCTGTCAGGAGTGCGAATTCATCAATCCATGGCATTTCTCCCTTCACTTTTCCTTCGATCGTGATTCTGATCGGTTTCATGCCAAACAGGTTTTTTGTTCCGTATTTCTGAAAATCCATGATACCTTTCTGACTCAGTATAAGATCAGGATCCACTGCGGTCGATTTCAGCTGTTCAGGAATGAATAAATCCGCTTTTGATTTTGAACAGATATATTTTGCACCTCTTGTATGATCCAGTGTTGTCAAAATCACTGCTCCAAGCTTTCCAATCCTGAGAACAGAATCAAGCAGATCTGGCACAAGTGGAGGGTCTATCAAATAGCAGGTTTCTTCCCTTATAATGAGATGACCGCACATGATCCAGTCTCCTTCAGGGTCAGGAGTCCCCCATCTAAAGATATTCTTGTTTACAGGTATGAACATTGTGTTGAAGCATGGCTTGGATCAGATATAAATTTTATCAACCACATTGTCTGCATGGTATAGGAATTGGCCCCTGTTCAGGTAGATATATGAGTACATTCACATTTTACCAGAATAACTTGTTGATATAACGATACATACAATATTATGCAAATTTATTTTTCCTGCGAATCGAAAAATCAACTTGATGATGGTCAAGATCACGCTGGGAGGGAGATTCGAACTCCCGAGCTACGAGAGCACAGGCTTTCCAGACCTGCGCCTTACCAGGCTAGGCTATCCCAGCTACAGAGGGTTCATTTTATACAGATATTTATGATTTTATGCTTCCAGGGAAAAATTACAGCATGCAATAAATTTATATTCCTACTGTTGTTATATATATGAGAACTATGGGAATAATGCCTTTTAACAGGATATTATGCGCAGTCGACTTCTCTCCGGAATCCATTAAGGCCATGAGCATGGCCGAATCCATAGTGAGCAACTCTCCAGACTGCAAGCTTCTCATTGTATACGCCTTTGAACTCCCTGCAGTCCCTCTGCCGGACTATCTTACAACAGTTGAGGGCCCCTCAGAAATTGATGAATACATGGCAAAGGCACAGAAACTCATGAATGAGCACGTGGAAAGAATCAACAGGGACGCAGGAAGGGAAATTTCAGAAGGAAAAATAATCACAGGAAAACCTGTAGACACGATCCTGAAACTCATTGATACCTACAACCCGGACATGGTCATCATGGGAAACAGGAAGCTTGGTTTCAAGAAGGGCATACTTCTCGGTTCCGTTTCCGCAAGAGTATCAGCAAGTTCTCCGGTTTCTGTACTGATTGTAAGGTAATATTTTAAACGCCGGGGGGGAGATTCGAACTCCCGTGCTACAGGAGCAGCAGATCTCGAATCTGCCGCCTTACCAGGCTAGGCTACCCCGACTAGAGTTTTCTATGCTCAACCATGATACATCTGTCCATTATGACTTTTATGCCATGGTTTCTTGCGTTATCTGCAGCCTCCTCACTGATCACACCTAACTGCATCCATATGGTCTTTGGGTTTATTGTTATGGCCTCGTTGACTATCTCCGGCACTGCTTCAGATTTCCTGAAAATATCTACAATGTCTATACGATGCTCCGATGCTGCATCCTTAAGGTTTGCATAGGCCTTAATCCCGAGCCATTCCTTCATTACCGGGTTCACAGGTATGACATTGAATCCATGCTCATGCAGATATTTTGCAACCTTGAAACTGTCCCTGTCTTCTTTGTCGCTTATTCCAACAACTGCAACATTTTTTTCTGATTCAAGAATATTCCTGATGTTTTCCATGGAGAATAATTAAAAAGTGAGTTAAAAAAGTTTTTTAATAAAATGATGTTCAAAAAAAATTTCCAGGCCCTATTATTATAAGAGAAAATATCAGGATAATTTCTTCTCGATATCTTCCTTTGAAAGAATTCTGTAAATTCCATCCTGTCTTATGGATGCAACTTCCGGAATCTTCATTTCGCTACCATCTTCCAGGGATGATTTCAGGGCATTGAAAGCAAGTTTTATGGCCTTGTTCTCATCAAGTTCAGATGAATATTCCTTCTCAAGGAAGTTCAGGACCTGATCCCTGCCTGAACCTATGGCAGTGGCCCTGTATTCATTTATGACACCCGATGGATCAAGATCGAAGAGTCTTGGGCCCACCTGATCTATTCCTGCAAATATTATGGCAACTCCATAAGGCCTGACACCACCATACTGGGTGTACTGCTGCATCTGGTCAGCAACTTTCTTCACAAGGTTTTCCACATTCACAACCGATCCATACGTTACTTTTTCCTGCTGTGTGGCGATTCTTGCAAAGTCTATGAGGACTCTGGCATCTGCTCCGAGTCCGGATGTGACACAACCAACAAAATCATCAATAAGCTGAATCTTTTCCATGGAATTCTGTTCCATGAGCTTGCTCTTTGCCCTCTTCTCGGACATCAGCAAAACACCGTCCTTGAATTTTAATCCAAGTGCAGTTGAACCTCTCTTTACGGCCTCTCGCGCATACTCTACCTGAAATAGTCTACCATCAGGAGAGAAAACTGTTATAGCTCTATCATATGCCATCTGTCCCTGCTGCATTTTATCACTGTAAACCCTTAATCTCTCTGTCTAATAAATCTTTTCTAATTTTTTGGCACGATTGGCTGTGATAATTTTGGCTTGAATCCGTAACTGGCAGTTTCCAGTAATATGTCTTATTCCGGTGCATGAAAACATAGATTAATCCTCTGTGCATTGACCACTGTACGGAGAATCAGACATGGAGAGAATCTTTGACAATCATTTTCACCTCAACTTCCACAATGATTACATGAGCAGTGTGATGATCTTCAAAAAATCCGGAGGTACATCAATCAACCTGACCAACCTGCCTTTTCATGGTGATGCCACTGCAGACCATTATACAAACCTGTATGAAAAACACCTCAGGATGGCAGGAGACGTGAAAGAAAGATCTGGAATTGACGTGATCATCACCATTGGCCCCTACCCTCTTGACATTTTCACTTTATGGAAGGATATCCATGAAGGAGAAGAGATGGCAAGAAAAGGAATAGATCTCGCAGTCAAGCTCTGCATGGAAGGGAAGGCGAATGCTGTGGGTGAAATCGGGAGGCCCCATTTCCCGGTTGATCATAAAATAATGGAAGCTTGCAACAGGGTTATGGGATATGCGTTCCAGAAATGTTCTGACAGCAGCATTCCCGTGATACTTCACACTGAAGATCTTGATAAGAATGGTGCTGGAGAAATTGAATCTATGGCTGTGAAATCTGGAATGAAGCCAGAAATGGTGGTGAAGCATCATGCAATGCCTCAGAGTCTTCTTTTCGATTCGAATCTTGTATTTTCAGTACCTGCAAACAGGAAAGCCATACGTGACTCCATGGACACAGGAAAATATTTCATGATGGAGACAGACCACATAAATGATCCTGCAAACCCGGGAAAATATCTTCCCGCCGATGCGGTGCCAAAAAGGGCAGAATGGATCAGGCAGGAATATGGAGAAAAAGGGGAGAGATTACTTCAGAAAGCATTTTTTGACATTCCGGAAAGACTCTTTGGTGAAAATTCCTTCAGAGTATGATAAAGGATAATTAGTCATAAAATATATGAGATATATATGACCCTGACAGCTTCTGAAATTGACAAGATTGCGAGAGAGATCAGAGACTATTTTCGTCAGGAGTCCGCAACAGTCCAGATTCAGAAGATCAAGCCAAATTTTTATGAGAGGGCAAAGGAGGCCATAGAATCCCTTGATGAAATGGCCAGGAGCAACATATCACCTGAGAGGATTGATATGTACAGGAAGGTCATGGACAAGAGGGACATAATTGAGAAAAACCTCAGGAATTTCCTTCTGAAAAGATATGAGAAGATACTCAGGGATTCCCTTTTTGAGATCGGTTCCAGCATAATGGATCGACTCACATCACAGGAAAAAATTTTCATAATGGATATGCACAACAGGATGGCACTCTATATTGATGGACTGATCCAGGTGAAAAATATCGCTCCAAAAGAGGAGATCGAGCCCGTTGAGGAAATATCCACAGTGCACCCAGACCATGAAAAAACAGAAGCAGGGAAACATATGCCTGAGTCCACCGATCCCATGAAACTTGTGTCAGTCAATGCTGAATATCTTCCGGTGGCCACATCTATAGGTGATTTTTATCTTCACAAAAATGATATTCTCTATCTTCCTGTAAAAGCTGCAGAACTCATAATAGAAAAAAAATATGCCAGATATGTTGAATTTTCAAAAAAATAGGGTGAAGATTATGCTTCACCGGTTGTTTTCTTTTTTCTCCCAATCATCACAAATGACACACCAACAATCAATATTGCTGCTATTCCGAGGACCGGAATTGTGTATCCGCCCAATCCACTTGTCAGAGGTCCTGTGGTCGTTGGCTGAACTGCTGAGATGCCTATGGTGTGGTTTGAGAAGTGCGGTATGTGGAACACCACCAGCATGCCATTCTGTGTTTTGAACACGGCATAGGCTGCACTGGTTGTGCTGGTCACATTGAAAATCTGTGTGTTTGCACTGATTGCAACTGACTGGTTGTCAAAGGTCAATTTCACTGTGGTGGAGCCCTTCAGGAACTGGTTTGAAAGGAATATGACCAAGTCTGTTCCCCTGTGGTTTCCGTTATTTGATCCAACCCTGATGGATGCATGGCCTGCTGTCTGTGATGATATGTTCAGTGAGACTGAAGAGTTGAATTCCAGTGTCATGTTGTTGAGTGAAGTTGTTCCGTTGAAATACAGCTGATCTGAAACCTTTCCGTCAAGTATTGCTTTCCTGACTTCAGACTGTGCATGATCAAGTCCAGGTGGTGAAACCATGTGTATCACTGCAATTCCTGTGCTGTTCACTTTTATAGTGTTTCCGCTCACATTCACATATCCTCCCTGTACCATTATGAGTTCAGTGAAATTTGCACCTGATATCACAAGGTTGACTGCACCTGCCTTTACGACATGATTAAGCCCGATCACTGTATCTTCCTGGACAGTGAAGTTTGATGACATTTCAGATGCGTTGACTGAAAGGGAACCGCTTCTGGACTTGAACATAGAGACGTTGCTTCCCGTGGGTACAACTATGGTGGCTGTTGCATTATCTATGGCAACTGCTGATTGTATGGCAGGATTGTTATGAACTGCCAGTATATAGCTCTGGTTTGCATAGACAAAAAGTGATCCTTTTATGATTGGTTTGTTCATTGCCATGTCACTTACTGCATAGCCTTTTCCTATGGTTCCATTGCCTGAAACTGATAATGAATTGATAAGTTCGGTGTTTGTCCTGTTGTTGTAGAGCGAACTGAATCCGCTGGAGGTCAGGTTGAATGTTGCATAGTAGCCTGAAACCTGCATTGTTGTGTTATTGTAGCTGAAATGCTCCTTTCCCTGCTCATACTGGGCTACTTTCTCACTGATGTCTCCAGATGTCATGAACATGGCAAAGAGCGGATAGGGTGTGATGCTTGAATTCATTTCAGAGGATACTGTGTGTGTCATCATGTTAAAAGAGGAATTTCCATCCATGATCAGTACACCTGTGAAGCTTGAAGTCTGCACTGTAAATATGTTCACTTTAAGTCCCATGTTAGAGAGCATACCGAATTCCTGTCCTGAAGAGGTCTCGGATATCAGGTTGGTGAATGAAACATTCTGTTTCGCGAGAGAAATGAATGCCTTTGAGTGAATGCTGATATTGGCCCCGGAAGTGGACTTAGTATATGTTATGACTCCAAATCCTGACGGTTCCTGTATTCCAAACATTGCTGCATTATTGTTGTCAAAATTTGTCTGGTTTGAGAATGAAGCAGTTGTAGACGAACTTCCATTCAGGTATATTCCATCGCTGAGCACTGTCGAGTAGTCTTCTCCTGTGTAATTTACGCTTCCTATGAATCCTGTGCCGTTGCTGTAGGAAACAGCAAAGTTGCCAAAAGTCTGCATTGTCATGCTGGACGATGATCCGCTGGACGCCATAGCCAGAGGTACACCTCCAAGAATGACAAGAGATACGGCAACCATGGCCAATATTGTTTTGTCCATGCAAATTCATTCAAAATGAAAATAACTAACTTATGGTACATAGGCAGTAGTACATGCAAGAATTGAAATCGATCTGTTATGTGCGGGAAATCCCTCCCTGCAGGGTATGTCAGGGTTCAGGAATTTCAAAAAATAGATCAGCAGATTATTAATAGGAATCGCAATATCTTATGTGGAGAAAGCCCGAGGGCAGCTCACGCTCCCAGGAGTGAGGAAAGTCCCCCCTCCTGAGGTGGAAGCCATTGAGCAGAAGCACATTTCCCGAGAGGGAAGGCTACGGCAAAAGAAATGATACACCCCTTGAAGCAGGATGATTCCGCAGGGATGACATTTTCATTGTGGTGATGGGACAGCCGCCCTGGCTGGAGAAAGTCCAAACGGATCCGATGATGCCACCCGGAGGATCGGGTAGGACGAAGGCTGAAAGGCCATTAGTCGAATGCTGCCAGCCTGCAATGCAGGGTAACAGAAGGGGGCTTACTCCGGGCATTCTCCACTTGCACAGTGTTTCCTGTATTCTGGAATATCTGCAGTATTACACATAAAATTGTGCTTAAACCGGATCATGGGTTCCAGGAATTTGATGGTTGCCATGAGTGGTGCACAGTTCGCGAAATTCTTGCAGTATGGAAATTATTATTATGGGATTTCGTTTATACAGGAACATGCCGGAAGAAAAGAAATGCCAGGTACGGGATTGCAAAGAGGACAACCATAAAACAGTTCCTGCGGACCTTGCCTCAAAGGTGTTTTCCTTTGACACAAAACTGACCAAGGTTCATCTCTGCAAGGAACATTATAAGAAGTACAAGAAGGAAACAAAGAAAGAAAGGGAGACTCAGAGGGCTGACTGGGTTTAGATGGATAAAGAGAAAGTGGATATTGTCATAACTGTCCTGAACGAGGGCAAAAATATTCGGAATCTCCTGAACAGTATTGTTTCGCAGGATTTCCCATGCGGAATCATAATTGTGGATGCAGGAAGCACGGACAATACCCATGATATTCTGAAGGAATTTGAGCCTAAAGGTGTAAGATACACAATCAGAAAATGCACAAGAGGGGAAGGAAGGAATATAGGGGTCTCCATGTCCAGTGCAGACTATGTTCTTTTCACCGACGGTGATGCAATTCCTTCAAATGACTGGGCATCCTGTATGGTTTCCTCTCTTGGGAATAATGATCTGGTCTGGGGCCTTACGGAAACATCCGGCTCAGGAAATTATGCAACAATGAAAAGAGTGAAGCTTTTCTATCATGGACATGAAATCACCCTGCCATCAATGAACATGGGAGTGAGAAGGGAGATGTTTTTAAAAATTGGAGGTTTTGACACATCCCTCATTACTGCGGAGGATATTGATCTTAACATCAGGCTCTTAAGATCAGGTGCAAGGGCATATTTCTGCAGTGACTGCAGAGTGACGCATAATGCAAGGGAATCCCTTAAAGGGCTCATGAAACAGGCCTTCTGGAACGGTTATGGAAGGTCCCAGCTCAAGAGAAAGAACTCAGGCATATGGAAGGAAATTGAAAAAGATTATTTTTCAATAAAGGATGTTAATTTTCACTGGATCATCAGGATTGCCGCAGCAATCCTGGGGTACATTGCCTTCGCGATCCATCCTGTCAATTCTCATCATTCTTGAGAAGAGTGTTGAGTGCTGAACCACTGTCATAGTGTATGAGCAGAATTCCAACAATTATTATGAATATCCAGGTGGCCATAGAGAATGCCCTTCCGAAGCTATAATTCAGGAAGTCTACGTGTCCTGACAGTGCTACAGGGTTAAGGGGTGCAATGGCCACAACACCTGAAATCAGGTAGATAAGCATATTGAAAAGCGTGAACAGTACTGAGGGGAGGTACCACATTCTCAAACCCAGCAGGAATACAATTCCTATAATTATGAATGCTGCAACTTCTATTTCAAGCCAGAAAGTGATCACTGGATAGGCCGCCGGAGTTGCAAAGAGATGGGCTGCAGAATCAAGGAGTGCACACACCATTACCGCGAATCTCACTATCTTGATGGGCGTATAACCGCCAGTCAAAGACTCAAGAAATTTGTTCACCATGCCCCTAGATTGAGATTTTGTAAATATACTTTGCAAGAATGAGTCCTATTCCGTCTCATTTTCTTCTCATGGATGCAGCCATGAGAACGATTCCAGCCAGTATCATTAAGGTTCCTGGAAGAAATTGGGAACCGAGTTCATATATTCCAGCGATAAAAACAAAACCTCCTGCAAGGGCCATTTCCACCCTCCCATTTCTCTCGGCAGGCATGGCTTCTTCCCTGCCCTCAAGTTCCCTTCTCAGGAGGGGAAGTATTGCAACACCTGCTTCCACAGATCTTACAGCCTCTTCAAGGAATGTTCCAATCTGCTTCGCATAGAGTTCCTTGAACAGGCCCTCATCCCTGAAAAGTTTCTGGAGCACCCTCACAAATTTGAAGTCGGGATCAAGTGTAAGGCATATGCCTTCAAGAAGTGAACTCATCCTCATGTATAGAACAAGGGATGTAGGCAGCCTGAAAGGAAACTCAAAAACAACCCCATTTGCAACTTCAAGCAGTTGCCTTATTTCACTGTCCTCTGCCCTCTTTCCTGCAAGTCCTTCCATGGCTATCTCCATGGTTCTCTTTATAATTCCCCTGTTTGCAGCAGGGGAGAGTGCCTTTACTCCTATGAGTGCATCTGTCATCTGGTCCACATCTCCCCGGGTCATTGCGTCGTAAAGGGAGAGCAGGTAATACCTGGTTTTATCATTCAGGTCCCCCGTCATTCCAAAGTCGTAAAGAATCATTGTGCCGTCATCCAGCACTGAGATATTTCCAGGATGAGGATCAGCATGAAATATATCGTCCCTGAGAAGCATCCTGATGAATGCCGTGTCAAGATCCATTGCAAGTTTTTTAACGTCTATGTTTTTCTCTACGAGCTTTTTTCTGTCAGTGATCTTGATGCCTGGAATATACTCCATTACAAGTACCCTGGATGTGGAAATTTCCTCATGCATTTCCGGGATTATGATTCTCTCTCTTCCCTCAATATTCTTCCTAATTCTGTTTGCATTGCTCATCTCTTTCCGATAATCCAGCTCCTCGAAGACTCTTACACTGAATTCTTTCAGGATGCTCGAGATACTTATGAAAAGGAAATTCTCCAGCCTGCCTCTGGCAAATCTCAGTATTCTTCCAAGAATCACCAGATCTCTCTTCACAATGTACTCAGCATCGGGCCTGTTTACCTTAACCGCTACATCTTTTCCATTGTATCTTGCAACATACACCTGTCCCAAAGAGGCCCCTGATACTGCCTCTGGGTTGAAGCTTTCAAACACTTCTTCTATCTTTCCAATCTCTTTCTCAATAATGGGTCTGACCAACCTGAAGTCAGCAGGAGGAACACTGTCCTGAAGTTTTTCAAAGGATCTCACATATTCCTTGGGAAGTATGTCAGGTCTTGCTGAAATTATCTGTCCAAGTTTTATGAAAGTGGGGCCCAACTCAATGAATTTCTCCACTGCCACCATCCCGTTCCTCTCTCTCCGGTAATTCCAAGCCTCGTCACTGTTCCGTTTGGCCTCTTTCCGATCTTTCAGGAATCGCTTAAAAACGGGGTAGAGAGAAATAAAGATCCTCATGGTCCTGCCAGTTGAACCCTTCAGGATATCCCCTTCCATGCAGGGATAAAATCTTATAGTTCATTAATTTTATCAAAAATAATGATATATTCGGCTTTGAGAGCGAATTTTGTTGAGCAAATGGATGTCAAAAATTACCAGTAATCCATGTTGACTATATCGTCGTACAGTTTGCTGAGCCTGTTCTTCCTCTTTATCTCATTTTCAGCAATGTTTTTGAGAAGCAGCCTGAGTTCAGCATCTTCATAGTCCTGGCTGAGGACCTGTGCAATCTTGTATATCTCATCCGTCTGGTTGATGCTCCATG
>JAKAYK010000097.1 GCA_021826765.1 Thermoplasmata archaeon | reverse complement strand
CATGACTTAATATTTATAGAGGGGAAAGAAATTATCCGCCAGTGGGCAAATGAAAAAGGTAATGGCAACGGGGGTTTTTGATATCATACATCTTGGGCATATCCACTATCTTGAAGAATCAAAAAAGCAGGGCGACAGGCTCATTGTCGTCATAGCATCTGATGAGAACGCAAGAAAAAATGGAAAGGCACTTTTATTCTCTCAGGAAACAAGAAGAAGAGTTGTGGAGGCCCTTAAGCCAGTTGATGAGGCAATTATTGGTGGAACTGGAAACATCTTTGATACAATATCAAGAGTCCGGCCCGACGTAATAACTCTTGGTTTCGATCAGAAGTTCGATCCTGATGTGATCATAGAGGAATCAAGGAAGAGGGGCGTAAATACAGAAGTATACAGATGCTCTCTATTTGAGCTGGAAACAGAGGAACCCCTTGGCACAAGAAAAATAAGGAAGAAGATACTGGAAATAGATGGAAAATGAAGATCATTGGCATTGCAGACACTACTTTCGCTCGATATGATATGGGCAGATCTGCTGAAGATGAACTGGGAAGGACTGGAACAGGATTCAGGATAATAAAATATACTGTTCCTGGAATAAAGGACCTCCCTGTTGCCTCCCTGATCCTGTTCAAAAGGAATGCGGATGTGGTGATCGCCTGCGGTATGCCAGGCAAAAAGCCTGTGGATAAGATATCGGCCCAGATAGCATCCACGGGACTTATGGAGGTTCAGCTCAAGGTGGAAAAGCATATCATTGAGGTGTTCGTCCATGAGGATGAAGCAGAAAATGACACAGAACTTTCATGGCTGTGCGACATGAGGGCGAGGGAACATGCAGTAAATGCATACAATATCCTCTTTTTCCCGGAAAAACTGGGAGAGAACAGGGGGAAGGGATTGAGGCAGGGATTTGAGGATGTTGGAAGCACAATGGGAGACGGAAAGGGAAGCACCATAAGACACTGAAAGGTGAAAAATATGAAAATTGGAATAGTTGTTTCAGAATATAATTACGATATAACAATGATGATGTTGCAGAGGGCCACAGAACATGCAGAATTTCTCGGCGCAAAGGTTGAGAAAGTTCTCAAGGTACCGGGTACCTTTGAGATACCACTTGGAGTATTGAAACTGCTGAAGACAGGGAAGATTGATGGTGTTGTTACCCTTGGTGCAGTGATGCAGGGTGAAACAGATCATGACGACATAATAATGCAGAACACCGCGAGAAAGATCATGGACATATCTATTTCTGAAGGTAAGCCTGTGTCTCTTGGCATTTCTGGCCCCGGTGAAACAAGGCTCCAGGCTGAGGCAAGGATTGAAATGGCAAAGGATGCAGTTGAGTCAGTTGTGAAAATGCTTAAAAGAATTGATTCTCTGAATCAATAAGCATTATTTCACAAAATAATCTGTTCAAAGGGTGCAGATTGTTGCTTATCTCTAAAGTTTGTTCATATAATTCTGCCCTGCCTAAAATCATACTGTTCAATATGGATTATAACTCTGAAAATTTTTCCGGAATCCAAAAATTATTAAGTGAATTGAACTTTTCACCTGAAAATGAGATTCGAATTCAGGCGTGAGATTGCTTTAAGAATCAGGAATATCTCCTATCCTGAACTGGCAGTCATTATTGGGGTAATTCTGAACTCTTTGATATGGAGCGTTATTTCCCTGCTGAGATATTATTCAATGATGGACAGTGTTTTTGATTCAGGAATAATTTCCCTCACACTGGGATACATTCTTCATTACACAAATATCCCGTACTTAATGTATATGTCAGGCTTTTCACTTGACAGGATCTTATTTTCTCCGCTGATACTGATTGATGGGATACCTGCAATGCTTGTCATTCAGGAAATAACTCTGAGCATTCCTGCCTATATTATATTCAAATTAGCACAAATGAAAATAAAAGATAATATTTCCTCAATGCTGATCTCTTTATCATACCTGATCTATTTTCCACTTGCAGGGGCATTCTATTTTGATTATCATTTTCAATCGTTCTTCATCATGTTTTTTCTGCTTGGAATATACCTGTTTGAAACACGACATTATAAACTATCCACTCTTTCACTTTTTCTTGCAGGCTCGGTCAGGTTCCCTTTCATGGTCTTCCCTTTCCTGTTTGTATTTTTAATTTTTTCAAAGGTCATTCTCAATAAAGGTGAAATTGAAGATAGAGTTAAAAAATTTGCAATCCTGAATACCCTGTTAATGGGTGGAATTTTAATAATTTCTTATTTCCTCGTTTCTGATTCATATTTTTTAAATGCACAAAAAGTACATTCTTCCAGTTCCCTCACAGGGTATTTTCATATTGCCGGATATTCTTTCCTCGACTATTTAACACAGAATATTGAAAATAAAATATTAACAGTTGTCTTGATTTTTTCACCATTTCTTTTTATCCCAATCAGGAAGTTCAAATGGCTTATATTCACATTTCCTTATCTAATTCTACTTTTTCTCAATAATTATGAGCCATACATTTACCCATATTTTAACCATTATGTGTATTCAAGCCTTTATGTTCCTTTCCTTTTCCTTCTAATTCTGGATAATATCAAATCACCTGAACAGAATAATCCAATTTTAGAGCAGAAAAAGAGTTCAATAAAAAAAATATTTCATATTTTAAAGTCGCAGTTTAGAAAAAGAAGAAGGCCAGTTGTATTTTTTATTATAATAATCCTCACTGCTGTAATATTCCAGCCTTACAGCCCAGTCAACAGTTACAACCCAGATAAATTCAACATGAATATCTATCCGCCAAACATGGCTAATTTCGCAGACTACGTAAAGGTGGTTAACCTCATACCGCAAAATGATCCCTATGTCCTGTACCAGGGCAATCTTCCTTATGTGGATGTTCACGATCCTGCCCTTTCATGCCTTGATGCATACAGGCTCATAGCACAATCTTCAAACTACAGTGAGATCATGCTCATGAACGGCTCAATTTCAAACAGGGTTGATTATGTTCTTGGTTATTTGTACGGAAACCAGTTATCCTTGAATTTTTCAAATGCTATAAGCAAATATTATTCAACCAAATCCTATGGGATGGAAGCTTTCCTCGGTGGTTTTCTGCTTCTTGCAAAAAATTATACAAAACCGCCTGTTTATCTTTCACAGGTACCGGTACAAAATTTAAATGTATCTATTTTTAACAGTACAGTTTCAGATTTTACAATTCCAAAGCTCACTCCAGGAATATACAACTTCAACTTTTCCACAGATACATCTGCAGCCTTGATAAATTTCATATATTTTAACACAAGCAGTGGGATGGATGTGAATTTTTCAGTGTTGGGAGAAAAGATTTACCACGGAAAAAATCTGAATTATGTAAATGTCACTGTGAATGTGGAATCATTCCTTATTGTCGGATATGTTCTTTTCAACTCATCCTATAATTCAAAATTCCAGAATGTCTCTATTTTCGGTCCTTATTA
>JAKAYK010000016.1 GCA_021826765.1 Thermoplasmata archaeon | reverse complement strand
ATGTAAAGAATCATCAACTTCTCAAAGGATTTCCAGTTTTTGTTTTCCCTGTCTGTGATAAGTGAATAGAACTTCTGGGAAAAATCATTGCCTCTGGGTGTTTTAATTGGAGTTCCATTCATTGAAGATGCTGAACAGGAAGTCAGAAGGGGCATTTTCGCCTCCATCTGCGTAAAAATGGACTGAGCATCACTCGTATTGTAAGGATAGAGGGAAATCATGGACCTGATATTTCTCATCAGATTTTTTTCTCTTATCATATTCATTATTTTCAGAACACTATCATCAATGACCATATTGGAATTAAGTTCATTCTTAAATGGTGAAAGTTCATTCTGGGTTGGCAATCTGCCATTAATTATTAAGTATGCAACTTCTTCAAAACTTTTTTTCTCAGCAAGTTCAACTGCCCTGTATCCTCTGTATAAAAGATTGCCGGATGCACCGGTAGTGGCGATTGATGTAGTATCAACAACGACATTTGCAAGACCTTTTGGAACTATTATTTCTTCTGCCATATTTATGCTCTCCTTTTAGCAAGGCTGGAATCTTCAGCCTCGTACTCCTGGTATCCTATTAAATCATAAAAGTGTTCCCTGCTCATTATTTCGTTTATAAACCCCGACTGGCTTCCATTTTTCATGAGATTGCCATATATGGTCTCAGTGGCTTTGAGTATACCCCTGAACGCTGTCAGAGGGAAAATTACCATATTATAGCCAATCTTCCCAAGTTCACTTACGGACAGGAGTGGGCTTTTTCCAAATTCGGTCATATTTGCAAGAAGATATGCATTTATCTTGCTCCTGAATTCAGAAAATTCCTCCAGGGACTGCATTGCTTCAGGAAATATGCATTCGGCACCTGCAGAAATGTATTCCTTCGCCCTTTGTATTGCATCATCCAGCCCATTCACTGCCCTCGCATCTGTCCTTGCAATAATGAGAAAGTCCCTGTTTTTTCTTGCCTGGACAGCGGCCGTAATCTTGTTTTTCATATCTTCAACAGGAATAACTTCCTTTCCGGAAAGATGTCCACATTTTTTTGGCAGAACCTGATCTTCGAGGTGTATTGCGGATACACCAGACGATTCCATAATCCTGACTGTTCTTGAAACATTGATCGTTTCTCCGAACCCGGTATCGCAGTCCACAATAAGTGGAAGCCTGCTGATGCTTGTGATCTTTCTGGCCTCAAGAGAAACTTCATCCAGAGTTGTCATAGCAAGATCTGGTAAGCCCATCATACCTGCAACACCAGAGCCTGAAAGATATGTTGCATTGAATCCGGCGTTTTCAGCAATTATGGCCGACATTCCAGAATAGACGCCGGGTACTGAAACAATTCCTTTCTTAAGTTGTTCCCTGAGGAAGGAGGGCCCAAGATTAATGTTATTTCTCATCCTTGACATTTCTCATTACCTCCAGATATTCTTCTGATGTTCTCTTTTCAAATGATCTTGCAAGGGATATGAGTTCTTTCGCAGAATCTTCACCCATCATTCTGGCTGCCTTAATTTCCAGATCATCCCATGTGTATGGCCTTTTATTATGGCCCTTGGGTGCATCGAGTTCTTTCCTGTAATTGCCGCTGTCGGTTGTGACATCAATCATCACTGGAAGATATTCAGGATACATGCTGTCAAATTTGCTTGTAACGGTGAATTTCATCCTGTCAATTATTCTGAGTATTTCCGGATCATTAAGGTAATGATCATCATAGGAGTGTGGTGTGGGGGCTCCATACTTGAGTGTATAAGCAATAATATATGGCAGGCTGTGGTCCGCGGTTTCTCTTGTCCTGGGTCTCAGTTTCTCAGGATCTTTCACTATGATCGTATGGGCAACCCTGAATGTTTCCACATCGATCTTCTTTATATTACCCTTAATCTCGTCTTTCAGTTGTTCTGCAACCTCCGCTGCACTCATTGCGTGATATTCAACAGGATAATTCTTGATCATTGTTTTGCCTATTCTGTCTATGCTGAAATCAGGATTCATGTCACCGGAAACCTGTTTGAAGAAACCCATCTCTCCACTGAATATTGGGGCGGGTCCAGTGAACCCATTCACTGCAAGATTTACACCGAACACACTGTTCCTGCATGCATTGGATGCTGTGGCCCCTTTCCACATGCTCAGTTCTCCAGCTCTGGTCTGTCTCATGCTGATATTGTTGTTTATTGAAAGATTCAATGCATGTGAAAATTTCTCATGATCAAGATCGAGAAGATAGGACAGCCCTGCAGCTGAGGATATGCTTATGTAAGTTACATGGTCCCATCCCCTGTCCCTGATGGAAACTGCATCGGAAAGAGCACATACAACATTGTATGAAACATATGCTGCCCTGAGAATGTCATTTCCAGAATAGTTTCCATTTTCTGCTGCGCCGATCAGTGGAGGTATATTATCTGATGGATGGAGGGCCTCTTTGGAAAGGTAAGTATCATTGTAATCAAGGTATCTTGTCATGGTTCCATTGATAAATGCAGCATTTTCAGAAGAAACTTTTGTTCTGGTGAAGAAAACAGTGGAATTGGTCTTGCCTGATGAAGGAATAAGTGATTTCATTGCAACCTGAACCGGTGCAGAATCAAAAGCACCGAATGAAGTAATTGCAATATCGGCAACTCTTTTCTTCAGTTCCTCCATTGAATCCTGTGATGGTGATTTTTCCTTTGTCCTATGGGCGAGCTCAATTATATTCTCAAGTGTCTGATCCATGCAACAGCATTACAGATAAATTATAAAATATACCGCTCAGTACAATCCTCAGATATTTTATTTGAAAAAGATAGAAATTGGGATTAATCTCTGCGTCTTCTTGCAGGTGGTTTCCTTCCGTAATCTCCTCTGTTGCTGTATCTGCGCTTGCCACCATGGCCCTGCCTGTTGGGTACACCACTGAAACGATCTCTACCGTGATCTCTTTTCTCTTCAACCTGTTCACTGGCCTGCCCTTCCATTGGAAGTTTATAAATTTCAATTCCGGCGGTTTTCCTTATTCTTTTCAGCATGAATGCTTCTTCTGGAAGAATGATGCTCATTGCATTTCCGCTCCTGCCAAATCTGGCTGTTCTTCCAACCCTGTGAATGTAGGATTTATCCTCTTTTGGAAGATCATAGTTGATGATGTGAGTGATTGATGGAATATCCATGCCTCTGGCTGCAACATCCGTAGCGATTAGGAATCTTTCGCCTCTCCTGAAATTCCGGATGGATGTTTCCCTCTGTTTCTGAGTCAGGTCTCCGTGTATCTGCACTGACCTGTATCCATTTTCCCTCAATCTCTGGCTGATGAATGAGGCCCCTGACTTGGTGTTTGAAAAGATCACAGCTTTTTCAGGGTTCTGATCCTCTATATACTTAATAAGGAATCCAAGTTTTCTGTTCCTTTCTGATACAACATAAGTATGGTTGATATCCACTGGTATCCTGTCTTCTGACGAATTTATCACTTCTGCATCTTTCATGAACCGGGAAGATATATCCCTAACATAATCGGTCATTGTAGCAGAGAAAAGATACATGCTTCTGTTATCATCAGTCTCTTTTACAATGTATTCAACGTCATCGTAAAAACCCATATCAAGCATCTGATCTGCCTCATCCAGCACGATTCTCTCAATTTTGGACAGCTTGATGTGGCCCCTCTCAAACATATCTTTAATTCTGCCCGGAGTTCCTATTATGAATTCAGGTTCATAACTCAATTCCTCAGCCTGTCTTCCAATAGATACACCACCATAGATGAGTGTTGCTTCCAAACGTGTTGAAGCTGCAATTTTGGTGAATACATTGTGTACCTGGATTGCCAGTTCCCTCGTGGGAAGAAGGATGAGTGTTTTTGTCCCCTTTCCTTTCTTAGCGGTATTGATCAATGGTATCAGGTATGCACCGGTTTTTCCGCTACCTGTTCTGGATTTTGCAATAACAGACTTTTTTTCAAGTATAAGTGGAATAACCTTTTCCTGTATTTCGGTTGCCTCTTCAAATTTCATTTTCTTCAGGGACTCTAATAGTTCCCCTTTTATTCCTAATTCTTCGAATTTTGCCATCTCGAACTCTTCTCTTTACAGATATAACTGTAAAACCTTATGTTTAAACATTATATGTATGTTGTTATGAATATTCTCATAATCCAAAATTTTATTTTATATATAGGTATCCTATAAAATGAGTTCATATAAACTCACCCTTTTCTTTGCTCCTGTATTCGTATCAAGATATGAGTATACATGATTCCTGTTCAGTTCCATTTCCCTTAATATATTAACGGTTAATACTCCAAGCAACTCAGATTTTAACCTGAAAGACGATTCTGTGAGAGAAAATTCAGGAGTCCACCTTGTGTATTTTCCATCACGTATAAAATAGTACTTTCCGTTTCTGTCTTCCACTATGGTTATTTTTTCAAAATTAAAATAGGTATTCTTCCCGGTTCTGCTCATTCTGGAGAGATGCCGTGACATTAATTCATGGTTATGGAATTTTTCAAGCAGTACCATTCCCATATCCTTCATGCACAGAAATATCAGGGGAGAGTTGCTGTAAATACATGCTTTTTCAATGACCCTTTCGAACCTAATGGTATCACTGATTTCCACCTCTGCAATAATAGGTGTCGACTGTACATAAAATATTATGTCAGGCCTGCTTTCCCCAATAACTTTTTCAATCTCAGGTTTGCATCCTTTTCCATCAAGATAAGTTATGAACCTCTGCTGCAATTCGTTATGGTTGCTAATTCTGTTTTGATGAATATTATCATTATCAGGTTCTTCCATCATTCCGCCATATTTCAGAAGACTATTCTTTATGGCGTCTTCAACAGGCGTAGCATTGCTCAAGTTTTCCATCAGGAATGGCGTAAATGAAGAAACGCTGACGCCATTATTCCCTCGTGTGGAGAAATGTGTTGTATTATGTATCGGGCCGATCAGTATGGAACTTATTGCAAGTTTTCTTAGTTTTTGTCCTGGAACAATAGAACAGATAGTATTGGCGTCCTCTTCTGAAAGTGAAAATGCATAGAAATTACCACAATTAGAAATGGCTGCATCCCTGACCTCCCGATCATATTGAAGCATATATTGCGATGCAAGCATGCAAAACACATTGAATTTCCTCCCCTCTGACAAAAGCTCCTTAATTATGGAGGCGTTCAGATTCTGGGCCTCGTCAATTATTAACATACACTTTTTACTCATGCCTTTCCTCAAAATGTCAGCCCATATCCGGTTCAAAAGCATTGATGAAACAATTTTTCCCTGCTGTTCTGAATATTTTGTCTTTGATACATCTATAACAACTAATTTGTTTCCTTCATTCAATAGTGAAACAATATCCATGGATTCCTCATGGGATGAAATCAATTTCCGGATTCCAATGTCTGAGGTAATTGGAAATATCTTGTTTATGGTGCTCATTGAATATTCCTGCCAGGAATCCCATCTTGATATCATGTTTCCAATTATTGTTTTGGTGCTTCCAGTTGAACTGTTATAAAGATCTTTCATTGAATTCCTGCTCGTTATTGTTTCAATATAATCTGAGAGTGTGGAATCCGGATTTTTTATAATGACTTCCCTCAATACGGAAGTTAGCATTGTCTGCAACCTGGGGCCCCATGTTCCTCCTGAAAGTGCATTTTCAGAAGAGAATATTTTCTGGAGTATATAGAGAAACACTGGTGATTCTGCAGATCCTTTCAGCACATTCATCTTTACGGATTTTTTTTCCGGATCGTTCTCAGGGGAGATAAAAACAAGATCCATTTTGCTGTTCATCCTTATAAGGTCAGTGGAAAGCGTTCCATGGAAATCAATTACAATCAGGTTATCTGCCCCATTTTTCATTATTGGCAAACACAGATTCTTGATCAGGTTAGATTTTCCTGTTCCCGTCCTGCCAAGGATCATGGTGTGGAAGTATAGCTTCTCAGGTTCAATAACGTATAATCCACCGTTCTCTGTTTTGCCTATGGAAACTCCATCAACCGATGATGTTTCCCTTGAAATGCCAACCTCATACCTAAAAGGCATTTTAGGGCATAAATGGATCGATGTTTAAGTTTTCCATTATGTCCACGTATTTCCAGAGATCGCCAGGTTCAATACTGGGAAGGGACATTATATACCTGAAGAATGGATTTTCCATTACCATTATTGCAGGACCATTCTGTGAAAGAATTCCCACTCTCCACCGATTCATTTTTACACGTTCCTTGAAGACTGAACCTGAAAAATTAAACCTGTATGAAAGATTCCTGAGACCCTTTCCCCTGGCGGCCACATCAAGCCAGAGATATTCATTCCTCTCGTTTGCAAAGATTGCAAGTTTATGCAATCCTGGCAGATTTCCAACAGAATCTGGAGAAAATTCACCGATTTTTTCAGCTTCCAGAGGCTTCCATGAGAGTCGTCCTATTCTCTCATCCTCAAACCAGGTATTGGGGCCCCTGTATGTCGCATAGAATGATCTTTCCCTGAACGAAGAAGGTGTGGTAGTTTTTATTTTTTTTACATTTTTAAAAATATTTTTCGCCTGCTCAGGGTCTCCTTTCTCCACCCTGACTTCAATACACGTTCCATCTATATATGTGCATATGGTTTTTCGGTTCCTGTAGTCATCACCAAAAAATGCATTATACTTATTTCCTTCGACATACAGTTCAAATGCTTCAGCATTAGAGAAATAATCTGACGCAGTTCTCATCATATTTTTTGGAAACCCATAATAAAACCAGTCCATGAAGAATGATTTAACCGATATCTCGAGTCCTTCGTGCATGAATCTTTGTATTACAGTTGTATGCCTGTTGACAGGATCCCTGATCGTAAAGGTTGAATCGTTTCCATTGAAAAGTACCAGGTTAAAAGGAATGATTTCTAAAAGAAGTTCTTCTTCATTTATTTTACGAATCAAATTCCGTCACCACATTCTCAATATATCCTATTCCTGAGGATTGAACCTTAACTGTTTCGCCATTCTTTAGATATGGATATTTGCCGGATTTTGCCACACCTTCAGGTGTACCGCTAAGTATCAAATCTCCGGGGTAAAGTGTCACAAATTTATTCACATAAGAAATCAATTTACTGAAAGGGAATATCATATCCTTTGTGTTTCCTTTCTGCCTTATTTCACCATTCACCTCAGTGGAGAATTCTACCGGATCCCCATCATACAATTTAACCCAGGAAGAAACAGGTAAAAATGAATCTGCAGCTTTTCCCATCACCCAGTTTTTGCCAAAAGGAGGAGAAATCTGTTCCTGATAATCCCTTGCACTTACATCATTCACAACTGCAAGAGCACATATACTCTCTTCTGCAGTTTTCTCATCAGCACCTTTTATCTTTTTTCCTATGATTGCAGCAATCTCTCCCTCGTAATCAAGCTGCTTCATATCCTTATGCTTTAGAATGGGAGAATTCCATCCGGTAATTGTATCCCTGAATTTAGTGAAAAAATAAGGGTATTCAGGAACTTTCTGTTTAGTTTCTGCAGAATGCATCATAAAGTTGAGGGAGGGGCAGAGAATCTTTCCGGGATATACCGGGATTGTTCCAGGTTCTATATCAACATGTTCCAGTTCTTCATACAGTTTCGTATAATGATGAATATTTGAGTAAAAGTTGTTTATGTCGACATTTTCCTTCAGGATTCTCTTTTCGTCTCCCACCTTCAATATGGGAAAATAGTGATCTCCTTTTCTCAGGAATGAAATGTTCATGCTTTCCATAAGAGTTATGCATATTTTAGGCTTTGTTATGCCAGAATCTTGCATAAATGGAATAGTTAACGAATAACCACATAGGGATAAGTGAAACTCCCAATAGCGAAAGAGCAAAAATTATCTGATCTGTATAGGAATAGATGGGCCAGACAGAAGTAGTGCTTATGATTAGATAGTAGAACAATATAGCGAATATTACGGGAAACATCCCTGCTGAATATTCGTAGGCTATTGCTTTTGTCTGCTTGTCAAGAGTATGAACCATCATAAACAGCAATATTCCGGACAGGGAAGAAGCAACACCCATGACGCCATAGAGGACTCCATTGGAAACTGTAGCCATAAGAACAGCAGGAACATACCATACACTCATTAGGATAATGAGGAAAATGGAAAATAGTGCATAGATGTACCCTTTAACCCTAAAGATGTTCCAGGACATGGATTTTTGTAAAACATAAATAAAAAAGTATGTTGCAATTAAAATTCCAACATTGCTTGTAAAATAGATATATATGTTTCTCTGGTAACCCAGATATGAAATTATAGTGATCAGTACGGGTAATGCAACTATGGCAAATATAGTCATAATCACAAGCCAATTCGATACTATATCTGCATTCCACATTTTTTCAAATATTAATGGCTTTTTACCTTTTTTCTGGTTCTTCAAAAGGATGTATGTGGTAAATGAAAGCAGCAGGCTCTCAATAATCAGCGGAATGGATATGAAACCAAGTACTTCTGCCCCTATGGCAGGTATTATGGAAGTTACAGTTTCACACTGGCATGACAGTAGAGAAAATGAAACTGACACAACTCCTGAAACATCCTGTGCTTTTCTGCCTGAAATTGAAAGAATTTCCCGGACGTTTTCCATAAGGAAGAACCCAAGTATAAAAATTATAATTGAAAATTGAATGCTTAAGGTAAGAACAAAATAATAAGGTGAAGCTATCACAATACCGTACTGGAAAAGAAGTGGTATACCAATTATATTAGCATCATCCGCTATACTGAAAACAAGTATCTGTGGTGTATATTCAGCGATTGAAAACCTGAGTATGTTCGGTAGAAAGAACAGAATAATGATAAAAATAACATACGAGAAATGGTATGCAGGGTAGTCGCTTTTTTTAAGAATATATCTGAAAAGAATAAGAAGTGATAGAGTCTGGAAAATAAATGGAATAAGGAACTTTAAGTCGATCATCATTGTAAGTATAATAATTGCCATGAATGCAGCAGATGGATAGAATTTGATGACACTCTTACTCCGTGATAAGATGATATCAAAGGATGGGAGAAGAATCGCCAAAACCAGCAGGATAAAGAAGACCTGCACTGATCCATAACCCGGCGAGAATATGATATCTCCTCCCAATAATATGTAAAGAATGGATGAGATATATAGAAAACCACCAAAAACTGGAAACCAGTTATTTAATTTTCTCATTGAAAAATCCTCAGGTAATTTCCCAGGATTAACATGAGAATTCCAACAGTATCGAGGGCAACTATCCACATCAATGCACTGCCTTCTGCCTCATATCCCATATATAATCCAGTAAGTGAAAGCGCAATAAATGTGACAGAAATTGAAATTAGGGGGTTCATGCCGAATAATGAGTAAAATGCAAGTGGAATCATTGCACCAATAAAACCGAAAGAGAGTGCAACACTACCACCAAGAATGGACTCCAGAAGTATTCTCATCTGAACAGATCTGTTTTTGCTTGATTTCAATGTCACTGGATTAAGGTGCCTTGCTATTCTAACCATGTCGGTTCTTTTTTCACCATATTCAGCAACAAGATAGCTTGTGGCCCCAACCATGGATGATCCTCCTGATATCCTGATTGCAGCAGATAATGGCATTGAAAGATCAGAAAGAATAGCATTGCTTGCAATAATCAGGGCGGTGATAAGCCCGTCTATCAATCCTATAGCCATAGGAAACAGAAACTTATTGTTCAAGTTTCACGCCTTATATTTTCTATAAGCTTGGAACCCACTGCAACCTCATCAACAGAATGCACTACGGCTCCGGAATTTTCAATTTTCTTTATAATTTCCTCATAGTTGATGTTTGAGCCTTCAATTGTAACATTCATGCCCATAGTCTCAATGTCTATGTCCATAACACTGATATTAACCCCTTCAACTCCCTTAACAGTAACAATAGCCTCTGATAATTCCATCAAAGTAGGTTTATTAAGACCTTTGCCCACGTCAAGAATTAACCTGCGTATATTCATCTTTTTTGCACCTGTATATCTGTAAGGTTATAGCTGAATCAAAATAAATATTTTCTTTTTGTTCTTCCTTCAGGATTCTGTTGAATGTTTCAATAGATATATTATCATAAAATGAATGTTAGAACATGAGAAGCAGGAACTGGGAAATGTTAATGGTTGTATTGTTTATTATATTGACAGCAGTGATCATGTTTATAGTGGGGTACTTGAACGTGGTTTTACCTTGAAAGGTTGTGATCTGTATTAGAATAGGAATTTTGTCCATAGGAAATGAGATCGTGAAGGGCAGGACAGTTAATACTAATGCTTCTGATATTTCAAGTTTCCTGACCAATTCAGGTTATGAAATTTCATACGTGCTTGCCTGTAGAGATATCAAGGAGGAAATAGGAAATTCGCTTGAATTTCTTGTAAAGAAATGCGATATAATTATCACAACCGGGGGCCTGGGCCCCACAGTTGATGACATAACAGTGGAATCTATCGCACTTTATCTGAAACTGGAACTGGTCATAAATGAACATGCCTATTCAGAAATTTCAACAAAATTAACGAAACGTGGAATGGAATTCACTCCAGAAAGGCTTAAAATGGCTTTAATGCCTGCTGGGAGTGAAATACTGCACAATAATGTTGGAACAGCTCCGGGCATGATTCTTAAACATGATGGGAAGATAATTTTTTCAATCCCGGGGGTGCCATCTGAAATGAGGGCTATGCTTCCAGGAATTTCAAGTTTTTTGGGGCCCTCTGGAATGGAGTATTATTCGCTGGAATATGATGTAAAGGGTTTATTGGAGAGCAAGATCGCACCATATGTTAAGGAATTGATTAAGAAATACAATTATGAAATGTTGGTTAAGACACATCCAGAATCAGGGAATACTCTCAACAGGAAAGTAACTATTGAGATATACGGTTATGGAAAATCCAAGAAAAGACTGGAAACACTTGCTCAAGAGATCAAAGAGGAAATTGACAATATTATTTTGACTAAACTCTAAAATTTAATATATCATCCTTAAAATATGTAAATATGGTAAATGGTTATACTATTCAGATATTTGTTGGAGATATTAACGATGCACTGGTATGGTACACAAATATCATCGGAAGAGACCCTGATGCTACACCATTTGAAGATTATCTTGAATGGGAGATTATACCGGACTTATGGCTCCAAATATCTGAAAAAAAGATTGATAATGCCCAGTCGCAATCAGGTAGGATGCGTTTTGGTGTATCCGATATTGAATCTGAAAGAGCCAGAATTATAAGGGAACTTAAGGCTGAAGCGACAAAAGTTGAGGAAATTCCGGGAACAGTGAAATGGTGCAATTTCAATGATCCATGGTCGAACAGGCTTGGGTTTTTCCAAGATTTGAAAAAATTTCCTGTGAAACATGATTTTGATATGGAATTTCATTGATACTCCCATATTGACATTGCAGTTATTTTAAACATGACATTAAAAATATTTATATAAGAAAAATATCCCTTTAATATGGCAAAGTCAGCCGGTTCCAAGAATCTTGCAATTTCACTTTCCATCATTGCACTTCTTTTCACAATCTTATCTATTAGCGTCAGGGATGCCCATTATAGTTCGAGTTTTGGATTCTTTTCCCGAACCGTGTCATTTTATTACTGGGGAACAATTGTTAATTTTGGAAATTCAGCAAGCACTTCTTACTGGTGGTCATCAAACTCAAATTTCTCATCGGATACTGTAAATTACATGGTAGCTGCATTTTCAACCTCCTTATTGACGCTGTTCGCAACCGCAGCCTCAGCATTGCTGATTATTTTTGGATATAGGAGTGGTGGCAGGACTTCTCTTTTTATTGGTGGTCTTGGGGCCATTGGCACATTAGTTTTATTTTATGAAGGTTTGGTCAGTATCTTTTCAAATGCATCCAATGCTTCCTATTCAATGGGTCTCGGATATTTTCTCACATTCGGTGCTTTAATATGTTGTTTTGCCGGATTTGCAACATTTAAATAACTAAAAACAGAATATTTAATTTATTGAACTGTTTTCCTTGTTATGGAATACAGGGAATTTGGAAAAACTGGAATCAAGATTTCTTCAATTGGGATGGGAACATATTATGATCCAGCATTTATCATTTCAAGAAAACTGCACATGAAAGGAATAAACAGGACAAATGTCGAAGCACTGAAATCTGGATTAGATCATGGGATTACATTGATAGATACTGCAGAATTGTATGGAACTGAAGAGGTTGTCAGGGAAGCTGTTAAAGACAGGGAAAGAGATAGTGTTTTTATTGCTACAAAAGCTTTCAGCAACCATCTAAGCAGCTATAAGATAAGAAAAGCATGCCTGAGGAGTTTGAAAAATCTTGGGACTGATTACATTGATCTTTATCAGATTCATTTTCCTTCACATTTTATTCCTGTGAAGGAAACTCTTACGGAAATGGAAAAATTAGTGGATGAGGGGAAGATACGATATATTGGAATCAGCAATTTCAACCTTGCCAGGACAGAGGATGCTGTTTCCAAGATGAAGAAATATGAAATAGCCTCCACGCAGATGCGTTATAACATTTATGACAGGGAATTGGAAAATAATGGATTGTTGGAATATTGCAAAAAGAATAAAATAGCTATGCTTGCCTATTATCCACTTGCTCATGGAAAATTAGCAAAAAGCGTGAATGGGGAATCACCCATAGGCAAGATTGCAGACAATCACAAGGGTTCTAAGCCCGTCCATGTGGCACTGAATTGGCTGCTCTCAAAAGGAGATAACATTTTTCCCATACCCAGAGCATCAAATCCAGAACATGTAATTGAAAATAGCAAATACGATTCTTTTAAACTTAAAGAGGATGAAATAATTGCTCTTGACAGTATTATGAATGGTACCCGTAAATAATAGATATATTGTCAATTCCCCCATTTTTTAGGGCTTCAGCCAATAAATCATCTACTATTTTCTTTGGTTTGTCATAATTGGGAGAAACTATTTTCTTAATCTGGCTATTGGTAACCATATCTGTAAGCCCGTCTGAACAAAGGAGAAAAGCATTATTCTTTGACATGTTAAATCTGCCAGTCTCAATTTTAAGGTCCTTACCAAGTCCAAGGCATGAAAATAGAGCGTTGCTGTTTTTTAGTCTGTGTGTGTGGTTTGCCTGGGTTAATTTTTTGTCCATGTAGGAGAATATAGTTGAATCACCAGAATGCGCAAAATATAAGATAGAATCTTGAACCATCGCTATAACCATGGTTGTTCCCATTATTTTGTCTGCATCCAGGCTTTCATTTATTTCCATAATTTTATCATTTGCTCTTTTCAATGCAAATTCCAGTAAAGCTTCTTTATTTTTCGTGGTTGCAGAAAGTGCAAGGTCGTTACTGATGTATGATATAACTTCATTGATGGCAGTATAACTTGCCTTTTCACCAGATTCCAAACCACCCATGCCATCTGCTACTCCAAATACAAGTAATGTTTGTTCCTTACCTTCAAAGAAAAAATGAAACTTAGTCGCAGTACAGGAATCTTCATTATTATTCCTTACTTTTCCCATGTGAGATATCATACTATAGGATATTTCTGAAATTTTACTATCAGAATTCTCATATTTATCAGAAATCGTTAGATCAGAAGGATCTTGCAAAAAACGATTCTTAATATTATCTATAGTAGATTTCAACTACGGATTATGTTTTTTTCATTAATTATCTTTTAGGTAACCAACCTGAACAATTATTGCTTATCTATTTCTTATAAGGGAAACGGATTTAGATTCTTCTCAAGAAAAGATATGTTTACTGTATCTTTTTGAGCAAAGTTAAAAACAATTGTTCAGTCATTGTTTTTGTCCCGGTTAATGCTTTTTTCAAACGAAAAACCCTCGGGATAGCGTTTCTTCAATTTTTCAACGTTGAATTCGGCTATCTCTTCAAGCGAAGATCCTATTGAAGAGGCTATTGCATCAATGTACCAGAGAATATCACCAAGTTCTTCTATGAGTGAATCACGGTTAACCGGATGCCCATGAAACAATATTTTCTTCAAAACATCCACTAATTCTCCGCTTTCCCCAGCAATACCCAGGGCCCAGTTAAGAAGCTTGCCATAAGTACAATCCTTTAAACCTATTTCATCCATTGACCTCATGAAATCAAAATGTGAATGATTCATATCCTGGACTACATTTTTATCAGTGGTTTCTGTCCTGATTCTGTTTTTGGAATATTCTGAAAAACTTATAGGCATTCTGATCATTCTTATGATAGCAAAAAGTGTAAATGTGGTTTTTGATATGTGCATATCAAATTAAACAAATATTCTTTAGTATAATAAAATCTATAAAGTTTAATAACTGATTGCACTTAGAATTATAATGGACGAAATAGATCAGATGATCTTATATTATTTACTTCAAGACGGGAGGATGACACAGAGGTTGATAGCTAGAAATATTGGAATATCGGCTCAAACCCTGAATTATAGAATTACAAAACTGACAGAAGAAGGTGTAATAAAAAATTTTATTGTTTATGCGGATCCTGCTCTATACGGAGAATTGAAGGCGTTCGCAGCTTTTCAGTCAGATGATGAAATAGAACCTGATTATTTTATTAAAATTAAATGCCTAGAAAAAATAACCCTATATGGCATAATAGGAAAAACGGCTGAAGAGATAAGTTCTAAGATTGATAAAATGTCCAGAGTATTGGGTGAACCAGTTATGACCTATAACCCAACAAACACAAATTATGCAGTTAATTCCAATTCCATAGATCACCTAATAGTGGATCAATTAAGGAAAATGCCCAAGTCAAAATTATCCGATATCTCCAAGGCTCTGAATCTTCCATCCATGAGGGTTAAAAGGCGATATAATTATCTTACACGAAACAAGTTAATCAAGGTGCTTCCTCTTCTTGACTTTTCAAAGAATAATTCAGTTATATTCGCAATATTCTCTAAAAAGACAGGGGAGGTTGAACCATTACTTTCCAAGTCCATTATTTTAAAAATAGGAGATTCAAATAGTGGAATATTCATATGTTATGGAGAAAACATGCCCAACTCTAAAACCATTATTAATCGGGTAAGGGCTGTTGAAAAAGATTCAGATGTAATGGTTGTTTATGATTATGATTTTCTATCTTGACTAAATTAAGATAATTGTTTGAAGGAAGATTTATCATTCTGTTGTAGTCATGGTTTGTTGTTTTTCCTCCGTATTTTCAGAATGATGCTTTGGGTTTCCCCTACTGTATGAAAGCAATCCGGCAATGAGAAGAATAATAATGGATACAGTGAATGCAGATCTGAACCCGTCAATCAACAGTAATGCATTTGAATGTGTCAATTCATTTCCTGCTCCATATACAAATATGCTGTATACAAGCCCTCTTTGAATGGTGAGGGAAGCAATTGTGAGAGCCAGAACAAAACTGGTAAGGGTTCCTATGTTGGAAAGTGTTCGTTGCAATCCACCAATTGATCCATAGATATTAGCATTGGAAGCACCCATGACTGCTTTTATATTTGAGGGCCAGAACATTGAGCCCCCTATACCGGCCGCAATCGATCTTACTATTAATATGAGCAGGTTTGAACTTGTAGTGAGAGTGAAGTCAACTACCCCTCCTGACGGAAGGGGCTTGCTGCTGGTCTCCCTCATGCCCGTGAGCATGGATTCATCGAACTGCAACGATTGGCTGGTTGACATTCCCTTGCCAAGGGAAGGAGGCTATTCATTATCCCTTTCGGGCACCGCTCCACAGCCTGGTTCCAGCAGAGGGCTTGAGGCGTGTATCCCTTCTCCTCATGGAGAACATGCCGCTGGAACCAATGTGTTCTTGCGAACTATCCAACTTAACCGTCTTACTCTTCAGGAGAGTGCCTTACCATTTCAGGTGTGGACAGAACATTCATGGAATGGGAATTCAAAAGGTT
>JAKAYK010000096.1 GCA_021826765.1 Thermoplasmata archaeon | reverse complement strand
AGACTCAGACCTATAACATATTCTATACCAAAACCACTGGTTCCTGTTGCAGGAAAGGCTTGCATGGAGTATCCACTGAATTCATTTATTGAAGCGGAAATCAGAGACGTGATTGTGACTACCGGGTACAAATTTGAACACCTTATAGCAGGTCTCCTGAAAAATGACAGAAAAAAACAGAATATTCTATTTTCTGTAGAGAGGGAACCAGCAGGAACAGCGGGAAGCGTAAAGCTTGTTCAGGGTTTCCTGGACGACACGTTCGTAGTGGGTAGCGGTGATATTCTCTTTGATTTTAACATAAAAGCAGCAATAAAAAGCCATGAGAAAAGCGGGAAATCAGCAACTATTGTTCTGACTGAAGTTGAGGATCCCAGTCAGCTCGGAATAGTTGAAACTGAGAATGGAATTGTGAAAAGATTTTTGGAAAAACCTTCTGCCTCTGAAGTTTTTTCAAAAAAAGCAAACACTGGAATTTATATTCTTGAACCGGAAATTCTGGAACATATTCCTGAAAATGAACCATATGATTTTGGAAAGCAGCTTTTCCCTAAACTTCTCTCTGAAGGGGTGGAAATAAATTCATGGGAAGGAAAAGGTGTGTGGCTTGACACTGGAAGACCTAAAGAACTCATTTCTGGAAGCCAGATCATGGCCTCCAGATATGGATTTGAGATCAATGAAAAGAGTATCTCAGGCAGAATCATTATGAAAGAAAAGCCCATAGGGGGTAATTACAAAATCAACGGAAACTGCTATCTTGGAGAAAACATTAAGATTGGAAATGAAACTACTGTCCATAATTCCATGATATATAATGGCGTTGAAATTGCCGACAATGTGAAAATATCTGATTCTATAATATTCGACCGCTGCAGGATAGACAGTGAGACAGAACTATCTGGTTCAGTCATTATGGAAAACACATCCATTGGAAAAAAATGCATCATCAACAGAAGTGCCCTTTCGGCAAATTTGAGCATTCAGAACAGTTCAAGGATATATGATGTGTCTCTTTCATCAAATTCCTCTGAGTGACATTCTCCCACCCCCAAGGAGGTATGCTTCCTGCACACGTATGATAAAGCACTACAGTTAAATGGTTAATACTTAGGTTCTAAATATTTTCACAAAACTAATATTAACCTGTTTTATATTTTGTCCTATGCCAGAGAATTATATAGAGATTGAAAATTTAAGAAAGACATATGATGGAAAAAAATTTGCTCTGGATGGCCTGACTTTTAATACCGGAAAAGGAGAAATATACGGACTACTTGGTAAGAATGGTGCAGGAAAGAGCACCTCAATAAAAATCATGACAACCCTCATAGGATTCAACTCCGGGAGAGGAAGCGTCGCAGGGTATGACATTGCGAAAGAAGCATCGAAGATAAGAAAATGTATTGGTGTGGTTCAGCAGGAAGAATCTTATGATTTCGCAACGGTCGAGAATAATTTCAAGCTTGCGGGACTCCTCTGGGAAGTTGGCAGAGAAGAAAGAGATTCCAGGATGAGCGAACTGATGGACCTTTTTGGCCTGGAGGAGATTAGAAAAAAGAGAATGTTTGATCTCAGCGGTGGGCAGAAAAAGAGAGTTCAGGTTGCGAGGGAATTCATGCATGACATGAAGGTCATATTTCTTGATGAACCTACGGTAGGCCTTGATCCCATAATGAGAAGGAAAATCCTTGACTATATCAGGCAGAAGGCTAATAAAGGCCTCACAGTGCTTTTCACGACACAGAATCTTGAAGAGGCAGACATGATCTGCGACAGGATAGGAATAATCGACGATGGTAAGATTGTGGAAGAAGGTACTTCGAGCCAGCTGAAAAACAGGTATGGGAATTTGAGAACCCTCACCATCTGGATCGGTAACGATTCGATATTTTCAAAGGAAGATATACAGAAGGTTTTTTCAGATATTGAATTTGATGAGCTGGATGTGCGAGATAATGTCATAACCATTATAACGAAGAAACTTGAGAAAAATCTTGGAAACATAATGTCAACACTCTCAAATAATAACATTCAGGTTGAAAGGATAAACGTAGAAAATCCTACTCTGGATGATGTTTTTATAAAGGTGGTGCAGAAATGAAAATTCCTGCTTTTCTCAGGCTTACAATAAGGAATGTAGTTGTGAATACAGATATGGGGACGATGATTTTCATGCTTGGCCTTCCAACTTTATACCTCTTTGTTATGGGTTTCATGTTTCAGGGCATAGTTCCAAATGGTCTTCGGATAAATCAGAACGGGATAGATATTCCATACACAACTTTCCTTGCACCCGGAATAATTGCGCTCCAGTCTTTTACCGCTGGAAATATTGGAGGTGGAATGCTGTGGTCAGACAGGAGATGGGGTATGTTCGAACAGATTATGGTGGGCCCCTTCAGGAGATTTGAATACCTCCTTGGAATAATATTTGTTTCCATTTTCTTCGCCATTGTAGGTTCCCTGATCATGCTTGCCTTCGCCCTGGCAATACCTGTCAGTTTCAATTACACCCTGATTGGAGTTATAACATTCCTTCTTGCCATTGTAATAGGCACAATCCTGTTCTCTTCTTTATTCCTGATCATTTCCGGTATTGCAAAATCCATGCAGATATACCAGACCATTACCATAGTGCTTTTCTTCCTCCTTGACTTTGCAAGCACATCATTCTATAGCATTACTTCCAGCACACCTGTCTGGTTAGTATACATTGCTGATGTCAATCCGCTGACTTATATATCAAATATTCTGAGAGATTCTTTCATATATGGTGTGAATTACCAGACTTTTGTCTCATTAGGAATAATTTTTGCAGGAATGATAGTGCTTTTCGCTATCTCAATGAGGGTGTTCAGAAACATTAGGTCTGGAATTTAGATTGTAAAGTTTGTAAACAAATAAGTTTATAAATTTTGTAAATATATCTTTTCATGGAAACCAGGATTTCATCACAACCTGTCCACATGGAAATTTTTATCATTCTAAAGAAGAATGGCAAAATGGACCTGGGAGAAATTTCATCTGCTCTGGGAATATCTAAAACTGCAACTCTGAAGTGGCTGGTGAAAATGGAAAATCAAGGGAGGGTGAAGAGAACTGTCAGGCACAACAGGACCGGGAGGCCGTCATATATATTCTCACTTTCAGACAATGGGAAGGCACTTGATGAAAACTCTACCCATAATTCGATCCTTATGGATCTGATTGACTTCATGAAAGACCATGGTATGAGTAAGGGATTTGATGAATATCTTGCTGAAAGATACAAAAAAATAACCACTATTTATGGAAACCAGCTTCTGGGTTTGCCTGAGGAAAAAAGAGTGCAGAAACTCCTTGATATGAGAAACGAGGATGGTTATTTTGCTGAACTGAAGAATGATCCGTCGGGAAACTCCATCATGACGGAGTATAACTGCCCCATATTCAAAATTGCCTCCAGGTTTCCTGTAACATGCCAACTGGAGACAGATATGTTCAACAAAGTGATGATGATGGATGTGGAAAATAACCACAG
>JAKAYK010000095.1 GCA_021826765.1 Thermoplasmata archaeon | reverse complement strand
TTTTCATAGGAATAAAGAAAGTTTTCATTACCAAGGATGATTGGGCATGGATGATCAGAGCAATCAATTGAAAGACTCAATGGAATGTCATCAATTCACATTTTAAAATCGTCATGATCTGGTGTATTCATTTGTTCATAATTCGAGAGGTATGTCAGGTTAGAATTCATGTATCTGATTATGTATCCATACACTGTGTTCCATGGGTGATCCCATTCAAGTTTTCGTGCAATGTTCGCTTCCTCTATATACATACATATGGAGGTTATGTTTTTCAATATCAGATTTTGAAAATATTAACAAGTTATCCATCCAGGGGAAGGTAATTGTATTCAATTGATAGATTTCTATAGTTACGGATGGATACAAAAACAAAAAAGAAATATTTATAATGAAGAACATATTTACCACGTATGGCGTATATTCCGGATCAGGCTAAAATTATGCTGGATCCAATTGACTACTCCATCAAGGCCGCAAGAGGTAGAAAGAAAATGACCGACCTGAAAATACGGATTGAAGGAGACAGTGTGGAGGAACTCAAAAAGAGAAATGAAACACTCCTGAGATCAGTTGCAGAACTCCAGAATTACATAAAGATAATTTCAAGAGACTTTGAAAACCAGAAAAAAACCGCAGGAATGGAAATTTTAAAAAGTATCTTCCCTCTTCTTGACTCCATGGATTCAGGCATAGCTTCAAGCAAGGAAACCACAATGCTACAAAACCTTAGAAAAATCCTGATATCATCCCTTACGCCATTTGGTTTCAATGAAATAGAAACAGTGGGAAAGAATCTTGACCTGAAATATCATGAAGTTGTTGGCACAGTAGATGGTGAGTCAGAGGACAGAATAGCACATGAGATACAGAAAGGGTATACGTTAAATGGCGAAGTCATAAGAACAGCAAAGGTAATAGTTGAAAAAAGAGGTGAAAAAGTTGAGTAAAATAATCGGAATAGATCTTGGAACAAGCAATTCAGCAGCTTCAGTGGTAATATCTGGAAAGCCCACAATTATACCCAGTGCAGAGGGCGTTTCTGTTGGCGGGAAATCTTTTCCCAGCTATGTAGCTTTCACGAAAGATGGACAGCTTCTGGTTGGTGAACCTGCAAGAAGACAGGCACTTCTTAACCCGGAAGGAACCATAATTGCTGCAAAGAGGAAGATGGGAACTGATTTCAAATTCAAAGCATATGGAAAGGAATATACACCACAGCAGATATCAGCATTCATTCTTCAGAAGATAAAGAGGGATGCAGAGAATTTCCTCGGGGAAACAATCACGGATGCAGTCATCACGGTACCTGCATATTTTGATGACAACCAGAGGCAGGCCACGAAGGATGCCGGAACAATTGCAGGCTTAAATGTGAAGAGAATAATAAATGAGCCCACCGCAGCATCACTTGCATACGGAATAGACAAACAGAATCAGTCAATGAAAATTCTTGTATACGATCTTGGAGGAGGAACCCTTGATGTAACAGTCATGGAGTTTGAGGATGGCCTTTTTGAAGTGAGATCAACGTCAGGAGACACAAAACTTGGCGGTACAGATATGGATGAAGTCATCATCAAGTACATAGTGGACGACTTCAAGAGCAGGGAGAATTTTGATCTGTCCAAGGACAAAAAATCATACATCAGGTTGAAGGATGCTGCTGAGAAGGCTAAGATTGAGCTTTCATCAACTCTTGAGACTGAGATAAACCTTCCATACATAACAGTAATAAACAATGAGCCAAAGCATGTGCAGCTTTCACTCAGCAGATCAAAGTTTGAAGATCTCATCAAACCAATCATAGAAAGATCTTTGCACCCTCTTGAAACAGCAATCAAGGAAGCAGATATCCCAAAAAACGGAATTGATAAGATCATAATGGTTGGTGGCCCAACAAGAATTCCCTATGTGAAGAAATACGTGGAAGATTTCTTCGGAAAGAAGGTAGAGGGGGGAGTAGACCCCATGGAATGTGTAGCCACTGGAGCTGCACTTCAGGGAGCAGTCCTTGCAGGAGATATAAAGGATATAGTTTTGGTGGATGTGACACCTCTGACTCTCGGTATAGAGACTCTTGGTGGAGTGTCAACACCCCTTATCAATTCAAACACCCCTATACCTGTTAGAAAATCACAGTTGTTTTCCACAGCCGCAGATATGCAGACAGTTGTGACGATCCATGTGGTTCAGGGTGAAAGAAGCCTTGCAAAGGACAATGTTTCACTTGGGCAGTTCAACCTTGAGGGAATCCCTCCTTCACCGAGGGGAATACCGCAGATTGAGGTTACTTTCGATATAGACTCAAACGGAATATTGACAGTAAGCGCAAAAGACAAAGCAACAAACAAGGAGCAGAAAATATCCATTGAGGCAAAGAACAAGCTCTCCAAGGAACAGATAGAAAAGATGAAGGAAGAGGCAGAAAAATTCTCTGAAGAGGACAAGAAGAAAAGAGAGCAGATAGAAAAAATGAACATAGCTGAGAATCTTGCATACTCTGCGGAAAAGACACTGAACGAGAACGGTGAGAAGATAGACAAGGCTGAATTGGATGAGGCAAAGAGCACTATATCTAAACTGAGAGAAGCAATAAAGAATACAAACGAGGAAGATGTGGACAAATTCACAAAAGAGCTTTCAGAGAAGATACAGAAAATAGGTGCAAATCTTTACAGTTCTGCCGAACCGGCTCAGGAAGAACCAGGAACTGAACAGAATCAGGAAGCGGGACCTGAAGAAGGTCCTGAAGAAACTACAGATGGCAGCACTGAAGAACAGTAGAGGTAGAGATAGGTGAGTCCGGACTACTACTCAACCCTCGGCATTGACAAAAATGCATCGCAGGAAGATATAAAGAAAGCATTCAAGACACTTGCAAAGAAGTGGCATCCAGACGTAAACCCCGATAAGAAGCAGGAAGCAGAGGAAAAATTCAAGCAGATCGGAGAGGCATACGAAGTACTCTCCGATGAGAACAAGAGGAGGATTTACGATCAGACTGGAAAAGCAGATTTCGGGAATGGCCCCGGATCAGGATTCAGCTGGCAGAATTTCTCTCACTTCTCAGATTTTTCAGATATTTTCGATGAGATATTCAAAGGATTTGGTGGTGGCTCTCCATTTTCAGGTGCAACAGGGAGAAGGGAGGCACAGCTCGATCTTTCTGTAGAACTGGAAATCACCATGGCTGAATCCTATTCTGGAGTGAAAAAAGAAATAAAGTTCAGGAGAAGTGTGGACTGTGATACCTGCAAGGGGAAAGGATATGAGGGCAATGTTAAAACATGCAGGGCATGCAACGGTACAGGGCAGGAGAGAATAGTCCAGCAGAACGGGCCCTTCCGGCTCATAAACACAATCACCTGCAGAACCTGTAGAGGAATGGGTTATACAGGTGACAGGAAATGCCTGGCATGCCATGGGTCCGGAAAGAGGTCTATCATCGAAAAGAAAACTATTGAGATAAAACCAGGGATGGCTGACGGCTCAAGGATGCTTCTCAGGGGATTGGGAGAAATGGAGAATGGGCATGCAGGAGATCTTTACATCTTCATAAGAGTAAGGCCAGAGAGAGGTGTTGAGAG
>JAKAYK010000015.1 GCA_021826765.1 Thermoplasmata archaeon | reverse complement strand
GGCTCACCATTGAACTTGCATTGAAAAAAGTGGACAGGCAGGAATCCCATGAGATTATAAGGGAAATATCCATGGACTTTTACTCTGGAAAGGATAAGTTGAGAAGCATTCTGGAGAAGAGCCCATTCGGGAAATATTTCACAAAGGAAGAGATGGATAACATACTGGATCCACACAACTTCACAGGATCATCACATGAAATATGCATGGAAACCATAGGAAGAACCAAATTATTGAGAAGGGATAATTTATGATGGACGGTGTATCAAAAAACATACTTGCAATACTTAAGGATGGTGAACTCTCCATTTCTGGAATCAAGGAGAAACTTGACAGGATAGGAATACAGACACACAGGCTGACTCTTTCAGGGTATCTTACGGCGATGGTCGATTTAGGACACCTAAAATTCAAGGATATAAGGCCTGCGAAGGTCTATTCAATAAACGAAGGCCGTGTGAACAATGCATACGCATCCATTGGGCGTTCCATCCGCAATATGTTTCCTGAAAAGAATGGGGATATCTGCCTCATGACACTTAATTACATCTTCAACAGGGCCATTTTCATAAGAGAAATTGAACTGTGCGGAACTGATCTGCCAATAAACTACAGGCAGGCCAATACAGGCAAGAAATCTGAATATATGGACAAAATGGCCATGATGGGGATAAATATCAGTGAAACTGAGAGAATCATCGAGCCATCAGATATGAAGGATCAGGACAGGATAATGAAAGTACTCAGGGATATATGCATTTCTCACTACGATCTGAAGTTCATAGAGGAACTCAGGGACAATGACCAGAAGACACTTGAGGACCTTTAGAAATACAGACTCCTTAAATATTCTCATATAATAACAGTTCAATGAAATCCCTGCCAGGAAGGTCTGCCTATACAGGAACATTACCAACCGGATGCACCATGTGCGCCAAAGGTGCAAAGATGGTTCTTTTTATATCAGGCATATGCGATGCAAAATGTTTCTACTGCCCCATATCAGAACAGAAAAAGATGAAAGATGTGATGTATGCAGATGAGATGCCAATAAGCGGATTCAGGGATGCAATTTTTGAGGCAAACATGATCCAGGCCACCGGCACAGGAATCACTGGTGGAGATCCATTGAAATTTTATGAGAGGACTTCAGATTATATTCGCGCTTTGAAGGACAACTTCGGAGAAAAACATCACATCCACCTCTATTCTATAAGCGGTTCAAAGGAAGGAATTGAGTCAGTTGCGAGAGCTGGACTTGACGAGATCAGATTTCACCCTCCTGAGGAGATCTGGAGCCACATGGACAGGTCCATATTCAGGGACAGAATTAAATGGGCAAGAGACTCAGGCATGAACGTAGGTATAGAAGTTCCAAGCCTTCCGGGAAGAACAGAGGACATGAAGAACCTGATAGACTTCAGCAGACGGATGGAACTTGATTTCATAAATCTTAATGAACTGGAATTTTCAGAGACAAATTTTGGAAATCTTCTTGGACATGACTACAGTGTAAAGAATGACGTTGAATCTGGCACAAAGGGCAGCCAGGAACTGGCGATAAAAATGGTGAAGGATAATCCTGATTTTACTGTGCATTACTGTTCCGCTTCATTCAAGGATTCTGTGCAGCTGAAGAACAGGCTCAAGAGAAGGGCAAAGAATGTTGCAAGGGACATAGATGTCATAACAAAGGATGGAACCATCATAAAAGGAATAATTGAGGGTGGAAAGGCTGAAGAAATAATGGCAAGCTTAACATCCATTGGTGTTCCTGAATCCATGATGCAGGTAAACAGTGCAAAAAGAAGAGTTGAAATTGCTCCATGGCTCGTGGAGGGTCTCAAGGGAAAAGTTCAGTATGAACTGTATGAAGTGGAGGAGTATCCAACATGGGATGCTCTTGAAGTGGAAAGACTCAGGATAAATTAGAAGTGTGATTCCATCTTGAATGCCAGCATTCCATCCCTGGCTGTGAAGAAATAATATATATAAACAACGTAAATGCCTGGTTTTAAATCAAGGCTGAAATTCGTATTATTGGCATAATTTTTCCCGTTCGTGGAATCATTCAGGTAAGTATAATTGCTAAATCCGGAAGTGTTATAAATTTTAATGAAGGAAGGCTCACTGGAATAGGCCGAAATATTCAGTGATTTCAGGGTACTGCTCACGTTGAATTCTGAAATGAAATATGCACCATATCCCTTATTATAATCATTGGAATTGTTCAGGTTGCTGAAATAGAATGATATGTTATTTCCCCAAAAGACGTATTTAGGTTGTATATGTTTCTGGAATGGTGTGGAATTATACTCAAAACCATTAGCCAATGGTGGGTTGAACATGGTTATATTCGTTGGCAGTGGCAGGTTATTGGTATTATTCAATGTTGAGAAAGATGGAACAGTGGTATAACCTGAAAGATCGTATGCCATCCAGGGCAAAGGGCACACTGATTGTAATCCTGAATACAGTTTAACAGAATTTTCCGCGACCATGCTGTCTGTGGTCTTATCGATGAAAGACACGTATGTTAGATGTATGTTGTGTGGAACATAAACATAGAACACCAGGGATGCATTGATCACAGAAATGGGCCCATTATAATTGTAAAACGTGGTAACGGCATCAACGATTGCGGGATATGCATAATAGATTCTGCTACCAGAAAGCTGAATCATTGCAGGCTTGGAATAGTTTGAAAAAGTGAGATCAATAATAATCTGGCCGGGTTTTATTGTTTCAGTCACCTGGTCGATCACAATCATGTAATTTCCTGATGAAGTCTGTTCAGACGTAATGGAAATATTTGGTTTCACTGGATTTGTAGTAGGTATATTTGAGAAAAGAAACAATCCAATTGTAGCCATCAGCATTACTGTTATGGAAATAAGCAATAGAGTACCCACTATGGCCGATACTCCTTTATCATCAATACGAGGTTGTTTCAATGCTATGCATAATATATCAATCAATATTAATCTGTTTACATTGGGTGATTTGATTCGAGTTAATGCGCGAGGAAAATGAAATTCGTTGAAATTTTAATGAATTTTAGATAATGTCCATTCAACTCTGTACAGAATTGGAAAAACATATAACATTCATTCTGATATAATATGTATGGCATACATCCCATATGAACTCACCATAGGCAATCTTTTAAGAAGTTCCGTCAGAAGGAACCCTGAGCAGAAAATTGTGGATTCTCAATTTGGGGAATTCACTTACAGGGAATTCGAAAAGAATGTCGAAAATTTTGCGAAAGGACTGATGAACATAGGCGTGAAGCATGGAGATAAGGTCGCAATTCTTGACTACGACACCATTCACTTCATGGAAGCTTTCTACGCTGTCCCGATGTGCGGTGCAATACTCCACACAGTAAACATAAGATATCCAAACGAGTTGATTTATTACACAATGAATCACGCAGAAGATTCCTATGTAATAATAAGGGATGAATTGGCAAAGCAACTCGTGTCATACAGTGAATTTTTCGGTTTTGTGAAGGGGTGGATTATTTATCGGACTGGAAAGGATGAAGTGAATATACCTTTCAACAATGTTTATTATCTTGATGATTTCCTCAAGGGTACATATTCAATTTCACTCCCTTCAGTCAATGAAAATGACATTGCCACCATTTTCTACACCTCCGGTTCAACAGGCATGCCAAAGGGAGTAACGTTCAGGCACAGGGATCTCATAACTCTGGCATACAACACCTCCATGATGATTTCTGACGAACCTATAAACGTGAAATCCTCAGATGTGTTAATGCCTCTTGTTCCAATGTTTCATGTGCATGCATGGGGGATGCCACAGGCAAGCATTATGCGTGGAAATAAATATGTGCTTGCGGGAAAGTATAACCCGGAATCGATCATTGCCCAGATGAAGAAGGAAAAAGTCACAGTTTCAGCCATGGTCCCATCTATCCTGTTTATGCTCATATCTGATAAGAGTGCAGAAAGCATTTTACCAAAACTGAATCTCAGGGTCATTATTGGAGGGGCTGCACTCACGAAAGGCCTGTTTACCGCTGCCAAAAAATTCAACATACGGACAGTGGCCGGATATGGCTTATCAGAGACTGCACCTATTCTTTCAGTATCTGTGCTTAATCAACATGCAAGAGAAATGGACAGCGATTCACAGGAAGAACTTGCAATGAAGGCAGGAATGCCCGCACCTATGGTAGAAATCAAAATAATAGACAGAAACGGAAGGGATGTCACAGACAGCCATGAAATAGGAGAGATTACTGCGAGATGCCCCTATCTTACCAGCGAATATTACAAGGATCCAGAAGCCACAAAGAAATTGTGGAAAGATGGATGGCTCCATACCGGGGACATAGGGTATATGGATGAAAACGGGTATCTTAATATTTCAGACAGGGAGAAAGATTCTGTAAAGTCAGGTGGAGAATTCATTCCAACCCTCATCCTTGAGGATGTGATCAGCCTGTTTGGAAAGATAAAGGAAGTTGCAGTGATCGGGAAGAATGATGAAAAATGGGGAGAGAGGCCTGTTGCTTTTTACACTGCAGAAGAGGAGATCGAACTTGATAAATTGAGGGAATTCCTCATGAAGTTTGTGGAACAGAGACGGATAGAGAAATTCTGGATTCCGGATGATTTTATCAAAATTGATTCCTTCAGGAAAGGATATACAGGAAAGATAGACAAGAAGGCTCTAAGGGAATTGCTGGGCCAGAAGTGAGATCATTACAGTCTTCTCACACATCATTCTCTTTTTTTAAAGCGTTGAAAGGAAAACCCATCTTTTTAGGATTGAGGATGTCTCCTTCATAAATAAAGATATTATATACGGAAATGATATATTCCTATATGTCAGACACCGACAGCATGTTCCCCGATGCTGATGCTTTCATAGACGAAGAAGAACTGAAGAAGATAGTAGAAGATACAAAACAGAAAATACTTGTTTTTGGTGTAGGTGGAGCAGGCTCCAACACAATCTCCATGATGGCACAGAAAAAAGATATGTTCGAGAGTGAAAGCGCTGAGGTCTATTTTATTGCAACAAACACAGATGCGCAGCATCTAAAAACAATCAATGCAGATTACAGGTTCGTGATTGGCAAGGAACTCTGCAAGGGAAGGGGAGCGGGAGCAGATCCAAAAGTTGGGGAGGAAGCAGCTAAAGAATCCTCAGCTGAAATTGATAACCTTGTGAAGCAGGCCAATATAGCAATCATAGTTGCGGGTATGGGTGGAGGAACTGGCACCGGTGCAGGGCCGGTAATTGCTTACAGGGCAAATATGAATAATGCAATTACCATTGGAATTGCATCAACACCTTTGGAGGCAGAGGGAAAGGTGAGAGAGACAAACGCAGATGCCGGGATAAAGAATTTCCTGAGGGCAACTGATACCGTCATTCTTTTCAGCAACAAAAAATTGCTTGAAATGGTTCCAAAGGAAAGGATCGATGCAGCATTTTCCCTTGCAAATTCAATCATGATGGATGCCATCATAGGCATAGTTGAATCTGTCACAAAGACAAATTCTGTTAACACAGAGATAACAGACTTGAAGAAACTTATTTCAAGGAAGGGTATTGGCGCTTTTGGTGTAGGAATATCCGATTCACCACCGGGACAGAGAGTGAAGGAAGCATTTCAACAGGCAATTAATAACCCTTTCAGTGATGTGAAGATAAGGGATGCAAAAGGATTGCTTATCAGTATAATTGGGGGCCCCGACCTGGCATCTTCTGAACACATGGAGGCCATGAAACTCGCAAAGGATTCCGTTTCAGAAAATGCTCTGATTATACAGAGATACGAGACCAAACTTGAGTATGAAGGCAGGGTTAAGATTATCCTCTTTGCAACAGGCATAAAGTCAGATTATGATAACCCCAATAATACGGATATCAGCTTTGATAATTAGGGCGGGCGATGCATATTCAGAGGAAAATGTATTTTACAAAGTATTTTACAAAAAAGTTTTAATTGGGTATTAATTCATGGACTGGAGAGACCGATAAATGGGAGAATATTCCGGGGTTGCCGGTAAAACAGCAGATTTTAGCAATGATACATTATTGAAAATTTCAAAAAAGGCAAGGGAATATATTATAAGAATGGTATACGAAGCAAAGAGCGGCCATCCGGGTGGATCTCTCAGTATCATAGATATTCTCACTTACCTGTATTTCAATGAGATGAATATTGATCCGACGGATCAGAATTTAGCGGACAGGGACAGGCTCATCATGAGCAAGGGGCACGCTTCACCAGCACTTTATGCGATTCTCGCCCTGAGGGGATTTTTTCCGGTAGAGCTTCTCATGGGTTTCAGGAAGATTAATTCGAAACTTGAAGGACATGTTCACAGGGGAGTACCCGGTGTTGAAACCTCAACAGGTTCACTGGGGCAGGGACTTGGAATCGGGCTTGGAATGGCACTGGCAGCAAAACTTGATTCAAAATCATACAGGGTTTTTGTCATACTTGGAGACGGGGAGATAGAGGAAGGAAACATCTGGGAAACCATGATGGCAGCAAGCAAATATAAAACATCCAATCTCATAGCAGTACTGGACAGAAACAGGGTCCAGCTTGATGACTTGACTGAGAATGTGATGCCTATGGGGGACATTTCTGCCAAGGCAGCGAGCTTTGGATGGGATGTTATGGAATTCAACGGGCATGATTTCAGGGATATCAGGAGAGCATTCGCATTTGCCTCACAGAAAAGGGAAAAACCGGTATTTCTCATCGCAAATACAGTGAAGGGGAAAGGTGTCAGCTATATGGAAAACACAAGCAAGTATCATGGGGCCCCACCTGCGAACCAGGAAGAGTTCGAAAAGGCATTGAAGGAAATAGGTGCAACATAATGGTAAGTGAAAGTTTAAGGGAAAAGTATGGAGAGAAGCTTGTGGCCCTTGGGGAATCCCACAAGGAAATAGTGGTGCTGGATGCAGATCTTTCATCATCAACCAGGACAGGAATGTTCGGGAAGAAATTCCCTGAAAGGTTTTTCAATATGGGAATATCGGAACAGTCCATGGTCACTGCTGCAGCGGGCCTTGCACTTAGCGGAAAGAAGGCTTTTGTTTCAACTTTTGCAGTATTTCTCACAAGAACATATGAACAGATAAGACAATCAGTATGCTACAACAACATTGACGTGAAATTTGTTGTGACACATCCTGGAATCACAGTGGGGGAGGACGGGGCCACACATCAGATTATAGAAGATACTGGAATAATGTGCGGTCTTCCTAACATGAAGGTAATCGTGCCTGCAGATACTGTTGAGGTATCATCCCTGATGGATTATCTTGTCGATAAAACGAGAACTCCATATTATGTAAGGCTGTCCAGAGAAAAATTCCCTGTGGTTAACCAGCCTGATTACACGTTCATTGAGGGAAAAAACACAGTACTGAGAGATGGTGCAGATCTCACCATTTTCTGCAATGGCTCAATGGTTGGTCATGCTTTGAATGCAGCGGAAGAACTGAAACAGCAGGCTATAGATGCTGCAGTGATCAATGTGTCATCCATGAAACCACTTGACAGAGAAAATATCATCAAATATGCAAAGAGTACAGGACACATTCTCACAGCAGAGGAGCACTCCATTTACAATGGCCTTGGAAGCAGAGTTGCAGAGGTTGTCTCCGAGGAATATCCAGTATCCGTGGTGAGAATTGGAATGAGGGACACCTTTGGAAAGTCTGGAAAGTCTTGGGAACTCTTTGATTACTTTCATATGGGAATTAAGGATATCGTGGATGCCGGAGTGAAATGTTTTCTGGAGGAAGATAAATATGAAACTGTTTCTTGATAGTGCAAATATTGAGGAGATAAAGAAAGCCAGGGAATGGGGATTGCTTGATGGAGTTACCACAAACCCCAGCCTTGTGGCGAAGGAAATGTCAAAGGGCAAGGGTTTCAGGGAGGTAATCACTGAGATTCTCCACGAAACACCGGGGCCCGTCAGCATAGAAGTTATAGCAACAGACTATGAAACAATGCTATCTCAGGCACTTAAAATAAGCAGCCTTGGAAGCAATGCAGTTGTGAAACTTCCCATGACACTTAATGGATTGAACGCCACAAGGGCACTGAAGGAAAAAAGAATACCTGTCAATTCAACATTGATATTCAATGGGATACAGGCACTGTTTGCAGCCAAGGCAGGTGCTGAGTTTGTCTCACCATTTGTTGGAAGGCTTGATGACATTGGGGAAGATGGAATGTCCGTTATAGAACAGATTAAGACCATATTCACAAACTATGACATTAAGACTAAGATACTTGTTGCGTCAATCAGGAATCCGCTTCACGTGGTCAGGGCAATGATCATGGGTGCCGATGTCATCACGCTTCCATTCGATGTCCTTTCAAAACTTCCTTCGCATCCCAAGACAGATGAGGGCCTTTCACGTTTCCTCAAGGACTGGGAAAATGCTTTTGGAAGCATGGAATTCCCCCTATAATATCCAAATTTTATCAATATTATTCCCATTTCATTCACGTTCAGGGGAATTTGAGTTCCAGTAGTTCAATGCTGTCCAGAAAAACTTTTAGTTTAGTGGAAGCATATAAGTGACAATTGAGCAGTCTTGATATTTCTATAAGGATACCTGAGCCTTCAGACCTGGAGAGGATGTATGAAATTCTGGAGAAATCCATGAGTCCATTTCTCACGGTCAACTGTGATTCTTCAAACAAAAACAGACTGATAATTGATAAAGGCATAGTAAGAGATTACATCAGCAATCCCGTTTATCTTTGCAGGATCGCTGAAATTAATTCCCAGATTGCAGGATGGATTGCAGGAAGCAGTGATACTGAAGTTCTTTCAGAACATGGATGTTCAGGAGAAGAATTCTACATTGAAGAGATCGTTGTGGATTCGGTTTTCAGAGGAAAAGGCATTGGAAGATATCTTATGGGTATCATAGCACCACTGATTTCCAGAAAAACAATGGTGGTTGATACTCCTCTCACAAATACCGGGGCAATAGATTTCTATATTAAAATGGGGTTCCACAAAGTTACGGAAACCACCCCAGAATTTTCTAAAAACTGGATCAGGCTGTCAATGAAGAATTAGTTGAAAGTACTGTTCTGAACACTTGATAATGAAGCATGCTTTTATATTTTGTGAAAATACATAGCAAATGCAGCTTCTATTACTTTCCTTCACACTTTGGCTTATCTCCATACTGTTCTATATGTACGCAATGCGCAGGAACCTTAACATATCAACAGTTATATCCCTTATTTTTTCCTTGTTGTTTCTGTTTTCCGGCTTAAACCCACTCTCAATGCCTGTGGAACTATGTTTCTCTCTTGCAATGAACACTCTCTACAGACGGAGTTCCATACCATTCCTTGTAGTGATTGCAATCTGTTCCATCATTCAATTTTATTCAACATACTCTGCAATTTCCATGCAGGTTTTTTTGCTTGCAGCAGGAACAGGTATGGCTGTTTCAATGATATTCAACGATGAATTGAAGAAAATGGCATCAGTCAACGATTCTACCAGAGGCAAGAATCCCGTTGTGGAAAAACGAAGGGATATTGTACAGATCGCATCAGGCGTACTGTTCATATTGATTTTTCCTGAAATCTCCAACTCACTTTCCTATTCCGGAATGGTTTTACTCGGAGTCATTTCTATTTTTATCCTGGATATTCTGTCCTTCAATGTGCAGAATGGCCTCTCTAAGATGGTTTCGTCCCTTGAGAGGCCAGATGTTCCTGTAGGCATTGGATCAATATGGTATATATCCGGACTGATGATTCTCATGGGCCTGACCACTTCCACAGACATCATACTTATCGGGGTGTTTGCAATGGCAATAGGGGATTCTCTTGCCACTATAGTCGGAATGAGCATAAGGACAATCAGGCTCCCTTACAGCAGGAAGAAAAGCCTGGGCGGGTTGATGGCAATGATGATCCCTACTCTTGCATTTGCATATCTGATATCCGGAATGACCTATTTTCCCCTCGCTATTGGTGCATCACTTGTAGAATCTGCATCCGGGTATCCTCTTGACGATAATTTCAGCATTCCTGTTGGAATAATTGTGATAAGTTATATTCTCAGTATTTTCTGAAATCTTTCCAGTAAAGGGTCTCAATCTCACCAGTATCCATGAATCCAATATCACGGTATATACTCCTGGCCTTTGAATTTTCATTTACCCATAACTGTATATCAGTGTGGCCCAGCAGTTGAAGTTTCTCAGCAGCATACCGGATCAGGAAGGATGAAAACCCCTTGTCCCTGAATTCTTTATTCACAAATATATCAACAATCAGGGGGACTCCTGTGTTTATGAATTCTTCCCTTCCGTCAGTGATAATGCATGCACCTGCAACTCCATCCTTATAGAGAACAGAGGAAGGAGAAGGCATGAATTTACCGTAATAACCATTGAGCAATATATCATATGTCAGGTTTTTGCCATCCTTTCTATAAAGAAGGTAATGTTCTGGGCTGTCACAATATGCATCGTACTGGGCAACGCGCATTTCATCAATATCAACTTCATCAATCTTCAGGATAATTGCCTCACCATTCAAATTTCCAGAAAGTTCTGAGTCATCTTTCCTTTCCCTGATATTCTTAAGTGGTGATTTCATCTTCAGGCGCCTGTCCACAGTAAATCCCTGCTTTTCAAGTGTGCCATTCAGAAATGTGCCATTGAACATATTGTCTATGATTATGAGTTTTCCAGATCTTGTAGATAAATCATCCAGCCAATTCAAAATGGTTTCGGCTTTATCCATATTTTCTTCCGAATCTCTAATAAATCCAATGGTGCAGATGATCCTGTCATCAAGAATTCCTGATGGCAGGATATAGCTGTACGCGGAAACTTCACCTCTGGAGATTATAACTCTTGATGGAATCATGTTGCTGGAAAGAAGGTCTACAATGGGTCTGAACAATTTAACGGCATCTATACCGGGGAACTGATCCTGTAAAGTCCTGATCTGTTTGCCGAGAATAATGTTCCAGTCCAGTTTGATATTGGTTAGTTCCTCCATATTAAGCCATGTTAGAAGTATATTTAAATTATCTTTGCATATGGTATCAATGAATGATGGAGAACGAACTGCGAGATTCAACAGGCTTGCAGTCGAATATTCCAGATATTACAAAGGGAAGATTAGAACACTTCCCAGCGTCCCGATAAATTCACTCAAAGACTTTTCTTACTGGTACACTCCGGGTGTTGCTGAAGTTTCAATGGAGATAAAGCGGAACCCCGAGGAATCTTTCAATCTTACAGGGAGGTGGAACAGCGTTGGCATCGTCACAGATGGCACAAGGGTATTGGGAATAGGGAATGTTGGCCCCGAGGCTGCAATGCCTGTAATGGAAGGCAAGGCAATGCTTTTCAATCTTCTTGGCGGGGTGAATGCCATCCCGCTTCCATTGAGAGTTTCAGACAGAGATCATTTCATTTCTGTTGTGAAGGCCCTTGAACCCTCCTTCGGGGGTTTCAACCTTGAGGACATAGAGAGCCCTAAATGCTTCTATGTGCTTAAAGAACTTCAGGAAAAATTAACCATACCTGCATGGCATGACGACCAGTTAGGCACTGCCTGCATCATACTTGCGGGACTCATAAACAGCATGAGGATCACAGGCAGGAAACCTCAGGATACCACAGTAGCACTGGTGGGATCAGGAGCAGCAAACATAGCAGCTGCACATCTTCTCATAGAGTCAGGTTTTGAGCCCAGGAACATAATAATGGTAGATTCTAAGGGAATACTGGATAAGGAAAGGGATGATCTGGATTCCCTGATGTTTTCAAATCCATGGAAATATGAACTGGCCCTCATGACAAATGGTGAGAACAGGAAGGGAACCATGGAGAATGCAATTAAGGGGACTGACATAATAGTTTCAGCAGCCAAGGCTGAGCCTGGAACCATAAAGAATGAGTGGATAGGCGAGATGAACAAGGATGCAATTGTATTCGCACTTGCTAACCCGCTTCCTGAAATATGGCCACAGGATGCACTGGACAATGGAGCTAAAATAGTGGCAACAGGAAGAGGGGATTTTCCAAACCAGATAAACAACAGCCTTGTTTTTCCCGGTGTTTTCAGGGGAATGCTTGATGCAAGGTCAAGGGGTGTGAATTTCAGGATCATGGTGAAGGCAGCTCAGGAAATTGCAAACTTTGTTGGGGCCCCGCAACCTGATAGAATAGTGCCATCAATGGAAGATTGGGAATTGTATCCACAGGTTGCGTCCACTGTGGCAAGAGCATCTGTGGATGAGGGACTTGCAAGGAAACCTGACAGCAGGGAAGGATACCTTAAAACAGCAAGGGAAATAATAAGCGCAAACAGGACGATGATTGAGAAATCCATGGATTTGGGTTTCATCAGAAAACTACCGGAGGTGAGGGAATGAAGGAAAGCAGTGGATCTGTAAGAAAAGCGAGGGAAGGGGATATTGACCAGTTCATGTCCATGATATTCAGGATGAAGAAACTCAATGGAGAATTCGATCCTCTTTTCAGGACAAGGGAAGGCGACGATGCACCAATACGTGACTATTACCTGAAGTGCATAAATGATCATGAACACTTTATCACGCTTGTTGCTGTGAAAAAAGACAGAATAATGGGGCTGGTAAAGGCGGAGATCAGAGAAAGGATATCCTATGAACCTTCAAGGGAACTGAGGATCATCGATCTTTACATAATGCCTGAATTCAGGAGGAAGAATGTGGGAAACATGCTTCTCAGCGCCATCTATGGTGAGATGAAAAAACTCGGAATTAAGATAATCACTGCAGAATTTCCATCTCTTAACCTGATCGCCCTGAATTTCTATGAAAAAATAGGATACAGGCAGATCACAAGCGTATACGGCAAGAATATTGAAGAAGACTCCGATTGATCAGAAGATCTTCGTGGACTTCCAATCAATCAGATATTTTTCAGCCTGTTGTCTCTTCATTTCTACGAATGAATCAAATGCATCTGGATTAATGCCATCCTTCAGGGCAAGGGTCTGTTCACTTTCCATGAACATCCCGGTACCGATCGCCATCTGAATCTCCTGTTCCGTGAACATCCTGCTTTTCACAGGTTTCCAGGTTCTGGCCATAAACTTTCTTTTTATGTTTTTTGCTGACCTGTACTCAATGTAATCGCTGTAATTTGGTTCTGACATTGATCTTTCAAATGCATAAGCAATTTTTTCTGTAATGGAGTCAGAAATCACTTCCCTGTCAATGAGGAAATTTGCGGGAAATGATACAAATGGAATCGCCCTGTCGTTAAAAAATCCATACATGTTATAGTAAAGCCTGATATCTTTAACTATGCCAAACTCACTCAGAACTGGATTTCCGCACTGGATGCTGCCTTCCATGGGCATGATTGGAAAATCAATGAACAACTCGTCTGGCAATTTTAGTGCATTCTTGATCTGGAAAGCAACTTCCACAATGTTAAAGGGAAGTTCCTGGGCTTGGGTCAATTCTTTCATCCTCAATGCATACGCCAGATGGATGGATTCAGGAATTGTAAGTGAGGAAACATTCAACTTTTTAATTTCCCTCTGTCCAATCGGGAAATGGGAAACATAAGAATTACCCTGAATCTTCCCTCCATTAAGTATTATGTATTCCTTCAGTTCAGAAAGTGATTGGAATGGGACATTGCACCATATCTGGTTAAGATCGAATGGTTTTACGTTTATGGAATCAGGAATTCCACCAACTCTTTTAACACTCTCATCAATTTCAATGTTTTTGAGTCCTGCATTTTCCAGATCAGATATATACTGCAGCATCAGTTGATCACGCATGGCCATAATGACTGATTCACCATGTATATTTATTTCATTCTTATTTTTCTTTATAAAATTCGGTCATGTTTGCATTACTCTTATATACAATTTTTCAATATTTAGTAGGGGAGAGAAATGGGGCTTAGGAAAACAGATTATTACATAAAACTGATCCTCAATTCTACAATCGAGGACCTTGTGGACATTCAGGACCAGATTGAGAACGATCTGAACCTGTCTACGGAAGAGCTCGAATGGCTGGAAATATCCATAGCTGACCTTATGTCAAAAAAATCACATATTAACCTCAGTCTTGTAAACAAGAGAACGGGCCTGGAGGAGAAACATACACTTATAACAAATTCTCCTTTCACTGGCACTGCTATGTACCAGGGAGATATTCATCTTTACGGACTTAACTGGAAGGTATACATGCCTCCACCTGTTTACATGACACAGGGTATAAAGAAATGGTACTATAACAAGAAAATATCTGAAATATTAACAGATTGCCTTATGAGGGTTGTACCTGGAAATTTTCAGGAATATTTCCATTATCCACCCTGGCTTCTGGGAACTTCCTATGCACCTTCCACGAGTTACGTGAGTCTTCAGGACATAATCGTCCTTGCCATAGCAAGAAAAGTTATTCCAAGCTGGGAGTATCTGATCGAGAAAGGCATACCGAAACTGTTTGTTGAGGATCTCAGAGAAAACAGCGTGGGGACTGTGAAGTGAGATTAATTTGTGGGATTCCTGCAGCAAACACCAAGGCGCTGCAGTGTCTCAGATCAAGATTCATCTCCAGAAGAACCACATACGGGACGGAGGCAGATTTTTTCAACGGAGCAACAGATGCTGATCTGATGACACTTTCCACCATAAGCATTTTCAGAGCCTATCCTGAATTAGAAAGAGAGAATCTGAACAGGGATAATTTATCGTCTCAATTGATGTCATTTCTGGAAATGGAAAGATTCTGGGAGGCCCATGAGATCATGGAAATTCCATGGAAAAAATGCAAGGATAAATCACCCATCCATGGTTTTATACGTATTCTGGTTTCTCAGGTGAAGTGGCAGATGAGGCAGGAAGAACTGTATGACAGTGTTCTTGAAGATGGTGTATCGGAAATACAGAAATCTATGAAGCTTGGGATTGAAGACATAGTGACTGTAAAAGAATACCCTGTAAAGTTCAGGGAGAGGTTCCTGAAAGAAATAATAAGGATCGCTGAAGCAAATATATAATAATTGAATGAATCACTGTTTTATGCAGAATATAAATTCTGTTCTTTCTGCGGATGAGTCAGGAAAGCAGGTGGAAATCAGAGGATGGGTATACAGAATTAGGACTGGAAGCAAAATCTGCTTCATCATCCTGCGGGATTCCAGCAATATCATACAGTGTGTTGGAAAGCTTGAAGATCTCGGCAGGGAAAAGTTTGATCAACTGGCTTCGCTGACAATCGAAAGCAGCATGGAGATAAAGGGCTCTGTATATGAGGACAGCAGGGCAATCACAGGTTATGAACTGAAAATATCCTCTTTCGCCATATTCCAGAGAAATGATAATTTTCCAGTTTCAAAGGATATCTCAGAGGAATTTGAACTTGACAACAGGCATCTTTGGATCAGGAGCAGGGAATTCAATGCAAAACTGAAGATAAGATCCACTATTTTCCAGGCATTCAGGGATTTCTTCATCGATAATGGGTATTTTGAGGTTCAGGCCCCTCTGATGGTATCAACTGCAACGGAAGGAGGTTCCACATTATTCAAGGTACCATTCTTTGGAGAGGATGCATTCCTTTCCCAGAGCACACAGTTTTACCTGGAAACATTCATCTTCTCACTTGAAAAAGTATTCACGGTATCACCAAGCTTCAGGGCAGAGAAGAGCAGGACATGGAGGCACCTTACGGAATACTGGCATGCAGAGGTCGAGGTTGCATGGGCAGATAATAACCAGATGATGGAAATTGAGGAGAAGATGATTCAGCACATTGTCAGGATGGTTCTGGAAAAAAACAACGAAGAACTGCACATCCTTGGAAGGGACATCAAAGTTCTTGAAGACAGCCTCCATCCTTTCCAGAGGATGAAATACAGCCAATTGATTGAAAAATCATCTTCCTATGGTATGCCTCTGAAATATGGGGACGATCTGGGTGCTGACGAGGAAAAGCAGATCATGTCAAATTTCACTAGGCCCATATTCCTGACACATTTTCCGGAAGAGCTGAAAACGTTCTACCACAGGCCTGATCCGCAGAATCCAAGCCAGATACTCTGCCATGATCTTCTGGCCCCTGAAGGTTATGGGGAAATAATCGGCGGCGGAGAAAGAATCTGGAATTACAATGAACTTGTTGAAAGGATAGAGAAGAACAACCTGAAAAAAGATGATTATTACTGGTATCTTGATCTTAGAAAATATGGAAGCATCCCCCATTCCGGTTTCGGACTGGGATTGGACAGGCTCGCCATGTGGATAATGCACCTTGGAAACATCAAGGATGCGATTCCTTACCCAAGAACAGTGAGAAGGTTGAAGCCATAATGGA
>JAKAYK010000014.1 GCA_021826765.1 Thermoplasmata archaeon | reverse complement strand
GGAAAACTTATTGCGCTGGTTCCGGGAAATGTAGTGAAAAATGATTCAAAATTTCTGATGTCCATAGAAGGTTCAAAGAAAAAATTGAGATTTTTCAATGGTGATATTGTGTATGGGCAGATTACAAAAAATGACCAGAGGCAGATTACAATATCTGTTGCAGGTCTTCAGAAAGGACATGAAATTGTTTCATGTAATGCAGAAGGTTATATCAGATCGGGTGGAAGAAGGGATGAGGGGCCACCACTCAGCGTAAGAACCGGTGATCTAATAAGGGGTAAGGTAATCAGGGTGGGACAGAACCTTGAGCTAACCATTCTTGGAACAAATCTTGGTGTGCTTAAAACTAGGTGCACGAGATGCAGGAATGTCATGGTGCTTGTCAACTCCGAGCTCTACTGCGAAAACTGTCAGAGAACAGAAAGCAGAAAAATTGCACCTGATTACGGAAATCTTAGAATTTAAGGTGAAATAATGGTAAACGACACAAGTGTAAAAGAAATAGAGAGAATGAGCCGGGAACTGAGCACTATGAAAAAGGAATTAAATGACATGAAGGAGATAGTCAGGGGACTGGTTCAGTTCATTATGAAAAGAGAAGAATTAGACGAGGATGAATATAACTGAGAGGATGAGATAAAATGATGCCAATGAAACTGCTTGAGGAAAATCTAAACAAGAAAATATCACTATTGCTTAAAGACAATAGAACAATGGAAGGGCTTCTTACGGGATATGACGAATACATGAACATGGTTATGGATGATGTAGAAGAAATAGGAAATGAAACAACCAGAAAACTCGGTTCCGTCATTATCAGAGGGAGCAACATAGTGAGGATTGTTCCACTATAATTTTTTTAATCCTTAAATCTTCAATTTTTATCCGAGATTCGTTGCTGTGTCTCGAGGGAACATTTTCAAATACGCCGTTTTTAAAAAACTTATATGAATTCATGGTTCTGAATGAACTAAATTCAATTTGCTGTTTAACCTACCACAACTACACAAATGGTGTAAGAAATACATTATCAAGAGTACAAATTTCACTGCTTTACCTGATAGATATTATTCTTTCGAAATGTCAAACGAATGGAACAGAAAAAGGTCATACAAGGCAACAGGAAAGTGCCAATGCATCATTCATGAGGGCATACTTATACCATTAAGATGCTTGTAACATCTCAATTCACACATCTGAAGATCGGACCTTCACACGGATGTTAAAACGGATAGTTCAAACGGTGAGCCCGCGTCTTTGGCGGTGGCCGGATGTCACATTACGATGAAACGTTATATTTAATTATAAGGTTGATATCAGTCAATATGCCTTTGAATGATAGGAAGAAAGTTGACAGTATCATTGCAAAGAGAAGGCAGAGCAATAACTTACGGAATATTCCAGAGATTCTCATACCATTATGGCAGATAAAGATGAGAGAACGCTTTGGAATTAACGTGGATAGAGAAATTGCCAGGTTCATTGTTATTGCTGCTCATGAAGGCGGCACCTGGAAAAAACAGAGAGCCATGCGAAAAATTGAAAAACTCCTTGTAGACAGGGGAATGGATCTTGAATCCTCAAAGAAATTGGCAAAAAATGTCATTGATATCTCTGTCGGCGGGGGAGCATCTGAAGAATAATATAAACAAGAAAAAAATTGAGATGGCTCTTTCAAAACTTCTAACTTTTAACAATCCGAAGAATCATCTTGAACAGTACCCTACCGATCCTTCAACTGCAGCATATCTTGTTTTCATGGCCGCAATGGATGGAAACATTGAAGGGAAAAAAATCCTGGACGCTGGAGCGGGTACCGGAGTCTTATCCTTTTCTGCTCTGATGCTTGGAGCAGATGAAGTTGTTGCAGTGGAGATTGACCGAGAACAACTTATGGTTCTTGAAGAGAATTTGCGCAAGTTCAGCAACATAAGAATCGTGATTGGAAATATTTCTGATGTGGAGGAAAGATTTGATACAGCAATTTGCAACCCCCCATTTGGGGCAGTAATTCGCGATTCTGATCTTCCATTCTTAGATATTATTTTTCGTAACTGCAAGAATATTTATCTTCTACACAATTACAAAAACAGGGACTTTATCCTTGAATATGCAAAGAAGAGAGGAAGAGTTCTCCGCGAGGAGAAAATAACTATAAGCATACCAAGAATGTATTCCCACCATACTAAAAATTATGAGAAACTGGATTGTATTTTGATATGGGCTGAATCCAGTTCATAATCAGTGACCCCCCTCTCCTAGATTTCACAGAGAAGTTCCCATTTCAAAGGTCGTGGTGGAATCGCATTGGTATTGAATCACATGAGGATCTCTCTCCTTCATGTATACCATCTGACTTTACAGTATTCAAAATAATGGAACAATATTGAGATTTACTGCAAGAATAAAGAAAAAATAGAAGCCAAAAATAAAAAGTATTGCGGAACTGAATATGCTTGCTGCCATTTCAAATTTTATCCCCCATTTCAGGTATGATTTTTTTACGATTATGCTAAATATGAAGAGATAAAGAATTATTCCGGGATAAAAAAAATAAAAAGGTTCTATTCCCTGGTTGTTCATAACACTTATTCCTGCAGTTAACCACCATCCGATCTGAAGAGGATTCATCATTCCAGTCGCAAACCCCTTTAGATACCCAAAATAATTATGTTCACTTGGTAATTTCACTTCATTTTGTGTATCGGGTAGATTTTTGAGTATAGAAAATCCGAGAATGATGAAATAGATACCACCAATAGCATAAAGTTCATCATAAATGGAGGAGAGATTTATGGAATTCCTCAGATACAGAACAAAAATCATCAAGATAAAATCTGCTGTCATGGCCCCAAAACCAACCAATAAGCCGCTTTTAACAGATGATCTGGATCTGTCTACAATCATTGCTGTTATTGGTCCTGGTGGAGCTGCCATTGAAATGCCTAGGGATGTTCCCGCAAGGACAGTGAATATTGTTAGCAATTATGAGGGAAATTTTCTATAATAATTAATATTTGTTATTTTTTAGACTATCAATTCGTTCACTGATATTCTTTTGTGATCATCCAGTTCATCGTCCAGGGTTGCATCATTCACCGTTTTAAAAGTATCATTAATCAGGAAACACAGTTTCCTGACTCTCCATATTTTTGTAGTCAAATTATAATTTCCATTTCCTTCAATTTAGGGGATATTTTCGGTTCAAACTCCATTTTTGATATAACATTCTGCTCAATATCTATACCGGGAGCAATTTCAACGATTTCAATTCCCTGAGATGTGAGTTCCATAATGGCTCTTTCAGTTATGTATGTTATTTTCTTTCTCTGAACTGAAGCCTGTTTTCCACTGAAAAATATCCTGAAAACATCATTTACAAATTTTACGGTTTCTCCATCTCTGTTTATCTTCAACTGTCCGTTTGACAACTGGCAATCAGTTTTACCACCCATGAATTTACCCATGAAAAAAGTAGCAGGGGAACCCTGCGCTATAACAGGAAAACCTCCTGGCCCCGTGATCTTTCCCGGGATGTAGGATGGATTTACATTTCCAAATCTGTCAACCTGAAGAAATCCCAATGCTGCCATATCGATAATTCCACCTTCATAATTTGAAAACATGTCCGGAATCGTGGACACAGCAAAGAATCCTTTGCAAACGCCAAAATTTTCCCCTGAAAGAGATACTCCACCCCACGGTCCGGATTCGACCACAGGAACTATACGATCTTCAAAGTGATTCTCATAGATGTATCTGCCAATGGATGCAGGAAGTCCCACCCCAAGATTTATCATGATGTGATCCTTGTTTCCCAGGGCCTTAATGAGCCCTTTTGTTCCCTGTTGCACAATAATTTTTCCAGCGACGTCAAGTTCCTTTTCCTTCACAGAGAATTCAGGACTAGCGATATAGCTGTTTCCAACTGAAACCTCAGGATCGAATGACAACTGCGGACTCTGACAGTGATATTCCTTGGGGGACATTATGACAGAATCCACCAGTGGCCAGGGCACCTCCACCTCATGTGGAGACATGGTACCTCCATGCATCACCCTGCTAACCTGGGCATACACTTTCCCAGATACGGGTTTTGCCTTTGTTGCCTGTGCCATCGTAAGAACTGTGCCTCTGAAGGGCTCGTCAGTCACTGAAAGATTTCCCTTCGAATCTGAAATTGATGCCCTGATAAGAGCAAAATTTGGTTTTGGGCCCTCAAAAAATAGTGATTTCTGGCTGTCTACCTTAATTTCACTGATCTTGCAGAGATTCTGTTTTCTGGCAACATTGTTCAAAGTTCCACCCTGAAGTTCTGGATCAAGATATGTTCCCACGCCTATCCTGCTTAACAGTCCAGGTCTGCCGGATGCAACTTCCCTGAGCCAGTATGCAGTAACTCCAATGGGCCAGCTGTATATTGGCATTCTCTCCTCAAGGGCAATTTTCTGGAGATATTTTGAAAACCCGAGGAAGGGTACGAGAATTCCTCTTATAAATTTACTGTCATTGTTCTCGTAAATATATTTCATTATAAGGTCCAGGCCCCTTCCTGAAGCCGCAGGTAATGCATCACACACAATAAAAAGATCTGAAGGCTTGCCTGTTTTAATATATGTTTCTAAAAGCAAATTCATGAGATATTCAGGCGTTGTTCCAAGGTTGAACCCGGATATTGCAACAACAGAACCTTTGGGAATAATTTCAGAAAAATCAGGATATTCAAGGAACTCTGCTACCATTATAATCGTTAAAACATCATTCGAATATATAGAAATGTTTGCACTGACATATCAGGCAGTTAATTAATCGGAGTCAATTTAGACAGATATAATGTTTACCTGTCTTGCATCATACAATGGTTGTTTTTTTCAAAATGTTAAAATAAATTAAATCATTCTAATTCCATGAGTGAAAAAATAAAACTTAGATGGAACGGACATGCGTGTTTCGATGTGGAGGATCTCGAGACTGGAAAAAAGCTGATTATTGATCCTTTCATCGAAGGAAATCCATCCTCCAAAATCATGAAGGAGGATGTTAAGACAGATGTGGTGGTTGTGACACACGGGCATTCTGATCATGTTGGGAGTGCACCATTCATTTGCAAGCAGAATAATGCTCCACTGGTAACCATGGTAGAACTTGCATGGATTCTTTCAGAGAAAAATGATGGTCTTAAGGTTCATGATTTAAATTTTGGTGGCTCTGCTGAAGTTGCAGGAATAAAAATTACTGCTGTGCCTGCCATGCATTCATCAAGTTATGAAGGATTGTATGCAGGGAACCCAGGAGGAATGATCCTTGATTTTGGGGGAGTAAGAATATATCACGCAGGAGACACCGGACTTTTCAAGGACATGGAATTGATCGGTTCCGCCTACAGGCCAGATATTGCTCTGCTGCCCATAGGGGGCCATTACACAATGTCACCGCAGGACGCTGCAAAGGCAGTTACCCTCATAAACCCACATATTGCCATACCTATGCATTATAACACCTTCCCGCCAATTACTCAGGATCCAAAGATATTCAAGAACCTGGTTGAAATCAATTCAAGAACCAAGGTTATAATACCTGCAATTGGTGAGGAAATCACATTAGATTCGGTGAAGTTGCATTCTCACTGAATCTACTGTTCAAATTTTAACTGAGTAGATAGATTCACATCTCTCAATTTTTCAAGATCGCTATCTTCCAGAATGAATCTCTTGATGTCGTCTTCCCTTCCTGATGTTCTTATTATTCTTGTTCTTCCATATCTTCCAAGACTTTTTAGCATCGTTCCGATCATGCCGTAATCTTCAAGATCATTTATGTAATCACTAATCCTTCTGGATGTAAGTGGGGTATATCCAAGCAAATTGCACATTTTGTTATAGAACAATCCAACCTCTCCGGTTGTAGCTGAGTTTGGATGAACCTGTATCGATAAAATGACGGAATACAGTACGATCTTGGCGTGTGTTGGAAGAGTCTTGACCGTATCTCTTAAAATGTCAGAATCAAGCTTTTCTCTGGCCCTATAAACATAGTCTCTTATAACTATATCAGAAGAGTCAAGCATTGCAAGTTCTATTGATATCCTCATGAGATCAATCGCTTTTCTTGCATCTCCATGTTCCTGAGCGCCTAAGGCCGCACAGAGGTTTATAGCAGCTTCCTCGTACTGTTCTGGTTTCAATATAGATGAGACCCTGGGCAATAAAATGTCCTTAAGTTGATCCGCATTGTATGGATGGAAAATTACAGAATCTCTGCTCAGCCTGCTTTTCACTCTGGAATCGAGCTTTTCATAAAAGGACGTATCATTAGTAATTCCCACTACAATCCCTAAAACTCCAGGGTTTTCGTCAATAAGCTTCAGGATGACATACAGAGAATCTCCACCATTCTTTTCCACAAGCTTATCAATTTCATCCAGTATGACAATCAGTGAAGTGCCTGCTTTTGTCATAGAACTCACAAGTTCATCATAAATTCTGTCCAGGGGCCATCCTGAAACAGGTATATTTTCAGCCCCGGGAACATTCTTTGCTATGTTTACCATGATGGAATAAGGGGAATCATATGCCTGGCAGTTAATGTACGATATGATCAATCTTTCCCCCAATTTTTCATGAAGTTTGGAAGTTACATATTTCGTGACAGAGGTCTTTCCCGTACCCGTTTTGCCATAGACTAACAAGTGGTTTGTTTTCATGCCCATGACAATCCCTCTCATGGAGTTAACCATTTTTTCGATCTGCTCTTCCCTATGGGGGAAGGAATCCGGCTCGTGTGATGCGGTCAGAATGGAAATATCGCCTTTCAGAGGTATTGTTTGTATAGAATATTTATCAAATGGATTCAACTGGTCACCAACAATTTCTGTAAAATATAAGGATAGAAAAGGATTTTTAATACCAATATGATCAAGATATGAGAACCGATATTGATCTATTTAGAAAATGGTCTCATGTCTATATTCAACTCTTTAAGTATCTTGCCAACAAGATACATGGAGCCGGTAACAAGGGTAAAATCATTCCTTGAAATTGAATACTCATAAGCTTCCACAGGATCTTTGATAACCTTAACATTTTTGAAAATTCCCTCAGCAATCGCCCTGAGTTTTTCGGGTGACTGAGCCCTCTGTGGTTCTTCAGGTGTTGTCAATATTATGCTGTCAGCGCATTTGGATATGTTATGAAGGTAAGAATAATGATCCTTGTCTGATAGCATCCCTACAATCAGGACAGGTTTACTGCGGTAAATGTCCCTTACAGAAGAAGCAAGTGTTGTCGCTGCAGGCGGATTGTGGCTGGCATCAACAACAACAAGTGGATTTTTACTCACGATCTGCAGCCTTCCGGGCCATCTTGTATTATTCATTCCTTCTTCAATATTTTTCCTGTCAAGGAATTCACCTGAATTCTCAAGTGCAGATATAGCTGTGCAGGCATTCTCGATCTGGAATTTTCCGGGAACATTGAGCGTTATGTCATATTCATCGTTAGGTGTTATGGCTTTAAAGCTCGTTTCAAATCCATCAATTCTGACATCTTTCACAGAAACATATTCCCATGCACGAATAATCCTGGAATTTTTCATTTTGCAGATTCTTTCCAGTTCCATATATGGTTCCGGTTTCTTCTCACCTGTTACAAGTGGTTTTCCTTCCTTTATTATTCCGCCTTTTTCCCTGGCTATTTCCATTAATGTTGTTCCAAGTTTGTCAGTGTGTTCGTACCCTATTCTGGTAACAACGGATATTTCAGGCGTTAACACATTAGTAGCATCAAGCCTACCACCAAGCCCGACTTCGATAGATGCCCAATCCATACTGGTATTTTTAAAATGCTGGAAGGCCATTTCAGTGGTAATTTCGAAAAAAGTTGGATTCCTGTCGTTCTTCAGGCCAGCCTCTACGAATGGCATATAAAATGTGTACAGGGATTCAATCTCCTCATCAGAAATGAATTGATCTTGGGCCAGTATCCTCTCATTGAATTCTATCAGGTGCGGAGATGTGTAAAGACCCGTTCTTTTTCTCATTCTCATAACGTTGAATATCATTGAAGAAACAGACCCTTTTCCGTTTGAGCCAGTTATATGAATATTTTTATAAGATTCATGTGGTTTTCCAAAGAGTTCATCATATTTCCTCATAGGTGCAAGATCATATTTAATTCCCTCTCTCTTGAGGCGATAAATAAATTCCAGAACGTCTTCTTTCAAGTAGTTGGTAAGTTAATACTATTATATAGAATTGATTATTTCAGTGATTCCCTCATTATGAAATATTCGATCAACGAACTAACAAAAATTATTTCATAAACCTTTAATATTAATTTCTTATTTCATATTAGATATTATGTCACTGAATATTTCAGATTTAAGATATGGCGAAGAACTCCTTAAAACAGGCTTTGCAAAAATGACGAAGGGAGGAGTCATAATGGATGTCACCAACGCAGAGCAGGCAAGAATAGCAGAAACATCTGGAGCAGTGGCTGTTATGGCTCTGGAGAGGGTTCCTGCAGATATAAGGGCTCAGGGAGGAGTAGCAAGAATGACTGATCCTGCAAAGATTAAGGAGATAATTGATGCAGTTACAATACCTGTTATGGCAAAGGTAAGAATAGGACATACGGTTGAAGCTCTTGTCCTTGAAGCAGTTGGAGTTGACATGCTTGATGAAAGTGAAGTTCTCACACAGGCTGATCCCTATTTTCACATAAACAAAAAACAGTTGAAGATTCCCACAGTGTGCGGTGCAAGAAATGTGTCTGAAGCTGTTAGAAGAATATTTGAAGGTGCAGCGATGATACGAACAAAGGGTGAAGCTGGTACTGGGAACGTGGTTGAGGCCGTAAGGCATATCCAAGTGATGAAGGAAGCTATTAAGCTCATAAAATCCATGAGTAACGGAGATATGGCCAAGATCGCCGCCGTTATGACAGATCCTTACACAAAACTGAGAGGTGACGTAATGATGGGACTATACAATAAAGAATCCCAAGCAGGCGGATCAGATCTGTACTATGGAATGGATATAGGGAAGATGGCAGATGAAATGTTGTCAGTGCTCAAGGATATTAAGAGAATGGGGAGGCTCCCCGTAGTCAACTTTGCTGCTGGTGGTGTTTCCACTCCGGCCGACGCTGCAATGATGATGAAAATGGGCATGGATGGGGTGTTTGTAGGAAGTGGAATTTTTAAATCGCCAGATCCGATTAAGATGGCCAAAGCCATGGTGGATGCCGTTGAAAACTTTGAAGACTACAGACTTGTGGGAAATGTCTCTTCGAACCTTCCTTCAATGGAAGGAATTGATGTGACAGAACTTCCGAGGGAACAGAGGCTTGCTGAAAGAGGAATTTGAAATAGAAATTAAATGCAAACATTCCCCCCGATTGAATATATATTAATTTCATCCCTTGTTCTCGTTATACTATTTCTTTCATCTTATTTTGTTGGAATACTTGATCTGAAAGGAACCATAGCTGCAGTCATATTTGGAGGCATAGTGATGTTTCTTGACTCTATGTCCTGGCTTGCAATACTGGTTGTATTCCTTCTCACTTCATATTTTGCAACAAGATACAAATTTGACTATAAAAAATCCGCTAACACCAGTGAAGGAACTGACGGAAAAAGGCATTTCAGCAATGTGTTTTATGCAGGAATGATGGCCCTGTTTATCGCTGTTGCAAATTTTATCAGCCCATCTCCGTACCACTATTTTATCCTGTTTTCAGCTGCCATTTCTTCCATAACTGCCGATACGTTTGGTTCTGAAATTGGCGTTGTCGATCCTAACACATACCTCATAACAACTTTCAAGAGAGTCAGGACAGGAACCAACGGAGGCATATCAGTACTTGGTGAATTTGCCACTCTGTTTGGTGCGCTTATTATAGGAGTGACATATGTTCTCCTTTCATCTTCACATAACCTAGTAGCAGGTCTTGTAGGTGTCACAATGGCAGGATTTGCTGCTGCACATGTAGACTCTGTTCTTGGTGCAACTCTTGAGAATAGAAACATTCTGAATAAGGGACAGGTAAATTTCCTTGCTTCCCTATCCTCAGTTCTTATAGCCATACCATTCTTTATGTATTTCTAGAATAATTACAATGATTTCAATAAAAAGTACTCTCTTTCGGTTGAAAGGACATTTCTAATATCCTTAAGCCTGTTTCTTCTCAGGAGATTGAGTCCCGGATTTCCAAGTTTTGTAATATAGACTGATGCTTTATCAAGGAAATCCTCGCCTTCCATTATTATGTCACAATTGCTTTTCTCTTCTGCCTCGCCGCTCTTGAAGAAGGAATATTTCAGTGATGAAACAGAGAAACCCATCACTGGATCATAATTGCCTGAAACTTCCAGTAGAGCTCCTTTTTTTGAAATTATCACATCGGATAGAAGTGCGAGTTCGACGCCAAGATCTAGAGCGTTGCCGTTAACCAGGGATATGATAGGTTTGTCCATTGTGGAAAGGAACGATGCGGTTGCAGATGTAAGTTCTAGATATGCCTTGACTGTTGAATTGTCCAGGTTCCTGACACCTTTGAAGAAAGTATCGTTTGTGCCCGTAATGACAAGGGATCTGACCTTTTCATCTGTAATGGCAAGAGTGATGGCCCTCAGAAATTCATCAAAAAAATTCATGGTAACCATGCCATCTTCCCCTGTAAGTATGGCAATTACACCTATTCCATCTTCCTGCCAGAAGCTTATTTCCTTGAACCCGACAACTTTAGGTGCCTTACTCATAATAATATGCCAGCCTGTAGATTCTTATTCCTATACCGACAATTATGAGAAGTGCCCCAAGGCCAATTCCAAATACTGCTTCCTGAACAAGGTTCAATGGGTTTGCCTGAATCATAAGCCAGAGTATTTCTGCAGAGATTATGAAGAGGATTGAAACTAGTGTCTTTGCAACCTTTATGCTCACAGTTATACCCTTTCTTTGTTGAGTGTCTATCCTTGCAAGGTTGGCATAATCAGCTGATTTCACAGTTCCAAAGGCTGCAAAAACCGTGGCTGAACCAAATATTCCGAGTTCAGACATGTTTCCCGCATTGATTCCATGAAGTATAGATGAGAACTGCAGTGCTAATTCAAATATTCCAACGATCAACAGTATCATGAATATTCCAAATGAAGCTGATATCTTACTGATAGAAGGAGTAAAAGCGCCCTTCTTGTAGAAGTGCCCCAGAAGAAGGAAGAATGCTATGACTATGACAAATGGTGGCAGAAGAACATATGTGAGATCAGTGTTGTTTATAGGTATTCCTGGAGCTAGCACTCCCCATGCGGAGAGTACTATCAGGTAAATTATTGCAATGACTCCAAATGCAGTAAAAATAGATCTTGAAAGTGGGTGGAGATTCTTGGATCTGTCAATGAATGGAACAAGAAGGAAATATATCAAGGGAAGCCCACCAAACCATATAGAAGCCGCAAGTGCTGAATATTGTCCAAAGATGTTGAACATCTTGAAGTCAACCGCTTTATAAACAAAGAGAAGGAACCATGGTGGGTAGGGCGGCACGTATGATGCCAGTGGTGATGATGGTGATACCTGTGGGAATGGATCGAATATGGCAGGAACACCCATGTTCAATGCTCTCAGGGCATCAACTGCAGACGGAAGAATGATGAATATTCCAAAGGAAAAAGCAGCTAACTGCATCATGAATAGAAGGTTGTAAGGGAACCAGGGCTTATGTTCCGGCTTATCCTTTTCCACGGCAGGAGCGGTGTAATTAACTGATCTCTGACTTGGCATGATTCCATTAGCCTCTGCAAGATAGAAGTGGAAACCGAAAAGGGCCCCTACAAGGGCTGCCAGAATGATGTGCCAGCCCAGCATTCTTATGAAAAGGGATGTGTTTGTTCCGTTTCCGAACAATATATACTCCGATATATTTCCAAGGACGGGCACAGATAGTGCTATTCCTCTTCCCACGTCCGTAGCATCAGCGGAAAGCACATCACCAGTCATGGAATATCCGAAATATCCGACTCCAATTGTTAGTGCAAGAAGAATGAGTCCGGTAATCCACTGAAGTTCTCTCGGTCTCTTATATGCCCCTGAAAAGTAATTCCTGAACATGTGAATATAAATTAAAACAATCATTGCATAGGCACCGTAAAGATGCGTGGTGAGGATAAGTTCACCGTAAGGTACGTTATTCAGTATATATTCAGTGGTGTTGTATGCGTTCCCAGGATTATAATACAGAAGAAGCAATAAACCGGTCACCACTTGGTAAACGAATGCCATGGATGTCACGGCGCCAGTCCAGTACCAGAACCCACCTTTCTTTCTCATGTAGTCGGGAACGGTTGCAAGAGGTAGCTCATTTATCTTTAAAGGGTCTTCTCCAAGGACGTTTCTGATTATATTTTTAACGTTGAATGAAGGTTTTTTAACCATTTTATCTCCTCACGCAGATGACATATTTATCAAGGTTGTCTTCTTGAGATTAGATATACCATTTCCTCCAGACAGGTCTGATGGATGTCCGAAAACAGTGGGGCCAACCAATTTCTTAGCAAATACTGCATCTGTAATGCTATCATAGGAAAGAACCACATTGGATAAGGGCTTTTGAGTTGGGTGAGTTATAACGGATGAGCCCTTGTAAGGATCGTATGTGCTTCCATGGCAGTTGCAGTGAATAACCCCATATTTCTTGTTTTCACTGTTAAGTGTTGATTGAACATTTGGAGGAAGTTGTGACAGTGAATTTGGTGGATAATAATGAATAATTGGTGGAATGCACCCTAGATGCTGGCAGATTGCACTGTATGAAACAAGTGAATCATTGGGGCCAACGCCGGGAGGAGATGTGAAAGTCTGTCCCGTTGCTTCGATAAGAACAGAAGATGGCGGTACTGGATCTGGGAACTTGATGAGGAAATTTGGCTCATCAGAGAGCGGATAATAATATACCCATACCTGAGCGCTCATTACAGGAAATTTTGAAACCTTCAGAGGGACTGGTGCTGAGTTCGGGGTAGAGGGATCATTCCAGTAAAGCATTGTTTCGGGAAAGCCACTGAGACCAACAGCAGGTGATATAATATTTTGTATGGCCCCTTTTCCCATGCCTCCAACGGCAGCCACCGCAGAAAGCCCGATGAGTGCTTTTAAAAATCCCCTTCTTGATTGGTTTACTTCTTCACCCATATGTGGTAAATACAATATGGTTTAAAATAATTTTCAAATATGTTAATTCTCAAAGAAACGTGATATAGATCAGAATTAGAATTCTAAAAAAGCTCATTTTTTTGTGAAGAGGAATATATATTCATGCTTGAACAGATAGTAACCACCTGCAAGAGCCCGGTAGCGCCAAAGCTCTTCACTCCCCCTCTTTCCTTTCGTTCCTTCATAATTCTTGACTATGATGCTCTTAAGGTAAAACCCCCTTTTCATTATCTCATTCATTGACAGAAACCCCAGTGGAATCCATCTTCCATTTTCATACTTATCCCCGATGACCAGTGCGAGATGACCGTCCTGTGACATTACTTTATTACATTTCTCCGCTATTATACCAATTTTTTCAAGAAAGGTATCCTGTTCGGGACAACTGGAAAGATCTCCCTCTAAGTCACTGAATTTGATAATGTCATGGTACGGAGGATGGAGAATTGCAAGTTTTATTTCCCGACATCCCTCTTTTTTAATTATTTCATTATAATCAATTCTGGAACTGTCTCCATTATAGAAACATATATTCACATTATGGAGCTTTTCTTTTTGAAGAGCTTCGATTTTTCTTTCGGCAGAAGAAAGAACGGTAGGATTTAGTTCTATGCCTATTGCATTTCTTTCCATCCTGTAAGCCTCGATTGCACTTGTTCCGCTTCCAATGAAAGGATCCAGGACCCAGTCTCCCTTCTTGGTGTATCTGAGCATCAACTGATGAGGGATCTGTGGGACAAAGTTTCCCCAGTATGACGCATCATGCCCTTTTGTCCTGTCCCGTTTTTCCATAAGCCAGAGGCTGTCTGTAAGTATTTCGTTATAATCTTTCCATCTTGCAAGGTTCAGATCATTGATTCTGTTATTTTTGGTTTTGACGATTGAATCCAGTGCCTTTTTTGCATAATGATCGATTCTTTCGGCACTTCTGGCATTTATGCTGTGCTCCAGGTTATCTATAAGTGTCATATTTTTTCCCTCAGGCGATTCAATAGCCATTGCCATCACTTCACCCAGAATCCTTTTCTTTTCAAGAACATCTTCCAGTTGGAGTGCATTTTCTATTTTTTCAGAGATACTTTGAGGAACTGCCGACATTACAACACTCTCTCAATTAAAAGAAATATTTATGCATGATCATTATCACCTGTTTCTATCCAGTCCATGAGCTCCCCCTTCCTTGATGAATTTTCAATCTGTTCAGGAACTTTTTCCGGACCTTTCAATCCACCAAGCTGTTCCATATTCTTTATGACTGGCAACACTCTGTGCTTCATGGTACCTATTATTTCATTGTATGTCTTGACCGTGCTGTCAATGCTCCTTCCCATTGATTCCATTTTCTGAAACATCCCAATAATTCTCTCATTGAGGCTCTCTGCACTTCGAAGTATGTCAACAGCATTGTCCATGGATTTTCTTTCCCTCCAGACTGAACTTACAATTTTCATCAATGCCATGAGCATAATTGGAGATGAAATTATAATATCATTTTTCATGGAATATTCCATTATCTCATGATCTTCCATCATTGCCGCTGACAGCATTGATTCTGCGGGAAGGTACATTATGACAAAATCAGCGGAATTATCCAGTTTTGAGCTGTATTCCCTTGAGGAAAGTTTCCTTATATGTGATCTGATATCTGAAGCAAACTGTGCTATGAATTCTTTCTTAATTTTCTGGTCAGATGCCTCAATGAACTCGAGATATTTAGAAAAGGGGGCCTTTGCATCCAGTATGATCCTCCTCTCTCCCGGAAGATTTACTATCATATCTGGCCTATCTCCAGTATTCATAACAAATTGCTCTTCGAAATCTATGTGTTCAACCATCCCCGCAAGTTCCACGATCCTTCTCATGGACATCTCTCCCCATTTCCCTCTTTCTTGTGGGTTTCTCAATATCTCACTTAGAAACCTGGTCTCATCCTTTACCTTGGAACCAAGATCCATTAAGGAGGAGATAACTTCCTTGAGGCCCCCATATTCTTCCTTCCTGTTTATTTCAAGGTCACGAATCTTCCGGGAATAATCATCAATAAGATCCCTCATTGGCTTAAGAATTCCGCTTATTTCTTCGGATTTTCTTTCCATGACGGTTTCTGTGTTGGATGCAACCACCCTTGCCATAAATTCTGAAATGCTGTGTGACTGAGAAGTTGTTTCGTTCATCACTTCCATTGCGATGGTTTTAATAACATCCTTGTTGAGCCCTGCTGATACTTTTCTCCTACTGTTCAAAATCAGGTATATGATTGTTACCAGAGCTGATCCAGAACCAAAACCAATCACAAAATATACCAAAGAAAGCATTATATTACATTGCTATTATGAATATAGATTTTTCCTGATAATTATTGTTTTCAAGATGGCTTACCTTACATGTAAGCTTTTATATTAATAATCCCACAGTTATTGAATGTGTATGGCAATATACAGCCCTGATCTGCTGTTCATAGAAATGACGAAAGCATGTGATTACTCATGCTTACATTGCAGGGCCTCATCCATAGGATTTCCCTCACGTACTGATCTGGGAATGAAGGATGTTGATGAAATTATAAACAGCATTGGAAAAATAGCAGAAGTTGCAGGTAGAACGCCCCATGTCATACTTACCGGTGGAGATCCACTCATGAGTCCTTCTTTCAGGGATACCGTATCTGCATTGCATGATTCTTCAGTAGGTTTTTCAGTCAGCCCGGCGGTTACAGAGAAACTGAACACAGACATGCTTTCCTTCCTTATGGATAGAGGAATGAATTCCATGTCCATTTCCCTTGACGGGCAGCCTGAGATACATGATGAAATAAGGAAGTGCAATGGCCTGTTTCGTGAAACTCTTTTCGCAATGAGCACCATAAAGGATTTTGGCATAAAACTTCAGATCAACAGCACGGTTATGAGAAGGAATCTGATGGATTTTCCATTCATCCTTAAAATACTTAGAGAATACCAGATCAGGACATGGGAGGTATTTTTCCTTATAGCCACTGGAAGGGGAAAAGGAGAAAAACCAATCTCAAGCATTGAAAGTGAAGATTTCCTAAAGTACCTTCTGCATGTTGAGGCATCAGGAACTGCGATCAGGACAGTTGAAGCACCTGAATACAGGAGATTAAAGCAGATGGCAATGGAAGGCGTTTCGATGGCAGGAGGAGAGATATTCAGGGAACTTATTAGGAGAAGCGAGGATACCAACATAACCGGACTCCTGAGGGCCCGGACATATCCCACAAATGGAAGGAAGATCAAAACCGCCTTCATTTCATCGAACGGTGATG